>DATKVD010000113.1:0-6408 GCA_035530235.1 Planctomycetota bacterium | reverse complement strand
TTAGTTGCAGCATGGGGCGTTCTCGTTGGTTCCCTAGCTCCGCCCGTCCCGCCGCCTCGGATCGCTCCTGGTCGTGCGGAGGAAGCGGCACAGGAACAATGAGGCCGCAGCTTGGGCATTTGCCCTTCTTCCCTGCGTGCTCGTCTTTCGCGCGGATTTGGTGCCGGCACCGGGGACATTCAAAGCTTATGGGCACGATGAGCGCCTCCGGAAACGTGCCGCGAGGTGCTTCAGCTCAGCCGGTACATACATATCATCTTCGCAGCAATATGCAAGCCCTTGTTCGGGAAGAAAAGAGAGCCCGATTGCAGCGAGGAGCCAGGCTCTCATGCGTGAACTCGTTAGCTTAGCACGTCACGCAGAGAACCCGATGTTCCCCTTCGGCTCTGCGAAGTTGAAAGGTGCGAAGCAGACTCTCGAGGTATCAGGCGGCTGTTTGAGGGTTTCGTCGTACGCATCCAAGTCTACAGTTGTCTTTCCCCTCTTGATACCTTTCTCCACGGCATACCAATAGGCCGCCCTCTCGAGCTGCTCCCCGGCCAGGCCCCGAATTTCCCAAATTCTCTGGAGGGTACCTGAGACGATAACCCGGACGCAGACCTCCTCTGCGTGGTGCAACTCATCTGGCTGGCCAAGTTTTTCCAACGGCGTTCTCTTGAAGTCAAACAGGAACTGAACGCGATCGCCCATCTTGGCGAGCGTCTTCGTGTCGCAGTGCTCGTATCTGTACTCGATCACTTTATCCTCCCTGGATTGTCTCAAGAAACAGGGCTGGGTCGCGTGTGCGAACCAGCCCCTTTGACAACGTCGTCTTGATGTCGGCCCGTTGAGCCGGTGCGCGTGTGACTTATGCTGGGTACATGTATAGCATTTCTTTATCGAAAATCAAGCTGTTGTTTTTGGGGAAAAAGAAAAGGCCGGTCCCGATGAGGCGACACGAGGATTTCCGTCATTCGGATTTCGGGTTTGGATCGGATTTCGGGCCCGCCGCAGGCGGGTGAATTTCAGATTTCGGCCCGCCTGAGGCGGGTAAAATTTCCGCTGCGCCCCACGAGGGGAGCGCACTACCACGGCCACGAGGGCCTAAGCTACGCCGGAAAAGCGAAAGGCCGGTCCCGATGCCTCGGGACCGGCCCTCTGTAGTGAGCAACACACTGGTGGGCAAGCCACCAGTGGCACATCTTCTTTCCCTATCCGCGTTGCACGACGAAACACAGTCACAAGTCGCAGGTCTCAAGTCGCAAGTCGGGTGGCGGGGCAGGCGCCCCGCCACCCGTGTTCTGTAGTGCCGTCAGCCCTTATTCGCGTTCATTCGCGGTTGCAGAGCCCTTGCTTCTTCAGCCCTGAGCTCTGTTGTTCTCTGTGCCCTCTGTGTCCTCTGTGGTGAAGGAGCGGCTACATCATCCCCCCCATGCCGCCCATACCTCCCATGCCGCCCATGCCGCCGCCCGGAGGCATCGCGGGCGCGGGTTTCTTCTCCTTGATCTCGCTCACCAGCGCTTCGGTGGTGAGAAGGAGTCCGGCGATGGACGCGGCGTTCTGGAGGGCGTAGCGGACGACCTTGGTCGGGTCGAAGACGCCCTGTTCGACGAGGTCGCCGTATTCGCCGGTGAGGGCGTTGTATCCGAAGCCGCCCTTCTCGGCCTTCACGCGTTCGCAGACGATGGAGCCGTCGACGCCCGCGTTCTGTGCGATCCATCGGATGGGGAACTCGAGTGCGCGTCGGACGATGTCGACGCCGACCTGCTCGTCGCCCTTCTTCTTGAGCTTGCCGAGTGCGCCGATGCAGCGCAGCAACGCCACGCCGCCGCCCGGGACGATGCCTTCCTCGACCGCGGCGCGACAGGCGTGCAGTGCGTCCTCGACGCGCGCCTTCTTCTCCTTCACCTCGGTCTCGGTGGCGCCGCCGACGTTCACCTGGGCCACGCCGCCGGCCAGCTTCGCCAGACGCTCTTCCAGCTTCTCACGGTCGTAGTCGGAGGTGGTCTTGTCGATCTCGGTGCGGATCTGGTTGACGCGTCCCTTGATGGTGTCACTGGTGCCGGCGCCCTCGATGATGGTGGTGTTCTCCTTGTCGATGACGACGCGCTTGGCCTGGCCGAGCGAGCTGATCTCGAGCGATTCGAGCTGGAGTCCGAGGTCCTCGAAGATGGCCTGACCGCCGGTGAGGATGGCGATGTCCTCCATCATGGACTTGCGACGGTCGCCGAACCCCGGGGCCTTCACGCAGCAGCAGTGCAGCACCCCGCGCAGCTTGTTCACCACCAGCGTGGCGAGCGCTTCTCCCTCCACGTCCTCCGCGATGATCAGCAGCGGCTTCCCGGCCTTCGCCACCTTCTCCAGCACCGGGATGATGTCCTTGACCGCGGAGATCTTCTTCTCGTGGATCAGGACGTAGGGCTTCTCGAGCACGCATTCCATCGACTCGTAGTCGGTGGCGAAGTGCGGGGAGAGGTAGCCCTTGTCGAACTGCATCCCCTCGACCCACTCGACGGTGGTCTCGAGCGACTTCCCCTCTTCGACGGTGATGACGCCGTCCTTGCCCACGCGGTCCATGGCGTCGGCGAGGATCTTGCCGATCTCCGGGTCGTTGTTGGAGGCGATGGTGCCGACCTGGGCGACCTCGGTCTTGCCCTTGACGGGGACGCTCATCTTTTCGAGTTCCTTGACGACGGCGGCGACGGCGGCCTCGACCCCGCGCTTGAGCGACATGGGGTTGGCGCCGCCCACGACGTTCTTGAGTCCCTCGGTGAAGATGGCCTCGGCGAGGATGGTGGCGGTGGTGGTGCCGTCGCCGGCCACGTCACTCGTCTTCGAGGCGACCTCCTTCACCATCTGTGCACCCATGTTCTCGTAGGAATCCTCGAGGGAGATCTCCTTGGCCACGGTGACGCCGTCCTTGGTGACGGTGGGCGAGCCGAAGGACTTCTCGAGGATGACGTTTCTGCCGCGCGGTCCGAGCGTGACCTTGACGGCGTGGGCGAGCGTGGCGACACCCTTGCGGATGCGCTCACGGGCGTCCTGACTGAACGCGATCTTTTTCGCAGCCATAATCGTCTCCTGACTCGAAAGTCAAAACTCGAAACTCGAAAGTCCGAACGCGTCGCGGCGCCCGACAGACCCGGAAGACGCCGTCGACGTGCCGACCCGAGCGCCTACTTCCCGATGACGGCGAGGACGTCGTCCTCACTCATGAGGAGGTACTCCTCGCCCTCGAACTGGATCTCGGTGCCGGCGTAGGAGGTGAAGAGGATGCGGTCGCCCTTCTTCACCTGGAACTTCGCCCGTGTGCCGTCGTCGAGGAGCTTGCCGTCGCCGAGGGCGATGACCTTCCCCTCCTTGGGCTTTTCCTTGGCGGTGTCCGGCAGCACGATGCCGCCCCGGGTTACCTCCTCGGCTTCGAGACGCTTCACCAGAAGTTTGTCACCCAGCGGAACGATTGTTGCAGCCATGGTCACTCCTTTATGTAAACAGGTTCACCCGGCCCGGCCGCACGACCGCGGCGGGGCCCCGACGGGTCGGAAAAGGGAACGGACGCGACACAACGGGACATGAAAAGGACATCGGTGTCCCCCGAGACGACAAAACCGGTCATGGAAACGACATCAGCGTCTCCCCCCTGCACCACGATGCGACGGGATGCGACACGCCTCAGGCGACCGGCGGGCCGAAATAACGCTGCACCAGGTCGCGCACCGTACGACGCACCACCCCCACCTGAAGCGGCGCCTGAAGCAGCGCAAACGCGTGCGCCGTCAGCGCATTCAGCCACATCTCCTTCGAGATCTCCGACGCGATGAAGATGCACGGAATGGGACCCACCAGCTGGTTCACCATCCTAAGTGTATGCACCCCATCGAGATCGGGCAGCTGCATCTCCATGATGAGGATGTCGACGATGCGCTTCCGGGCGAGGTCGATGACCTCGCGCCCGCCCTGCGCCTCGTATATGCTGAACCCGTCAACCTCCAGCGACCGGACCAGCTGCTCGCGGACGTCGCGGTCAGGGTCGGCCACCAGGATCGACCGGTGGGATCGGGGAACGTTTAGAAGCCCTCGCATATGTATCACTCCTCCCACGCTCGTCGGCGCGGGTTCGTCCGGGCCGGTGCCGCCGCGTCCGACGCAATTCCGCCCGAGCGCCGGTGCGGACAGACGGCTTCCCACAGGACAAATAGCAAACGGCGTGCCAAACGGACGCGTTTTTCTGGGAATTACGTAAGAGATTGCGCCCCAAGGGGTTACGGCGAGGCATTTCGGGGCGTCCGCCCCGCGCCCGACCGTCCCGGCGTGACAGACTGGCCGATTCCGGCACCCGGACTGTCATATTGACAGCCGCCGGAAATGTGCCAGGGGCATTCATCCCGAGCAAAGCGAGAGAGCTTGCCTGCCCCTGCCGCGCCTCCGAGCCGCCCGCGCTGCCCGCGGATTCCCCCGGCTTGGGCTTGCATCTTCCCCCCCGACGGGTAGACTTCCATCGGACCCTCCACGCGGGAGAATCCCATGGGCACCGATGATGCCGCCGACGCGCTCGATTCGCTCCGCCGGATCATCCGCTCGTACGAGAGCGTGGTGGTCGCCTATTCGGGCGGCGTCGATTCGACGCTGGTCGCGGCGGTGGCGCACCGGGAACTGGGGGAGCGCGCGCTGGCCGTCACCGCCCAGAGCGAGATGTATCCCCAGTTCCAGCTTGAGGATGCGTCGCGACAGGCACACGGGATCGGTATCCGTCACGAGGTCATCCACACCCGGGAACTCGATGTCCCCTCCTTCTCTGACAACCCGCCCGACCGCTGCTACTGGTGCAAGCAGGAGCTATTCGGCCGGATGCGCGAGATTGCAGATCGCGAAGGCTTCCGCGAGGTGGCCGACGGCGCGAACGCCGACGACGAGCACGACCATCGTCCGGGGCTGCGCGCGGCGGCCGAGCTCGGCGTGAAGAGTCCCCTGCGCGAGGCGAAGATCGGCAAGGAGATGGTGCGGAAGATCTCGCGGAAGCTCGGGCTCGCGACGTGGGGCAAGCCGGCGTTCGCGTGTTTTGCCTCGCGGTTCCCGTATGGGATGTGCATCACGCCGGAGGGCATCGAGAAGGTGCGGCTAGCGGAAGAGGTCGTGCGCTCGCTCGGCCTCACACAATATCGCGTGCGGCACCACGGGACGATCGCCCGCATCGAGGCACTGCCCGAGGACATCGCGAAGCTCGCCTCGCCCGAGGTCCGCGCGGGGCTCGTCGAGGCATTCAAGCGCATCGGATACACCTACGTCACGCTCGACCTCGAAGGCTTCCGCTCCGGGTCGATGAACGAGGTGCTGCCGGAGAGATAGCGCCCACACGCCAGGAAGCGAGTCGGTCTCTTTTCCTGCCTCACGCCTCGGGGGGGATTTCTTCCTGGCGCTCGCCCACGCGTCTCTGGAAGCGCTGCCGGGCGCCTTCGCGCCGGGCGTACATCGCAAAGCCGAACCAGAACCCGACGAACCCCGCCCAGAAAAAGAGCGCCGTCATCGCCTGGAGCGCCTCACGGTTGAACGTGAACGGCTTCGACTGCGACGAGCCCACCACGTAGGCCAGCTCCGCGATCAGGACCGCCAGGAGCGTGAAGATGATCACCACGCGGTCCGGATAGACGAGGATGAGCTGTCCGAGGAGCATCCCCATGAGTGCCCCGTGGAGTGCCGTGAAGAGGAGTGCGATCACCGGGAACGGCCGCTCGTCCCTTGCGAGGAAGTAGAAGAGGAGTCCCACCACGAAGAAGCCCACGATCATGAGGATGATGATGGTCTTGCGGTCGTCGGGCGTCCCGAAGATGACGTGCTTCCTGGCCGGCCCTCCGACGGCCGGTCCGGCGGGCGTGTCCACGGCCGGCTTGAGTCTCGAAAGTCTACGACGTCGTGCCATGATTCACTCCCACAGGTTCGAGGTCCTTGCGTGCATTCACGACCATTATAGAGCACCCCCGCACGGTGTCAAGGGCATGGCGCTTCGGGACGACGCCGGAATTGAGCAGCCATGGCGGGACCGTCCCGTGCCCTCAGCCCGACACACGAAAAAAAGGTTTGACATGAGGAGAGGATATTGTGCATATTCATGAGCGCCGGACTGCACAAGAAATACATGACTACCCGGCTTTGTTGCACAGGGGGCCGCGCATGGAGGACCAACTCCGCCAGGCGGGATGGGACCTGCCATCTGACACGCAACGCAGGCCGTCCGCACGTCCACCAAGAGGGCTGTGGGATCGGGTGACGGGCTGGGTTCTCCTGGGCTCGGTAGCCTTCGGTTTCCTCTCCGGCGCTCTCTCCACTCAGATCGGCGTCAGCGTGGATTGGCGGGTGGTCGCCGGAGTTAAGGAGGGTGAGCCGCAGGAGGCAGGCCCCTTTCTTGCCATCGGCCACATCTACGGCATGGAC
>DATKVD010000112.1:0-22156 GCA_035530235.1 Planctomycetota bacterium | reverse complement strand
GGCCCCAGTCTATGGAAGCCGACGGGGATTGTCAAGCAGGCGTGATTTCGTCTCCCCGAGGCGATGTTCCTGCCTGCCATCGGGCTGGCAGCGGCGTGAAACCGGACGGATTTGACAAAACGTCAACTTCTGCACCAGATTTGACTTGAAATCAAGTCCCGTCCTGATATGCTGTGGGGCTCAATCAAATGACCGACCGGCACATCATCACGATCGACGGTCCTGTGGGCAGCGGAAAGAGCACCGCCGCCCGTGGACTGGCCCAGAAGCTCGGCATCAGGTATTTCAACTCGGGGGCGCTTTACCGGGCCATCGCGTGGATGGGACTCGATGCCGGCATCGACCTGGACGACACCGCGGCACTCCTCACACGGCTCGGACAGGCCAAAGTGGAGATGCGCGAGGTGGCGGGTGAGACACACCTGTTCCTCGACGGTCGCGACATCATGGGCGAGGTCTTCAGGAACGAGATTTCCCTCGAGGTTCACCGGGTGGCGGACCCGCCGACGATCAGACGTGAGGTGGGTCGACTGGCGCATGAGCTGACGGCAGGCTGGAGCTTCGTCACGGAGGGTCGCGATCAGGGGACGGAGGTGTGGCCGGAGGCGCAGTTGAAGTTCTACCTCGACGCCCGACCGGAGGTGAGGGCCGAGCGTCGACGTCTGGAACTCGAGAAGCGCGGCGAGAAGGTTTCCCTGGACGATGTGCTGCGGCAGATTCTCGAGCGCGACGAGCGTGACCGGACCCGAAAGGTGGGCGCGCTTCGCCGGGCGGATGACGCGATCTACGTGGACAACTCCGACCTCGACATCGAGGAGACGGTGGACCGTCTGTTCGAGCTGGCGTCCGGACGGATGAGACCTGAAGCATCGTGACCTTCACGGTCTTCACGATTAAGGGCTCAGGATTTGTGGTATGCGTTCTGTCAGTTGTGGGCACAGCTGCTGTTTCTGGTGTTCTTTGGGATACGGGTTTACGGTCAGCGGAACGTTCCGACGGCGGGGGGCGTGATCCTGGCGTCCACACACCAGTCGTACCTCGACCCGGTGATCGTGGGACTGGGACTCTCCCGTCAGATCCACATCATGGCACGGGAGAGCCTGTTCGAGAAGACGCTGTTCCGCCGGCTGATCGAGTCACTGAACGCGTTTCCCGTGGCACGGGGATCGGCCGACCTGGGTGCGATGCGGGAGGGCATCAGGCGTCTGCGGGAAGGACGTCTGCTGGTGCTCTTTCCCGAAGCGACGCGGACGCGCACCGGTGAGATCGGCACGCTTCATCCGGGTCTGGGCCTCATGGCACACCGCAGCGGGGCCGTGGTGGTACCCGTGACCATCGAAGGTGCGTTCCGGTGCTGGCCGCGCGGTCAGAAGGTGTTCCACCCCGGTAAGATCCGCGTGATGTTCGGCAGACCGATGCGGGTGACGTCGACGAAGCGTGAAGCCCTGGAGGGCTTCATGCGGCGGCTGCGGGACCGGCTCGTGGAGCAGCAGGACCGGCTGCGCCGGATCGACCGGCTAAGTGACTGAAATCTCACACGGAGCCGCAGGGATGCAGGTGCAACTGGCGGACAAGTGCGGGTTCTGCTTCGGCGTTCGCCGGGCCATCGATCTGGCCTCCCAGCAGTGTGATACGGGGAGGAAGGTCTATTCCCTCGGACCGCTCATTCACAACCCACAGGTCATCGAGCGGCTGCATGCCGACGGGCTCACGGTCATCACGTCGCCGGAGGAGGCCGACTCGGGTGTGGTGGTCATCCGGAGTCACGGGGCGCCGACCTCGGTGATCGAGGCCCTCAAGCGGCGCGGCCTCGAGGTGATCGACGCGACGTGTCCGCTGGTCAAGCGGGCACAGGAGCGTGCCAGGGAACTCGCCCGTGACGGCTACGCGGTGGTCATCCTCGGGGAGCCGGAGCACCCCGAGGTGCGGGCCATCCTCGATGATATCGGTCCGGCCACGGTCGTGGAGGACCGGCCGCCGACCTCACTGAGGACCGCCAGACGCGTCGGGGTCATTGCCCAGACGACGCAGACCCCGGAAGCGTTCCGGAAGGTGGTGGCGGGGCTTTCGGAGTTTGACTTCGAGGAGCTTCGGGTTTACAACACGATCTGCTCGGCGACGGTGGACCGACAGCAGGCGGCGCTGGGTCTTGCCCGACGGGTGGACGTGATGTTCGTTCTCGGCGGACGAAACTCGGCCAACACGGCACGTCTCGCCCAGCTCTGCGAAGCGGCGGGTGTGCCGACGTTCCACCTCGAGACAGTGGCCGAGCTGACGACGCAGATGACCACGGGAAAACAAACCGCCGGGGTCACCGCGGGGGCATCGACCCCGGATTGGATCATCCGGGAATTCGTGAAGAGACTCGAATCGATTTAGCCGACGTGCGGGCCGTGTGTGGCGGCCCGACACATTCCGCATCGTGCGGAACCGACGCACCGGCGTTCCCCAGACGGGTGGGCACGCCGGGCGGCGGACCCGCTTCTTCCGCGGTGGAAGAAGCGGACCAACATAACTCACGGCAAGGACAATCGACACGCCCCGTCCGTAGGTGTCGCATTGGTCCGGAAGGAAACCCTATTCATGCAGCCACCGAACAAGAAGGTCAAAGAACTCGACATTTCGCAGGAAGAGCTGGAGAAGGAACTGGCCGAGGCCCTCGGCGAGGAGGCCGGCGAGGACCTGAGCGGGGTCTACGAGGCGTCGGTCCGTGACTTCGACGCCGGGACCGTCCTCCAGGGCAAGGTCATTCAGGTCATCGGAGACGACGTGGTCGTGGACGTCGGCTACAAGAGCGAGGGGATCGTGTCGCTCAAGGAGTTCGACGACCCGAAGGGGATCAAGGAGGGCGACCAGATCGAGGTGCTCCTGGAAGCGGTGGAGGACGACAGTGGTCTGATCGTGCTTTCGAAGCGGAAGGCCGACCGCATCCGCGGATGGGAGCGCATCATCGCCGAGCACGCCGAGGGCGACGCCGTCACCGGTCGCGTGATGCGGAAGATCAAGGGCGGACTCCTCGTGGACATCGGCGTCCCGGTCTTCCTGCCCGCCTCCCAGATCGACATCCGTCGTCCGGGCGACATCGCCGAGTACATCGGTCAGGAGGTCACCTGCAAGATCCTGAAGATCGACGAGGAGCGTCGGAACATCGTGGTGAGTCGTCGGAAGCTGATCGAGGAGAAGCGCGCCATGATGAAGGAGGAACTCCTGAAGGTGCTCGAGGTGGGTCAGCTCCGCACGGGCACCGTCAAGAACATCGCCGACTTCGGCGCCTTCGTGGACCTCGGCGGCATCGACGGACTCCTGCACATCACCGACATGAGCTGGGGGCGCGTGTCCCACCCCAGTGAGGTCGTCGCGATCGACCAGACCATCGAGGTCAAGATCCTCAACATCGACTACAAGCAGGAGCGCATCGCCCTGGGGCTCAAGCAGAAAAGCGAAAGTCCCTGGGCGACCGTTGAGGAGAAATACCCCGTCGACAGCCGGGTGCGCGGCGAGGTCGTGAACATCGTCAACTACGGGGCCTTCGTCAAGCTCGAGGAAGGCGTCGAGGGACTGGTGCACATCAGTGAGATGAGCTGGACCCGGCGCATCAACCACCCCAGTGAGGTCGTCGCCATCGGCGACATCATCGAGGTCGTCGTCCTTGACATCAACAAGGACAAGCAGGAGATCTCACTCGGCATGAGACAGACCGAGATCAACCCCTGGACACTGGTCAAGGAGAAGTACCCCCCGGGGACGGTCATCGAAGGACGCGTGCGGAACCTCACCAACTACGGCGCGTTCATCGAGATCGAGGAAGGCATCGACGGACTGCTCCACGTTTCCGACATGTCGTGGACCCGGAAGATCGCCCATCCCCAGGAGATGGTCAAGAAGGGGCAGAAGGTGCGTGCGATGGTGCTCTCGGTGGATTCCGACAAGAAGCGGGTCGCCCTGGGCATGAAGCAGCTCGAAGAGGACCCGTGGGCTAGGGAGATTCCCGAGAAGTTCCATCCCGGCGACATCGTCAAGGGCGAGATCACCAAGCTCACGAACTTCGGCGTGTTCGTCCAGATCGACCACGACCTCGAGGGACTCCTGCACATCTCGGAGCTGGCCGACCACAAGGTCGAGACGCCCGAGGACATCGTGAAGGTGGGCCAGGAGCTGAGCGTGGTGATACTGCGCGTGGACACGGACGAACGGAAGATCGGTCTCAGTCTCAAGCGCGTGCCGGCGGAATACAACCCCGAGCTTTTCAAGGAAGGAGAGGCCGCGACCGCGGAGACTCCGGCGAGCGAGGCACCGTCTGCGGAGCCGTCCGCGGCCGGGGAAGAGAAGCCGGCGCCCGTGGAAGCGCCTGCTGCCGACACGGAGACGCCGGCGGCGGGCGAACCGGCCGCTGAACCGGCCGAAGACGCCCCCGCACCCGACGCACCGGCTCCCGAGGCACCCGAGCCTGAAGTGCCACAGGACGACGCACAGGACGCACCCGGGGAGCCGTCGGACGACCCGGCTCCCGAGAAGACCGGCGAGTGACACCGACGAGTCCGCGTCGGACGTGTTGAGGACCGTACCGGAACGGAGGTCAAGCCATCAGCGACCAGATGCTGTTGACCTATCTTCGCGAGATCAACCGGGTGCCTCTTCTGACGGCCGACGAGGAGAAATCCCTGGCGACGGTCATCCGTGACGACCAGGCGGACATCGAGGCCCGCAAGAAGGCCCGCGAGCAGATGATCCGTGCCAACCTCCGACTCGTGGTCAACATCGCCCGGAGCTACCTCAACCGCGGACTCACCTTCATGGACCTCATCGAGGAGGGGAACCTGGGACTGCTGCGGGCGGTCGAGGGGTTCCAGCCCGCACAGGGGTACCGCTTCAGCACCTACGCCAGCTGGTGGATCAAGCAGGCCATCCGTCGGGCACTCATCAACAAGGTCAAGACCATCCGCATCCCGGCGTACATGGTGGAACTGATCGCCAAGGCGAAGTCGGTGGAGGCGGAGATGAAGACACGCCTCGGCCGCTCCCCCACCATCACCGAGATCGCGCTCGAGATGGACCTCCCGCGCGAGAAGATCGCCATGATGCGTCGGGCCGCCGGGACCGCCGCACAGTCCGCTTCACAGGGACCCGAAAGCTCCCCCGGACTCTCCGAGATGCTCGCCGACGAGAAGACCCCCATGCCCGACGAGGCCCTCTTCGGGGAGCAGGAGAAGGAGACCATCCACAAGCTGCTCGATTCCATCGACGTGCGTGAAGCGAAGGTGCTGCGGATGCGCTACGGTCTGGGCGGGGAGGAACCTAAGACCCTGAAGGAGATCGGGGAGATCCTGGGCCTCACGCGTGAGCGCGTCCGGCAGATCGAGAACGAGGCCCTCAAGAAACTCAACCAGGACATGACCAGCGACTGAGAGCCCATCGGGATAGCCACGGAGGCTGTCATCCTGAGCGAGCGAAGCGAGTCGAAGGATCTGGCCGCGAGAGCTCGGAAAGCCCTGAATTTGCCGGGAAGACACGCCTCCCTCGCGACGACGCAGCCAGATTCTTCGCCCCGACTGCATCGGGGCTCAGAATGACATTGCTGTTATTCGGACAGGCCCGAAGGCCGGGATTCCCCTCGGACGTGGAGGAGAACGTGGAACTCAGGGACATCGTCCGTGACGTGAAGGATTTTCCGAAGCCCGGGATCGTTTTCAAGGACATCACGCCGCTCCTGGCGAACCCACAGCTCTTCGCCTACGTGGTCGACCGGCTGGCCGACTTCACACAGCAGAAGGAGTCGGACGTGGTGCTGGCGGCGGAGGCCCGCGGGTATCTCTTCGGCGCCGCCGTCGCCTACAAGCTGGGTCTCCCCCTCGTCATCGTCCGAAAACCCGGGAAGCTTCCCTACAAGACCATCTCCCACACCTACGAGCTGGAGTACGGGACCGACACGCTGGAGATTCACGAGGACGCCATCCGGAAGGGCCAGCGCGTGATGCTGGTGGACGACCTCCTGGCGACGGGCGGGACGGTCGAGGCGTGCGCCGAGCTCGTCGAGAAGCTCGGCGGCGTCGTCGCCGGATGCGCGTTCTTCATCGAGCTTTCTTTCCTCAAGGGCCGCCAGAAGCTCAAGGACTACGAGATCTTCAGCCTCGTCGACTTCGAGAGCGAGTAGTCCACTTCCGTGCGCCATTGCGACGTTACAGGAAAAGCCGGGCCCAACGGACCCGGCTTCCTTTCCGGTCGTTGCGGTTCACCCGTGGTGCGTCAGCTCATGCACGACGTCTTCGGCCACTGGCTGTGCCCCCAGTGGTAGCGCATGCAGTCGCAGCAGATGGCGTGTCGGTTGCACGAGGTCTCACCGCACGGGCAGATCTCCTCGTTGCGCGCGCGGTTCGCGCAGTTCCTGTTCTGCCCGATGGGCAGACCCCGGGTCTCGGCCGGACGCGCCGCCCCTCCCATGCACTTGGTCACGCTGTCGTCCGCCGCGTGATAGCTGATGCACTCACAGCAGATCGCCCAGCGCTCGCAGTCCGTCTCCGTACACGGACACTGCTGCTTGTTTGTCTCGTAATTCGGACAGTCCGCCGCCTTCGTAGCCATAGCTCTCCTTCCGTGTTCTGGGATGTCTCAGCGTCCGGTCACCTCGGCCAGGGCCTCGTCCAGGACCGCCAGACCCTCTTCCATTTGCGTCTTCGTCATGGTCAGGGGCGGCGCGATCTTGATGGTGGAGCCGCCGACGGGTGCGAACATCAGGAGCCCCCGTTCCACGCACGCTCTCACCGCCTTCCACGCAAGGTCCGGATCCTTTTCCTTCTTCCCTTTCTTGACGATGTGGACGCCCGCGACGAGGCCCTTCCCGTGCACACAGCCCACGACGTCCGAGTACTTCTTCGCGATCTTCGCCAGGCCCTTCTGAAGCACGACGCCCAACCTCGCCGCGTTCCGGTGGAGCTTCTCTTTCACGAGGAGGTCGATGCTGGCGAGCGCCGCCGCGGCACACACCGGCGAACCCGTGTGCGTGCTCGTCATCTCGGCCGGGCCGTACTGGTCCATGTACTTCTTCCTGCCGAGCACCGCCGAGAGCGGCAGGGAACTCGTGATGCCCTTCCCACAGCAGAAGAGGTCCGGCACGATCCCGTACTGCTCGAACCCCCACACGGTCCCGCACCGACCGAACGCCGCCTGCACCTCGTCCAGGATCAGCACGATGTCGTTCTTCGTGCACCACCGGCGCAGTCTCTGCATGAAGGCCTTCGGGGCGAAGTCCGCCCCCCCGCCCTGGTAGGTCTCGGTGATGACCCCGGCGATCCGGCCCGTCGGCATCTTCTGTTTCCTCAGCGCCTTGAGGAACCCCTCGAACGACGTGTCCTCGTTCCAGTAGCCGTCAGGGAACGGCACCTGCACCATGTCCTTGTCGAGGTTGACGATCCATTCCTTGAGCTTCGGGATGCCTCCGATCATCTGTGCGCCCATGGTGCGGCCGTGGAACGCGTTCAGGAAGCTCACGATGCCGATCTTCCGCTTGCCCCCGACGCTCCGGCCGTATGTTCGTGCCAGCTTGATGGCACACTCGGTCGTCTCGCTGCCGGTGGTCAGCAGGAAGCACTTGTCGATCTCCCTGGGTGACAGCTTCACCAGACGCTCGGCCAGCACGCTCCGGATCTCGGTGGGAAAGCAGTAGCTGGCCAGGAGCCGGTGCTTCGCCTGCCTGACGACCGCGTCGGCGATTTCCCTGCGTCCGTGACCGGCGTTCGACACCAGCACACAGCTCGACCAGTCGAGCCACTTGTTGCCCCACTTGTCGTAGACGTGACACCCGATCGCACGGTCCCACACCACGAGCGGCTGTCCGGTCATCGACACCGGCTCGTACTTCCTCAGCCGCTTCAGGATGGGCAAGGACTCGGGCACCGGGATCTTCGTCCGGATGACACGGTTCCGGGTTCTGACCGGTTTCACCTTCCTGGGGGTCATCGGATACGGCTTTCCCATTTCTCACCTCGCGATTCGCTGGTGTTGAGCCAAGCACAGCCGCCCGCAGCCGATGCGGGCGGGTCCGTCGTCTTCGGTTACCGGAGTCTCACGATCCTGCCGGTGCGGGCGCTCCTGTGGGCGGCCTCGGCGATGCGCACCACCTCGAGCGCCTCCTCCCCCGAGGCGTACTTCCCTTCCAGGTCCTTGAGCGTCGCCCCGGCCGTCAGGTCGTTCAGCCTGTCGCAGAACTCCGCGATCGAGTCGATCCCGTAGCCCGAGTACCGAATGCTCCCGTCGGGCCGGATCGTCTCGTGGTAGAACTCAAAGTTCTCGGTCGCCATCCCTTCGCCGTTGAAGCAGTGACGCACGCCGAGGTACTGTCCGTCGAGTTCGGTGCGTCCCTCGGTGCCGATGATGCGCAATCCCTGGTCGACGATCGCCTCGAACTCCTCGGGCAGTATCCACGACACGTGGATGGTGAACTGGATGTCACCTTCGAAGGTGACGTGGGTCTGGATGGCGTCCCACGTCCCCACGCCCACCGATTTCAGCTTTCGGCGGTGCCCCGTGGCGTACACCGTTCGTGCGTTCGGGTTCCCGACCATCCACCGGAAGACGTCCACGTAGTGGACCCCGCAGAACCACAGGGGCGACGACCTCGGCGACCACTCCGGCCACCAGTCCCGCGGCACCTCGATGCGGTCTTCCATCCAGGCGTAAGCGTATTCGATCCTGCCGAGCTTGCCCTGGGCGATGGCCTGCTTGAGGGCGATGTGTGGCGGGGCGTGTCGCTTGTGGAAATCGACCGCGAGGAGTCGCCGGTTCTTCTTCGCGGCGGCGAGGATCGCCTTTGCTCCCGCCGTCGTGACGTCGAGCGGCTTCTCGACGAGCACGTGGCAGCCGGCGTTCAGGGCATCGACGGCGACCTTCCGGTGCAGGTGGTCGGGCGTGACGACGGTGACCGCGTCGGGCTGCGTGCGCCGAATGAGGTCGCGATGTGAGTGGAATCCGCGGACGCCGTACTCTTTGCGTCGGCGTCTCAGGACGCTGGGTTTCACGTCGGCGAGGCCCACGAGCGTGCACCGTCCTTCCGCTTCAAGCTGCCGGAACACCTTCAGGTGCATCTCGCCGAACCTGCCGCCGCCGATAATCCCGATCTTCGGAATCATGTCAGGTCTCCGAATTCGTTCGCGCTATGTGCCGCACCAGTCGATGATGGTCTGCACCAGTCCCGCGGCGGCCGAGCGGATGTCTTCGACCTTCACCGATTCGGCGTCGGAGTGTGCCGCCTTCAACGTGCCGGGACCGAAGACGACCGTCGGCAGACGTGCGACCTTGCTCCAGAGCCTCGCGTCACAGCTCGAGATCCACCCTCTCGGCGTACCGTCAAGCCCCGCCGCGCTCAGGCTCTTCCGCATCGACACCACGATCGCCTCATCCATCGGTGTCGCGAAGGCGTCGTTGTGAAGCTTGTTGAACGATAGCTTGTAGTGTGACCGAAGCCACTTGTCGCCGCGTGACTCGATCCACCGGGTGAGGTCTTCGGTCACCTGTGCGAGCGATCGGTCGGGCAGAAACCCGATGCCGCCCTCGACGTGACAGTGCGCCGGGACCATCGACGGCCACTCCCCGCCCCGTATCATCCCCACGCAGAGCTGTGTCGGCCGTTCGTATCCGGCGAAAAGCTCCTGGCTCTTCGCCCCCTCGATCAGCTCCTGCTCGTAGGCCCGCCAGATTTCGACGGCCTTCATGGCCTCGTCGATGGCGGAGACGCCCTCCGTGATGGACCCCATGTGCGTGGGCCTGCCTTCGACGTCCAGCTGGAACCACACCGCCCCGCGGTTCGCCACGCAGAACGCTAGGTCCGTGACCTCGAGCACCACCACGGCGTCGGCCTTGGTGCCCTGCCGGATGAGCGCGAGGCTGCCGTTTCCGCCCACCTCCTCCTCGATGACCACCGTGGTGAGGAGGTTGCCCCGGGTCTCAACGCCCAGGTCGTTGAGCGCGCGGTTGACGAGATACATCGCCGCGACGCAGCCCTTGGCGTCGGCCGCCCCGCGACCCGTCACCACGCCGCCTGCCACGACCGGGGTGCGGCCCTCCGTCCACTCCCCCACCGGCACGACGTCGGTGTGACTGTTCAGCAGCAGGCTCTTTCCGCCGCCCGTGCCCGGTCGGCGGATCACCAGGTTTCCGCGACCGGTGTAGGGCTTTCGCGTCGGACTTTGCGTGTACTCCGGGTCTCCGGTGATCTCCTCCGGAATCGGGACGAGTTCGGTTTCGAGGTCGAGTGTCGCGAAGGCGTCCCGGGCGAGTGCCTGCACCTCCTTCTCCCCGCCCTGGACCGACTCGAACGCCATCATCCCGGTCAGGAAATCCACGGCGTCGTCGACGGCCTCCCGGACGGCACGCTCGATCTCTTTGCGTTCGACTGTCATCACGCACCTCTCGAAGCGGAATCGCCAAAATATCACCGCCTGGGGGGCAAGTCAAGCGTTTTCGGGCCGATGCCGCTGCCGCGGCTTGACACCAATCGGCGTCGGGCCATATAATAGGGTTGAGGTGTCCGCCTGCCAGCCCCCGTCGCGACGCGAGGAGACCCGATGACCGTCGGCCGTCCCATGCTGCTCGTTCTGCTTCCGGTGGCGGTCGTGCTGGCGGCGATCTCCCTGCGCGGACGGGGATACGGCAAAGGAAGGCTGATCTTCCTCGGGCTGCTGCGGACGCTCCTGGCGGTCGGTGTCGTCCTCGCCCCCGCCGGACTCTCCGTGCTTCTCCCCACGCCTCGACGTCACGTCGTGTTCCTGATCGACGAGTCCCCGAGCTGTGCGCACCGGTTGGCGTCGGCGGAGGAGTTGGTGGCGGAGCGCATCGGGCGTCTCGACGCAGATGACGTTCCGGTGGTCTTCCGGTTCGACCGACACGCCTGGCGTGACGAATCGCTGACGGGCGGCGCCGCCGGCGAGCGCCGCCGGGAACCGGCCAGCGACGTTTCGGAAGCCCTGACGGCCGCACTGGCGGCGATCCCCGCAAGACATCCGGGCGTCGTGTTCCTCGTCACCGACGGCATCGAGACGCAGGGTGACGCGGCGGACGCGGCGGTGCGGCTGCGCGGCCGCGGCATCCCCGTTTACATCCCGCGTCCTTCCGCCGAACTCCCGATCGACGTCCGCGTGTCGGCGTGTGAAGCGCCCCCGGTTGTGGGCCGGGGTCAATCGTTCAGGCTCGCGTGCCGCGTCGAGGCGACCCGACCGGTCAGGTCCGGTGTTGAGATCCTCCGTGACGGCGTGTCCGTTCACACCCAGGCCGTGGACGTCAGCCCTGGAAGCCCCACGGTCATCTCGATGGTGGAGACGCTCGACGGTGAGGGACTGCACGTTTACACGGCACGGGTGACGGTCCCGGACGACCGGTTTCCACAGAACAACACCCTCGAGGTGCCGGTGTTCGTGCGTGCGAAGCCGCTCGTCCTCTACCTGACCGGCTTCGAGGGCGAGACCCCCGTCGATAAGCTGCTCACGGGTCTCGACCGGTTCCGTTTCCGTCGACTGTCGTCGGCCGGGGAATTGACGGCGGTGCTTCTGGCCGAGACGTCGGTGGTGGTGCTGGACAGTTTCGGTGCAGCGGGACTCGGGACAAAGGACCGTGAGGTCGCGTCTTTCGTTCGGGACGCCGGCGGCGGACTGGTGATGGTGGGCGGTCCGGGCTCGTTCGGCGTCGGCGGCTACATCGACACGGCGGTCGAGAAGGTGCTCCCGGTGCACTGTGACCCGCGCGACGCCGAGAAGAAGCCACTCGCACTCGTGGTGGTGCTCGACAGTTCCGGTTCGATGGGTGAAGGCGGCGGGCAGAAGATGGAGATGGCCCGTGCGTCGGCCGTCCGCACGCTCTCGCACCTGGCCGAGAAGGACCTCGCATGTGTCATTGCGTTTCGCGTGACACCCGAGGTGGTCGTGCCGCTCGCGCCCGTCGAGGACCCCGGTGCCGTCGCGCGGAAACTGGCCGGCGTCGCACCCGTCGGCGGCACCAACATCTTCCCGGCACTTTCACGCGCACTCGATGAGGTCAGGGACACGAAGCTCCCGCTCTTGCACGTGGTCATCCTCTCGGACGGCAAGACACAGCCCGGTGATGCGGACGGCCTCGTCGCCCGCTTCAAGACGGCGGGGGTCACGCTCTCGGCGGTGGCCACCGGCGCCGACGCCGACCGTGGACTGCTTTCCCGTCTGGCCGAGGGGTCCGGCGGCCGGTTCTACGAGGCCGCAGACATCCGGCAGCTCCCCGATCTTTTTCTCGACGACCTCCGACGCATCGACGGACCGCTCGTCCGCAGAGGGGATCTGGCGCTTGAGGCGGGCACGCCCGACGAAATCCTCAAGGACATAGACCTTGACGGGCTTCCGACGGTCAAGGCCTATAACCGCACCCGTGCCCGTGAGGGGGCGACCGTGCTGCTCAAGCACACCTTCGAGAAGACCCCCGAGCCGGTGCTGGCCGTCCGTCGCATGGGACTCGGACACGCCGCGGCGCTCATGCTTTCGTTCGACCGGACGTGGGCCGGGGACTTCGCCGACTGGGACCCGTGGGGCGGCGTCCTGATGAGGCTGCTGCAATACACACACCGCTCTGAGCCGATCGATCATTACGCCCTCACGGTGCACCGGGAGGGGGGCGCATTCGAAATCCGCGTCGCGGACAATTCCTTCCCGGAGTCCACGGAGGGACGCACGTTCGCGATGAGGCTGACGCCGCTTTCCGGGACCACGGTCGAGGTGCCCCTGGAGCGGACAGGTGTGCGCTCGTACCGTGGGGAGGCCGAAACGGACCTCGAGGGTGTTGTTTCGGCAGTGCTGGTTGAGGCGTTCAGGGGCGGGGTGCGGCCGATCATCAGCCGCTATGTGCCGGACGCCTACGCGCGTGAGTTCCGTGAGCTGACACCGCGCCTGGACAAGCTGGAGCAGATTGCCCGGATCACCGGCGGCCGGCTCGTGGATAACCTGGAAGAATTCCGTGCCGCCGGGGGTACCGGTGTCCGTGACGAGCGCGATCTCACGTGGTGGCTTCTTGCACTGGTCCTCGTGCTTTTTCTGACGGAACTCGTCGGACGGGCGCTGGGACGCCTCTAGCCCGTCGGCAACTTCACGCTTTTCGCTGGAATTTCCCCGGGGTGATGGTAAACTGGTCCGGGTACGCTCAGGAGATGACTGATGTCCGGCAGATCCCACCGCAAACGCGTCGACCGGAAGAAACCGAGTGCCGGAACCGCCGCCCGGAAGTCGCGCAAACGGAAAGGACGCTCCGTCAAACCGTCCGACGAGACCGCGGAGAGTACCGACCGCGGAGCCGCCGCTGCGGCACCGACAACCCCGACCGTGGCCCCCGACTGCACGACGCCGGAATTCCCCTGTGTCTGTCCGGGTGAGAAGTATCCCATCACGCATGCCGTCTGCCTGGGTCGGCAGGAGAGGGAGTACCAGAAGTGTGCGGACTGCCGGTACCGGATCACGGGCCGACGGCCGCGCCGGGACGTGCTGAAGGAGAAATGATGGCGGGCATATTCAAGGCGTATGACATCCGGGGGATTGTGCCGGAGGAACTGGACAGGAGGACGGCTTACCTGGTGGGTCGGGCGCTGGGGGTGTTCCTGGGCGCCGGTCCACTGGTGGTGAGTCGGGACATGCGTCTGAGCGGTCCCGAGATCGCGGGGGCGCTCATCGAGGGCATCACGGACAGTGGACGGGACGTGGTGGACGCCGGGCTGCTTTCGACCCCGGCCAATTATTTCACCATCGGCCACTACGGCTATCCGGGCGGTGCCCAGGTGACCGCAAGTCATAACCCCAAGCAATACAACGGGTTCAAGATGTCGCGCGAACAGGCCATCCCGCTGTCCTACGAGACCGGAATCGCCGAGATCGAACGGATGGTGACCGAGAACCGCTTCCCCCCGGCCGCACGCAAGGGGAAGGTCGGTCAGCGCGACGTCCAGCCGGACTACACCGAGCACGTGCTCTCCTTCGCACACGACATCAAGCCCCTGAAGCTGGTCATCGACGCCGGGAACGGCATGGCGGGCAAGATGCTGCCGCCCATCCTCGGGAAGCTCCCGTGCGAGGTGGTCGAACTCTACTTCGAACCCGACGGCACCTTTCCCAATCACGACGCGAACCCACTGAAGGATGAGAACCTCGAGGAACTTCGACGGACGGTGGTGAAGGAGCAGGCGGACCTGGGCATCGCCTTCGACGGTGACGCCGACCGTGTGGGTTTCGTCGATGAGACGGGCACGGTCATCCCGAACGACCTGGCGGGTGCACTGATCGCACGTCAGGTGTTGAGTGAGGAGACCGGGGCCACCATCATTTATGACCCGAGGTCGAGCTGGGCGGTGAAGGAGGAGATCACCGCCGCGGGCGGCACACCGCACGTCGAGCGTGTCGGTCACGCCTACATGAAGGCAACCATGCGGAAGCTGGGGGCGCCCTTCGGACTTGAACTCTCCGGACACTTCTATTTCCGTGACAACTTCTGTGCCGACAGCGGCGTCATCGCCATGATTGCGGTCCTCAACCTGCTCAGTCGGGACGGTGTGTCGATGAGTGCACTCATCAAGCCCCTGAAGCGGTACCATTCCACGGGGGAGATCAACTTCGAGGTCCAGGACAAGGACGCGAAGATCGAGGAGGTGTCGACGAAGTTCTCCGACGGTCGTCAGAGCCGTGTGGATGGTGTCACCGTCGAATACGACAACTGGTGGTTCAACGTGCGCAAGTCGAACACGGAGCCGCTGCTGAGACTCCTGCTCGAAGGACGGACGCTCGATCAGATGAAGGAAGGCTACGCACGGGTGCAGGCGGTCCTGGGCGAGCCGGAGAAACCGTGAGGCCGGAGGGGTTATTTCCCCGGAGCGACATGCGACGACGCACACGGGTCATCCATCTCGGACGTGTCCGGATCGGCGGCGAGCATCCGGTCGTCGTCCAGGGCATGACGAAAACGCACACGTCGGACGTGGCGGCCACGGTGGAGCAGATCCGGCAGATGGCCGCACGTGGGTGTGAGGTGGTGCGTGTGGCGGTGCCGCGCGAGGAGGACGCCCGGGCCGTCGCCGACATCAAGAAGGCAATCCCCCGGCTCCCGCTCGTCGCCGACGTCCACTTCGACCACCGTCTGGCGGTTCTCGCACTGGAAGCGGGTGCCGACGGTGTGCGCATCAACCCCGGAAACATGAGGGACCTGGACGCCGTGGCCGAGGTGGTGCGTGTGGCGGCCGCGTGCGACGCCTGCATCCGCATCGGGGTGAATTCCGGGTCGGTGCGTCCGCGTGGAAGGCCCGACGACGCACCGGACGTCGACGACGACCTCGCCGAACTCATGGCCGGACGTGCCCTCGAATACCTCGACTTCGTCGAGTGCCAGGGGTTCGGGAACGTCAAGCTGTCGCTCAAGGCGTCGGACGTCCCGACGACGATCCGGGCGTGCCGTCTGGCGGCCGAACGGTGCGACTGTCCGTTTCACCTCGGCATCACGGCGGCCGGTCCGCCCCGGACGTCACTGGTCAGGAGTGCGGTCGGCATGGGCGTGCTCCTTGCCGAGGGCATCGGCGACACCGTCCGTGTCTCGATGACCGGCTCACCCGTGGAGGAGATCGCCGCCGCGTATGAGATCCTCGAAGTGCTTGACCTGCGCAAGCGCACCCGTCCGAGCATCGTGTCCTGTCCCACGTGCGGACGCTGTGAGATCGACCTGGTGAAGGTGGTGGCGGAGGTGGAGCGTCGGATGCCGACGGATGCGCCGCCGGTCACCATTGCCGTCATGGGCTGTGTGGTCAACGGACCCGGTGAAGCGGCCGATGCCGACGTCGGCATCGCCGGCGGAAAGGGGTTCGCGTTCCTCTTCCGCAAGGGAGAGAAGGTCCGTCGGGTGGACGAAACCGAGGTGGTGAACGTCCTCATTGACGAGGTCATGAAGCTGAAGCGTTGAGGGGGAAGGCATTGTCGGAAGCGACACTGCCCAGACGACTGACGATACTGGGCTCGACCGGGTCGATCGGCCGGTCGGTGCTCGACGTGGTGCGGTCGCTGCCGGACCGCTTCGACGTCCGCGCGCTCGCCGCCCGGGCGAACTGGCGGGAGCTGGCCGGGCAGGTCCGGGAGTTCTCGCCCAAGGTGGTCGCCCTCTTCGATACGACCGCCGCCGAGGAACTCAGGACGCATCTCGCCGGCGAACCCGTCGAAGTGCTTGCCGGTGAGGAAGGCGTCGTGCGGGTGGCGGAGCACGGTGAGAGCGACATGGTGGTTTCGGCGATTGTGGGGTCGGCGGGACTCGCCCCCACACTGGCCGCGGTGCGGGCGCAGAAGTCCATTGCCCTGGCCAACAAGGAAACCATCGTCATGGCCGGAGAGCTGGTGATGCGCGAGGCGGCCAAGCGGGGTGTCGAGATCCTGCCGGTCGACTCGGAGCACTCGGCCATCTGGCAGGCGATGAGTGCCGGGAAGCCCGAGGAGATCGCGCGTGTCATCATCACGGGCTCGGGTGGCCCCTTCAGGGGGCTTTCGTCCGAGGAACTGGCTCACGTGACGCCGGAGCAGGCCCTCAACCATCCGACGTGGCAGATGGGACCGAAGGTGACCATCGATTCGGCCACACTGATGAACAAGGCACTCGAAGTCATCGAGGCGCGTCTGCTTTTCGGACTGGACGTCGAGCAGATCGAGGTGCTGATCCATCCGGAGTCGATCGTGCATTCCCTGGTGGAGTTCGTGGACGGTTCGGTGGTGGCGCAGATGAGCACCCCGGACATGCGTGGACCGATCCAATATGCGTTGACGTGGCCGGACCGGTTTGAATGCCCGGCCCCGCGCCTTCGTCTATCGGAAGTGGGTGAGCTTCATTTCGAGAGACCGGACGTCGGACGGTTCCCGGCGGTCGAGTTGGGGTTCGAGGCGGCACGTCGCGGAGGAACGGCGCCGGCCGCCCTCAGCGCGGCCAACGAAGTGGCGGTGGGGACGTTCCTGGACGGAAAGCTCCGCTTCACCGACATCGCCTCCGTCGCTGCCGAGGTCATGAAGGGACACCGCTTCGTCGAGAGGCCGACACTCGACGACGTCCTCGAAGCCGACAGAAACGCCCGGGCCGCGGCGGCCAAGCTGACCGCCCAAAGGGGAATTTAGCCGGTAGCAGACGAAAGCGGTCATCCTGAGCGACGCGAAGGATCTGGCTGTCTTGGCGATTTAGAGGGAATTCTTCGGCGGAGCGCCGGCCCTTCAGACGACGTGGCCGGATTCTTCGTCGCTCCGCTCCTCAGAATGACGGCGATGTGGTCGACGGAGTATCCAACCATGAAGCTCATTGGCCCCGTGATGCTGGCGGTCGTTCTGGTTCTGACGGCGGCGGCGACCGACGCCGCCGGGCGCATCGGGACCGCCGTGCTTCCCGTGAAGTTCGAGCCCACCGAGAAGCCCGGGGAGTTCGAGCCCGCCGAGTACCTCCTCGACCAGATGATCATCGGGATGAGCAAGGTCGAGCGGTTCGACGTGGTGCAGGGCGGTGACCTCGAGCGGGTCCTCAAGGACCACCTCTTCAAGCCCGAGCACGTCAAGCTCGAAAACGCCGAAGGACTGGCCAAGGCCCTCAAGGTCAGACTGCTCCTCTTCCCGGTCATCCAGAAGCTCTCACTGGAGGTCGAGACCGAGGACCGTGTGCTCATCCAGACCAAGGTGGCGGTGTGCACCGTGTCCGTCGGCGGCACGCTCTTCGACGTCCAGACCGGAAAGACCGTGACCTTCGGTCCGTACGTCGAGGAGGACCGCAAGATGGGTGCCGAGAGTGAACTCCGGCACTACAAGATCACCTCCAGGGTGACCGAGACGATGGTCAAGAACGCACTGGCCAAGGCCGGCAGGAACATCCGCTCGCACATCTACAAACTATACCCGCTTGCCGGGAAGGTCTCACTGGTGGACGGGAAGGTCGTCACCATCGACATCGGCTCGAAGATGGGCGTCGCCGTGGGACACCAGTACGTCATCTACGGGATGGTGGAGCGTGAGAACGTCATCACCGGACTCAAGGAGAAGGTCCGGGAAGAGGTCTCGATGCTCCAGGTGGACGAAGTGACCGAAGACACCGCGACGTGTCACGTCATTCGGGGAGAAGAGAGTCCGTCGGTGGGCAGTGAGGTGGTCCGGAGCCTCAGGCGGTGAGCTTCCGGGCGAATTCCTCGATGATCTCGCGTGAGAAGGGCGGCACGGCCCCGTGCTGGCTGGCGACGTAAGCCCCGCAGAGGTTCGCGTAGCGTGCCATCTCGCGCAGTCCGGCCCCCTCCAGGAACTTCACCAGCAGTCCCGCCGAGAACGCGTCCCCGGCACCCACCGTGTCCACCACCTCCACCTTGAAACCCGCCGAGACGATGCGGTCGTGGGCCGTCTGAAGGATGCACCCCTCCTCCCCCATCGTCAGACAGACGATCTCCATGTGGTAGGTGTTGATGAGGTCCTGCAGGAACTCCTGGTCGGTGAGTCGTTCGGCGCCCAGCAGTGTGCGGGCGATGATCAGCTCGGCTTCGTTCATCTTGAGGATGTCGGCCTGGAGACAGCACCGACGGAGGAGGTCCGCCGTGTAGAACTCCTCCCTCAGGTTGACGTCCAGCAGCACCAGGGCATGGTGGTCGCGGGCGATGTCGATGAAGGCCTCGATGGTCTCATGCGCGGTCCGGGTGCGCTGGGCCAGTGTGCCGAAGGAGATGGCGTCGGCCTGGTGGGCCAGTTCCTCCAGTTCGGACGTCATCTCCAGGTAATCCCACGCGACGTTCCGGACGATCTCGTACTCGGCGTTGCCCCCCTTGTCCACGTGCACGATCACCGTGCCGGTGGGGAATTCCGCGTCCTCCTGGAGGTAATCGGTCGTCATCCCCCGTGAGGGGACGATCTCGTCGCGCAGTCGTGCACCGTAGTCGTCCTTCCCGATGCGACTGGCGATCACGCCGTTCATCCCCAGACTCCGGGCGTAATAGGCGAAGTTGAACGGTGCCCCACCCGGAACCCCCTCCTCGTCGAAGAGGTCGAACAGGATCTCACCGATGCCGACGATCGTGAACTGCCGTTTCATCCGTCACTCTCAATTCCCTGGAAGAAGGTCACGACGGTTGTCCCGGAACCACCGTGCGGTCGTCCTCAGGGCGTCGCGCGTGCTGCATTTCGGCTCGTAGCCGAGGACACGTCTCGCCTTTGAGATGTCGAACGTCAGGTGCGTGGCGGCGAACTTGTATCGGAACCGGCTGATGCGTGGCGGCGTCCTGGCACGGAAAAGTCTCGCCAGGCCCTCGGACACCGGACAGAGCATCCTCGCCACGACGCGCGGCACCGATTTCGTCGGACGCTCATACCCTATCTCGTCACACAGGATCTCCACCAGTTCCCGGCGGGTGATGGATTCCCCGTCGGCGATGATGAACGCCTCGTCCACGGCCTCGTCCCGCGAGGCGGCCAGCAGGCACGCCTCCACCACGTTCTGCACGCTGGCCAGTGCAAACGGGATCCGCCCGCCGCTCAGGTACGCCCACTGACCGTCGCGAAGTGCAGTACACACCCGCGGGAAGAACTGCCGGTCGCGCGGGCCGTAGATGTAGGGCGGCCGCAGACTCACTGCCGCCAGTCCCCTCTCACGGGCGAACGTCCGCAGCAGACGCTCACACGCGATCTTCGTGAAGTTGTAGTTGTCGCCGGTCTCCACGAACGGCGCCGATTCGTCCAGGTCCACCTGGTCGGCGATGCCGTAGACCGCCAGTGAACTCAGAAAGACGAACCGCCGGACCCCCTCCGGCTCGAGGGCCTCCAGGACGTTCCTGAGCCCGTTCACGTTGACGTCGACCATCCGCTCTCGCGGACCCCAGTCGTCCACGTAAGCCGCACAGTGAAAGACGTGCGTCACCCCTTTCAGACCCGGTGCAAGGGCGTCGGCGCCGTCGGTGACGTCCCCGCGGACCCGTGTCACGTCCAGTTTCTCCAGGTGGGACGTGTCGCTCGTCTCGCGCACCAGCGCCCGGACCCGGCAGCCCTCCTTCAGCAGCCGTTCGACCAGGTGAGAGCCCACAAGTCCCGTGGCCCCCGTCACGTATGCGATGTCCTGACTGTTCATGGTCGTCCCGGAAGTCTCTCAGACGTGTCTCACGTGCGGGATTATAGCGGGAGACGCCGGAATTTCAACCCATTTCCGGCACGTGCGTCCGACGTGCACGTGCCTGTCGGAATTCCGTGCACGTCCAGGACGTTCTGCTATACTAATAGTCGAGGAGGAACGCATGCACGTTGGCAGGCGACTCATCCTGACGCTGGCGGCGGGCTGGCTGTGTGTCTTGGCGGCGTCGTGCGGTCGCGGGGACGCACGGCACGTGAAACCCGACGTGGAACTCGCGACCACGGACACACCCGCCGCGACGAGTGCGACCGTGAGTTCGCGTCTCGAGACCGTGAACGGTCTGCGCGTGCTCACCCTCGTCGGGAGTCCCGAGGAGATGGGACGTCGGCACGGGGAGCTTCTGGGTGAGGACGTGCGGTGGGTCGTGGACAACGTGGTGCACGGCTCGGTGGCGCCGGACCCCGTCGGTCGACAACGCTTCATCGAGCGCGTCAGGGTGATGGAGACGTTCCTGACGGACGCCTGGCGGCGGGAACTCCGGGCACTGGCCGAAGCGGCGGGGGTGGATTACTGGGAGCTGGTGGGACTGCAGCTCTTCGGGGACGTCCAGCGGGCCCAGCTGTGCAGTTCCTTCGCGGTGTTCGGACGTGCCACCGTCGACGATGAATGCATCGTCGGGAGGAACTTCGACTACTGGTACAACACCGTCGCCGAACGGGCCTCCCTCATCATCGACTACCACCCCGAGAACGCCCGACGGTTCGTCACGCTCTCCTGGGCCGGCGTCATCAACGGCTGGACGCTCATGAACGAGCAGGGCATCGTCACCGCCAACAACACGGCCTACAGTTACGGGGAGAACTCGCTCGAGGGGGTCTCGACCTGCTTCATGCTGCGGAAGGTGGCCGAGGAGGCCCGGTCGGTCGACGAAGGGATCGCCATTGTCGAGCGGACGCCTCGTGCGTGTGCGACGAACCTCATCATCGCCGGAGGCACCCCGCCCGCCGCGGCCGTCGTCGAATACGACCACCAGCGCATCCTCACCCGTCGGGCCACGGAGGATTACATCCTGGCGACCAATTCCTTCGTGAAGCTGGGACAGGAGAAGGAGGAGGAGCCCGACTACGGACGCTACGCCGTCCTGCGACAGCTCATCCGGACCCATTACGGTCGGATCGACCGGACGATGAACTTCGCCGGTGCCGACGGTGTCCCACTCACTTTCATCAACCTGCACTCGGCACTGCTGTTCCCGAAGGACCTGACCTTTCGTGTGGCGATGGGGGAAGTACCGGCCTGTCGGTCGGAATACCGGTGGTTCCGCATGACGGCGGGGGGCATTTCGTCGGTCGAACCGGAGACGGCGTCGGCCGAATAGACACAACTGCGGGAGGGGGGCTGTGAGCGACTGTGTTGTGGGTATCGACCTGGGCGGCACGAAGATTATGGCCGCGGTGGTGGACGGGGACGGCCGGATACGCGAGCGTGTCTTCAAGCTGACCCCCGTCGACGAGGGCCCCCGGGCCGTGCTCGAAGCGATGGCGGCGGTCGCGCACGAGGCGGTCGCCGCGGCCGGACTCACACTCGACGAGGTGGCGGCCATCGGCATCGGCTCACCCGGACCCCTCGACCCGGACGAGGGCGTCGTCATCTGCTCGCCCAATCTCCCGGGCTGGGACCACGTCCGGATGAAGGACCACATCGAGAACGCCACGGGCCGACCGGTCTTCATGGACAACGACTGCAACGTGGCGACACTGGCCGAGCACGTCCTCGGTGCGGGACGCGGCACCGGCAACCTCATCGGGCTCTTCCTGGGCACCGGCATCGGCGGCGGGGTCGTCATCAACGGTCGACTCCACCGTGGGTTCAGCAAGCAGGCCGGAGAGCTGGGTCACGTGGTGGTGGACGTGAACGGTCCCCGGTGCGGCTGCGGCCAGAAGGGCTGCATCGAGGCCCTGGCCAGCCGGCGGGTGATGTGCCGGCAGATCGCCGCGGCCGTGAAGAAGGGCAGGAAGAGCGTCATCACCGAGACCGACGGCGACCGGATCCGCACCGGCATGCT
>DATKVD010000111.1:0-9956 GCA_035530235.1 Planctomycetota bacterium | reverse complement strand
TCGGTTGCCACTGTAGGTGAACGGGTGCACCTCCATGAGGTTCCGGGCGTTCCGTGCCACGAAGGCGGCCGTCGAGGATTCCACCATGGTCCTCGATTCCCTGAGTCCCAGCGGGAAGAGCACCAGCACCGCCAGGATCCCCACCAGCAGCACAAAGAATGCGATCAGAAGCTCGACCAGTGAGAACCCGTCCGTTCGTTTCCGTCCGTTGGTCATCATCGACGTTCTCCGTGCACTTGCCTTGCCCCCGACAGCGGGCGTTTACCTCTCACACCCCTCAGTGGGCCGACACGACCCGTCCGGTGCACCGCACGACCTTCACCTGTCTCTTGTCCGGACCGTGGATCTCCTGGATGCAGATGGTGGGGTCCTGGGTCTGCACGAGGGCCCCGTTCGGACCGATCCGGACGTCCTTGTACTTGTCCCAGCCATAGGCCTCGACGGCGGTCTGACTGTCCCAGTTGAAGAAGTTGGGACTCACACTCCCCGTCGGGTCGATCGTCAGGCCGTGACCGAGTTTCACGATCTCGCTCTGTCGTGCGTTGTCGCCGTAGCTGGCCACCGAGGGGTCGTTGACGAGCTGGAAGTCGTAGTAGTAGGCCGCGTAGGCCGGTCCCCACTGCCAGCCGTCGTCTCGACTGGTCCCGCACTTGGGACAGGCCGTGTAGCTGGGACTGGTGTACTGAATCCACTCATATTCGCACTTCTTGCACTGACACTCGTACTTGCCCCACTTGTCCGTGCCTCCCGCACGATACCACAGGGTGCGGATCCAGGCGATGTTCTCCCCACCTCCCATGAGGTGCTGAAGCTCGTCGAGGTCGGGGATGCGCTCGATGATCTGCTCCTCACTCTCCAGCCACATCCAGGTGCCGTTGTCCCCCTGGACGTCGAACTCGACCGAGAAGTCCTTGCGGACGTTGGTGGCCAGTGCCCGTCCCCGCCACACCATCGTCTGGATGCCGCTCATGGCCGCGGTCCACTTCTGGCCCTTCATCATGGCCACGAAGTTGGGCAGTGCCATGGCCATCACCAGCATGATGATGGCGATGACGGCCAGCAGTTCAATCAGTGTGAACCCGGGCACCCCCGGTGTGCGACATCTCCGTGTGGCAGCCATACCACCCTCACTTTCCTTCCGCCGCCCCCGGCGTTTCCGGTTACCGTCCCATCCGTCCGGCACACGTCCGGACGGGGGCGTTTAGAGATCTTCCCCCACCGACGCCCGTCTAGCGTTTGATGTACCTCTCCAGGTTGTCCTCGGTCTCGTCGAAGTCCCCGTCGGGTCCCGACGAGACCAGCTTGACGTAGGTGTTGACGTAGTAGTACTGTATCGGACGGTCGACCTTGATGACGTTGCCAAAACCGTCGACCACCCGGTAGAGATTACGTCCGTCGGGCCCCTTGAGGTCCTTTTCGGTCTTCTCGTACCATCGCTCCTGAAGTGCGATCAGGGGCTCCGGCTGACGCGGCTGACTCAGCATCCACACCAGGGTCACGTTGTAGCCCTCGGTGCTCCACCCGCCCGAGTAGTACTCCGAGCGGAACGCGGCGTCCCCCCCCAGACCCACCGAGTCCGGGTTCGGGTAGGGGTAGTCGTGGTAGAGTGTCCAGTACCGCTCGCACGCCGTGGCCAGAACGTCGAGGATCGCCTCGGTGCGCCTGCGCTTGGCGATCTCCCTCGCCTTGCCGGCCCCCGCCATCATGATGCCCGCCAGCACGCAGATGATTGCGATGACGGCCATCAGTTCGAGCAGTGTAAACCCACCTCGTCGACGTCGTGTCATCATCCGTGTCTCCAATCGATCCACGTCCCCCCCGTGTCTCCTGCTCACCCGTTCCAGCTGCAGAGGTCGTTCACGAGTTCACTGGGGTCGTCCACCTTCCCATCGCTGTTGTTGTCCTCGTTGTCGTTCTCCACGTCCTGTCGGGCGTCCTCGGCGATGCTCCAGAGGACGGGACCGAGCTTGTGGATGCGGCTCGGGGCCCGGAGACCGTCCACGAGGGTGGTGCGTCGGCCGTCCGAGAGGTAGTTCCAGGAGTTGCCGAACACGTCGGTGAGGGCGTGGTTGACGATCCGGATCTCCCTGGGGTTGTAGTAGGGTCCGACGGTGCGGTTGCCGCCCTCGATGGTGAGCTTGGTGCAGATGGTCCTGAGCTGCAGTTCGAGGGCGGTGGGGTGCAGCAGATCCGCGGGTTCCTTGCCGGCGCCCTTCTCCTCGCCCCCGATATCGCCCAGGACCCCGTTGTCGTTGCTGTCGGTCCCGCCCGGGGGATACTTGTCGAACTCGTTATAGTACTCCGTCAGTGCCATCATCATGCGGTCGATCTCCGCACGGGTCCGGGCCCGCTGCACGTGTCGACGTGCCGCCGAGATGCCTGTCAGCAGGAGACCCGCCAGGACCAGCATGATCCCCATCACCACCAGGAGCTCAATGAGCGTGAAGGCCCTGCGACTTCCGTGTCCGGTCATGAGCGGTCTCCTTTCACTGCGCTCCGGGACAGACGTTTACTGACCCGCCTTGGAGCCGACCTGCGTCATCAGGTGGACCAGCGGCAGGAACAGACTGATCACGATGAAGGCCACGGCGGTCCCCAGGAACACGATGATGAGCGGCTCCATCAGACTCATCATGCTGGCCACCAGGGTGTCCACCTCGTCGTCGAAGTTGTCGGCCACCTTGATGAGCATCTTGTCCAGTTCACCGGTCTCTTCACCGACGTCGATCATGTTGACGACGACCTCGTCGACCACCCCACTGGCCCGCAGCGGCTCGGCGATCGTATCCCCCTCACGGATCGAGTCGTGCACCTTCCCGATGGCCCGGGCCACCACCTCGTTGCCGGTGGTGTCACGCACGATGTTGAGGGCCTCCAGGATGGGCACACCGGAGGAGATGAGCGTCCCGAGGGTCCGTGCGAAGCGACTGACCGTCGACTTGCTGACGATGCTGCCGAAGACGGGCAGGTGGAGCTTGAGGTTGTCGATGAAGTACCGTCCCCCACGGGTCCGTTTCAACAGCTTCACCAGGATGTAGAGTGCCACGGGAATCAGCACGATAAACAGGATGTATTCCTTCAGGGCCGTCGCGGTCGCGATCAGGACCGTCGTCATCTTCGGAAGCGTCGTGTCGAACGACGCGAAGATCTCCTGGAACTTCGGCACGATGTACACCATGATGATGATCAGGATGGCCGAGGCGATGGTGATGACCGCCACGGGGTAGATCATCGCACCGACGATCTTCCGCTTCAGTCGTCTCGCCTTCTCCTTGAACTCCGCCAGTCGCTCGAGGATCGTGTCCAGCACACCACCGGCCTCCCCGGCCCGCACCATGTTGACGTACAGCCGGTCGAACGCCCGCGGGTGCTTCGCCAGCGACTCCGAAAACGTGCTCCCACTCTCCACGTCTTCCGCCACCTCCGCCACCACGTCCTTCAGCTTGCACGGCTTCATCTGTCCTTCCAGGATCTTCAGACTCCGCACCAGGGGAAGTCCGGCGTCCTGGAGCGTCGAAAGCTGTCGCGTGAAATTGCACAACTGCTTGTTGGACACCCCGCCGATGGTCAGGGCACTTGACTTCCGACGGGTGGACGGCTTGGCCGCGGCGGTGGTGGTCCTTCGACCGGCCTTCTGACGCACCCGGGTCGGGAACAGTCCCAGGTCGCGTATCTTGTTGACCGCCTCCTCCTGACTCGAGGCCTCGATCTCGTCCCGAACCTCGTCGCCCTTGCTGTTCATGGCCTGAAACGTATAGGTCGGCATGGTCTCTCCTCCCTGAAGGGGCTCAACCCGCCCCCGGGGTCCACAAAAGGGCCTTGTCCCACGTCCACTTAGATTCTATCACGGGCGGGAAAACCGACAAGCGGCAAAAAACGTCCGGAAGGGCTACTCCTGCTCGACCAGCGTCTCCCGGACCACCTCTTCGATGGTGGTGATTCCGTCGTAGATGGCGGCGAGTCCGGAGTGCCTCAGGGGCTGCATCCCCTCGGCGATGGCCGCCTCGCGGATGACCCCCGTGCTGACCCGCTTCACGATGAGTTCTCGGAGGTGGTCTGAAATGACCATCAGCTCGAAAATCCCCGTACGGCCACGGTAACCGGTGTTGTTGCACGCCCCGCAGCCCGTGCCGTAGTAGAACGTCCGCTCCTTCACCTGATCGGACGTCAGGTCCAGCTCCCACAGCATCTCCTCGGTCGGCTTGAACTCCTCCTTGCACTTCACGCAGATGGTCCGCACCAGCCGCTGCGCCAGGATATCCTCCAGGGTCGACGTGATGAGGTACGGCTCGATGCCGATCTCGACCCACCGTGTGATCGCACCGGGGGCGTCGTTGGTGTGAAGCGTGGAGAACACCAGGTGCCCCGTCAGCGAGGCCTGCACCGCAATCTGAGCCGTCTCCAGGTCACGGATCTCCCCCACCAGGATCTTGTCCGGGTCCTGACGCAGGATGTGCCGCAGACAGTCCACGAAGTCCAGACCGATCTCCGGGTTGATCTGCACCTGCATGATCCCTTCGAGGTCATACTCCACCGGGTCCTCGGTCGTGATGATCTTCGTGTCGATCCGGTTGATCTCGTTGAGACAGCAGTAGAGTGTGGTGGTCTTTCCGCAGCCGGTGGGTCCCGTGACCAGGATGATGCCGTTGGGCTTCTGAATCTCAGTCCGGAAGGCCTTCAGCTCGTGCTCGCGCATCCCGATCCGGTCGAGGTCGAGTTTCAACAGCGACCGGTCCAGGACCCGCATCACGACCGATTCGCCGAACATCGTGGGCAGGACGGAAACCCTTAGGTCTACAGGGTTTCCGGCGATATTCAGCATGATTCGCCCGTCCTGCGGCAGTCGTCTTTCCGCGATGTCCAGGTTCGCCATCACCTTGATACGCGAGCTGATCGCGAGGGCGAGGTGTCTGGGCGGCGGCACCATCTCGTAGAGCACGCCGTCGATACGATACCGGATCTTGAACTCGTCCTCGAACGGCTCGAAGTGAATGTCCGAAGCCTCGTCCTTGATGGCCTGCAAGAGCACCAGGTTGAGCAGCCGCCTCACCGGGGCCGATTCCGCCATCTCCTCCAGACTGTCCAGGTCGATCGTCTCGGTGGCGTCCGAGAGGAAGTCCCCGTAGCCCCCCGCCTGCTCCTGAATCTCGCCGATGACGCTTTCCACCGTCTCGATCGCGGAGCCGTAGTGCTTCAGGAGTGCCCGCTCGATGGCTTCCTCGTTGCTGACCGCCCCCCTCACTTCGCACCCGAGCATCATCCGCAGGTCGTCCAGGGAGTTCACGTTCATCGGGTCGGCCATGGCCACCGTCAGTTCGCCGTGCTCGAACGACACCGGAACCACCTTGTAGATCGTCGCGATCGAAACGGACACATGGTCGATGACATCCTGGTGAACGGTGACGGCGTCCAGGTCGACGGTGGGCATGCCCGCCTGGGCGCCCAAGGCCGAGTTCAGCTCGTCCTTCCTGATCGCCCCCATGTCGAGGAGGATCTGCCCCAGAACCTCGTGGGTCTCCAGCTGCCGCTTGAGGCCCTCGTTCAGCTGGTCCTCGGTAATCAGTCCGCGCTTCAGCAGGATCTGGCCCAGCCGCACCCCTACTTCCGCGGCGATGTCGGTCTCCGTCAACGGGATACCCCGAGCCAAACCATCCGGCGCCTGTTCGGTCATCGCTCTAACCCACTCTCAATTAAGGATTTAGGTCTCATCACCCGGGGGTCTGAAGTTCCGTCATGTCTAGCCCCGCTTCGCCCTCTTCGCCCGCGATTGCCGCGGTATACACCCGTCCGCGCGACGTCTCGAACTGCCTTATCTTCTGCTCTAACTCCCGTGGCTTCCTTGCCTTAAGGAGAGCATCCTCCGCCGTCACGATCCCCCGCTCGTAGAGTTCGAACATGTGCATGTCCAGCAGCACCATCCCGTAGCGCTTCCCGGTCTGGATGTGCGAATCGATGTTGTAGGTCTTGTTCTCGCGGATCAGGTTCCGGATGGCCGGGGTCGTGACCATGAACTCGAAGGCAGCCACGCGGCCCGTGCCGTCGGCCCGGGGCAGCAGCTGCTGGGAGATGACCGCCAGAATCGAGACGGAAAGCTGCACACGGACCTGTTCCTGCTGATCGGTGGGGAAAACGTCCACAATTCGGTTGCAGGTGCCCTCCGCCCCGGTGGTGTGCAATGTTGCGAATACCAGGTGTCCCGTCTCCGCCGCCGTAATGGCCGCCTGAATTGTGTCCAAATCACGCATCTCTCCCACCATCATCACATCCGGGTCGGCTCGCATCCCCCGACGCAGCGCCTCCGAGAAACTCGGCACGTCCACCCCCAATTCCCGCTGGTTCACGATGCTTTTCTTGTGGGGGTGGTAGTACTCGATCGGGTCCTCGATGGTGATGATGTGCCGGTCCATCCGTGTGTTGATATAGTCGATCATGGTGGCCAGCGTGGTGGTCTTTCCGCACCCTGTGGGCCCCGTGACCAGGAAGAGCCCCCGAGGCTGGTAGAGCAACTGCTTGATAATGGGGGCCAGACCGATCTCTTCGAAGGTGTAGAGCCGGTGGGGAATCAGCCTGAGTGCCAGGCTGATGCGACCCTTCTGCCGGAAAATCGACACACGGAACCGGGCCTTGTCACCGAAAGCGAAGCCGTAATCGGCGGTTCCCTCCTGCTGAAGCTCCTGGAGGGCCCGTTCGGGGGTGATGCTTTTCATCAGCGAGACGGTGTCCTCCGGGGTGAGCACCCGGGTCTTGAGCGACGCCAGTCGGCCGTTCAGACGCACGGTCGGCGGTCGTCCCACCACCAGGTGGAGGTCACTGGCATCCTGCTCAATGACCGTCATGAGCAGCTTTTCCATCAGAATCATGCGTTCAGCCATGTGCTGCGCGTTCCTTTCTCCCCTGTACTCCGGTCCTTCTTTCAGACCAGCACGACGTCGCGCTGTGCGTGAGCACCCACTTCCTCGACCGTGGTGATGCCGGCAAGGATCTTCCGGACACCGTCCTCCTGGAGGGTGACCATTCCGGAGCGACGGGCCTGGTCGCGGATGAGGTTGGTCGGCTCCACACGGAACGCCATCTCACGGAGCTGACGGGTCATTTCCATGAGTTCGAAGATCCCGATCCGGCCGTGGTAGCCGCTGTTGTTGCACGCACGACACCCGACCCCGTGCGTGAACTCACGGTCTCCCGTCTGCTGGGTGGTCATGCCCGTGGCGGCCAGCATCTTGGCGTCGGGCTCATAGGGCTCCCGGCAGTCGTTGCAGATCACCCGGACCAGACGCTGGGCCATGATGGCTTGAACGGAGCTGGCCACCAGGAACGGGGCCATGCCCATGTCGATGAGACGTGTGATGGCGGAGGGGGCGTCGTTGGTGTGGAGTGTGGAGAAGACGAGGTGACCGGTGAGGGCGGCCTGGATGGCGATCTCGGCGGTCTCCCCGTCACGGATCTCGCCGACGAGGATGATGTTGGGGGCCTGACGGAGCATGGCCCGCAGGATGCGGGCGAAGGTCATCTCGATGCGCATCCTCACCTCACACTGGTTGATCCCACTGATGTTGTATTCGACGGGGTCCTCGGCGGTGATGATCTTGCGGTCGGGACGGTTCAGCTCGTTGAGGGCGGAATAGAGGGTGGTGGTCTTGCCGGACCCGGTGGGCCCCGTCACCAGGAAGATGCCGTTGGGTCTCTTGATGATCTTCTCGAACCGCACCCGGTCGCTTTCGTGGAAGCCGAGCTTCTCGATGCCGACCAGGACGTTTTCCTTGTCCAGGAGTCTGAGCACCACACTCTCCCCGTGCGAGGCCGGGAGCGTGGAGACGCGGATGTCGATTTCCTTGCCCCGGACCCGGATGCGGATGCGTCCGTCCTGGGGAAGTCGTTTCTCCTCGATCTGCATCCCGGACATGATCTTGACACGTGAGATGATGGAGTTCTGGAGTCGCTTGGGCGGGGAGTCGACCTCGGCACATTCGCCATCGACCCGGTAGCGGATGCGGAGTCGGTTTTCGAGCGGCTCGATGTGGATGTCACTGGCCCGGGCCTTGACGGCTTCCGAGATGATCAGACGGACCAGACGGATGACGGGGGCGTCGTCGTCACCGCCCACGGCGGACAGGTCGAACGTCCGACCGCTCTCGTCCACCTCTTCCTCGTCCGTGAACTCGGTCAGCAGGTTGTCCACCGTCTCGACCGTGGCCTCGTAGAAGCGGTCGATCGCACGACGCACCGCCTCGGGCGAGGCCAGGAGTGGGGCGATCTCACTGTTGAGGATGAACCGCAGGTTGTCCAACGCCTCGTAGTCCAGCGGGTCCGTGATGGCCACCTTGATGACGTGCGTCCCCTCCTCACGTCCCAGGGGCAGCACCTGGTGTTTCCGGGCGACCGACCGCGGCAGCAGGTCCACCGTCATCGGGTCGATGGGATACGTGTCGAGGTCGATGACCTCCATGCGGAACTGCTTTCCCAGGATGACGGTCCTGTCGGTCTCGGAGAGATGACCGAGTCGGACCATGATCTCGCCCAGTCGACCCCCCTCCTCCTTCTGCACCTTCAGTGCTTCCCTGATCTGGGACTTGGTGGCCAGTCCCTCCTCGATGAGCAGCTGTGCGAACCCCTTGTTGAGGTCAGTCATCGCGAACTCTCCCTGACCTGTCTGACGTGCACGTGCATGGGGGAGACGCGTCGCGTCCCAGCCCCCAACGGACAATCCCGCAGACCCTCCCGACGGCTGCGCCGGAAGGACCGCCTTGGTATTCTAGGCCCTGCCGGAAGGCCTGTCAAGACCAATCCTCACCCCTCGAAAACCATGGCATTGGGGCCCTCACGGTTGACAACACCCCCTCGGACTGCTACAATTCGGCCTCTCGATCACGCCCGGAAAGGGATCTTCCGTTTCCCACTCGGAACGGCACCCCGCGGGCAGGACCCCATCAGCTATTAGAGCACGGGAGGAATCGATGGCCAAGTACGCTTACTCGTTCGGCGGCGGCACTGCGGAAGGACGCACCGGCATGAAGGAGCTTCTCGGGGGCAAGGGTGCGAACCTCGCCGAGATGGCCCACATCGGTCTGCCGGTCCCGCCCGGGTTCACCATCACCACCGAGGTCTGCATCCATTTCATGAGAGCCGGCGGGAAGTACCCGGCCGATCTCACCCGACAGGTGAGACGGGCCCTCACACGGGTGGAGACCCTGATGGGCCGCAAGTTCGGCGACCCCAGGGAGCCTCTCCTCTTCTCCGTGCGCTCGGGGGCGCGGAAGTCCATGCCCGGCATGATGGAGACCGTCCTCAACATCGGTCTCACCTCCAAGACCATCGACGGACTCGCCGCCTCCATGGGAAACAACGCGCGTCTCGCCTGGGACGCCTACCGTCGGCTCATCACCATGTACTCCGACGTGGTGATGGAAAAGGCCGCCGGACTCGAGCCTCCCGAAGGCAAGGGCATCCGCTCACGTCTCGAGCACGCCATGGACGCCCTCAAGAAGAAGCGTCGCGTCAAGCTCGACACCCAACTCACCGCCGACGACCTCAAGACCCTGTGCATGACCTACAGGAAGCTCGTGAAGAAGGTGCTGCGCAAGCCCTTCCCCGACGATCCCATGGAGCAGCTGTGGGGCGGCATCGGGGCGGTCTTCCAGTCGTGGAACGGCAAGCGGGCCGTCACCTACCGCAACATCGAGGGCATCCCGCACGACTGGGGCACGGCGGTCAACGTGCAGGTGATGGTCTTCGGCAACTCCGGCAACGACTCGGCGACGGGCGTGGCGTTCACGCGCGACCCGGCCACCGGTGAGCACCAGTACTTCTACGGCGAATACCTCCTCAACGCCCAGGGGGAGGACGTGGTCGCCGGCATCCGCACCCCCCAGGAGATCTCGAAGCAGGGCTCACGCGACTGGGCCCGAAACCAGAACATCGCAGAGAAGACCCGTCGGGAACTCTATCCCTCACTCGAA
>DATKVD010000110.1:0-8108 GCA_035530235.1 Planctomycetota bacterium | reverse complement strand
GAGGGCGGTCAAGACATGTTTGATTTCCATGACGTTGATCTTTGGCTTCTGCGCATTCTTCGGGGCGCCCACCAAGACGCTGACGGGGGTCCTCCTGGGCCTGGTCCTGGGTGCTGTCGTCTGTCGGATTGAGGCCAAAGCCCGGATAAAACGCTTCGGGCACATCGGGCCGGACCGTGGCGTGTGGACAGGAGACAAATGACGGAGGTGCAACGACGCGTCCGGGCCGAAGCGCCCGCCGGGACCTGACAGGTTAATGACACCGTGTGTCTTTTGTGGGGAAAGGATCATCGTGATGAGAACATACGTCGTTCTGGTGCTGGCGGTGTCGGCCGCCGTCCTTGCGGGCTGCGGGAAGCCGGGCAACCCCGCCGCCGAGAAGGCCGCCGTCGCCGCCGCCGAAGCCTGGCTCAAGCTCATCGACGACGGCCAGTACGCCGAGTGCTGGGACGAGGCCGCCCCCTTCTTCAGGGCCGCCGTCCCGAAGGACAAATGGACCGAGCAGATGACCGCCTTCCGGAAACCGTTCGGCAACCGGCTGTCACGAAAGGTGACGCGTCGCGAGTACCGCACCGCGATGCCGGGCGCCCCGGACGGCGAATACGTCGTCATCCAGTTCCAAGCGTCCTTCGAGCACAAGCAGAACGCCGTGGAGACGGTCACGCCGATGAAGGAAACCGACGGGACGTGGCGCGTCTCGGGCTACTATATCCGGTAAGGACGGCCGGGAAGTGCGAAAAAGGCGGGAAACAGGGCATTTTCTGCCCTTTTGGCCCTTTTCCGGATTCTTTGGATTTCCCCGGAACACCCTTGAAATATTCGGCCGATACGGTAAACTGATAATGTTGGTAGGTTGCGGCTCCCATGACCCACAGTGTGAAGGAGGACGGCAATGCGTCTGACACGTGTGGCGGTTCTGGTCCTGCTGGTGGGGGTCATACTCTATCCGCAGTGTCTCCACGGGGCCTGAGGCGGCTCTGTCCGCCGTGCCGGCGGATCGTGTTACGTGGTGATTGAGAAGGCCGGTTATGAGGTCACCGGTCACATTTACATCGGACTGTCGGACGCTCGCAAGCAGGTGGACAGCGTCGCAGCCGAGAACGCCCGGAAGCGCCGGGCCAACAGCCGCATCGTGAAGGAACTGAAGCCGCTCGAGAGGGACCTGGCGTCGAAGACCCGTCAACTGGCCCGATGCGACGACACCGCCAAGAAGACCGAACTCGAGACGGAGATCGAGGAACTCCAGCAGAAGATCACCGACAAGAAGGACGAGTGCGAGGTGATCGTCTCGATCTACGGCCCCCGACGGTTCGCCAAGGAGGACGAGGCGAGGGCGTTCGTCGAGCAGGCCTCGCGCGAAGTGGAGAAGGCAAGGGAAAAGGCGGAGGCCAAGGAGCAGGAGGAGAAGGAAAAGGCCGATAAGACGTGATCTCCTCCTGAAGCTGCCGTGAGAGACCGGAGCGCCGTGTTCGGCGCTCCGTTTTTTTTGCCGTGCTGCCGCACGCGTCAACACCCGCGACGGTCCACGATGCGGGTGACCTTCTGGCGTCCCTTCGCCAGTGACCCCACGGGCGCCGTCTCGATGCGTCCCAGGACCACCGTCTTCGTCAGTTGACAGGACTTCTTCACGCTGTCGATCGTCATGAGCGCCTTCGTGAGCGCTTCGCGAAGGCCTTCGACGTCGTCGGCCGATTCAACCGTCAGGTGCAGCACGTCGCGGTAGTCGTCCTTCTCGACGACGAGCTGGTAATCGGTGATGCCCGCGACCGAGAAGACCGCCGCGTCCACCTCCTCCGGGTAGACGTTGTTCCCGGTGCCGATATTGAGCACGTGGTCGGTTCGGCCGCGCACGCGCGTCATCTTTCGAAGCGGCAGTCCGCACGGGCAGCGCTTGCCGCGCGGCACCAGCGCAGCGATGTCCGCCGAGCGATACCGCACCAGGGGCATCCCCCGACGACTGAGCGTCGTGATGACGAGTTCGCCCTCCTCACCGTCCGGCAGAAGTTCGCCCGTCTCCGGGTCCACCACTTCCACCCAGTAGTCCGCCTCGGCCACGTGCATCCTCTGGTCCCGGCACACGCATTCCGACCCGATGCCGCACGCCGTTTCCGCCCCGCCGTAGGAGTCGATCACCTGCGCCCCCCACGCGTCCTCCATCCGTCGGCGGTAGTCTTCGGTGAACGGCAGCCCCGCCACGCAGATCACCTTGACCCCCAGCTCGCCGACGGGGACCGGCGATTCGAGCGCCAGACGGTGCACGTAGGTGGGGGTGCTGATGATGAGGTCGATGTGGTGTTCCCGGAGCAGTTCGATCTGCGCCTCGAGGTCGCGGCTGGTGTTGGCCAGGAGCGCGAAGATGCGGGCCTCTTCCAGACCGCGCCGGACGATGGTCCCGGCGGACCAGGTCGGGTCGTCCAGCGTCAGCATGACCGCGGCGCGCTTCACCCCGGGGAACCGCCGGAAATACGTCCCCAGCATCTTCACCTGCTGATGAAAATCGTCGTGCGTCAGGTAGACCCGTTTGTGGAGCCCCGTCGTCCCTGAGGACCCCACGACGTGAATGAGTTCCTCCTCCGGCACGCAGAAGCAGTCCTCGGGATGTTGGGCGAGTTCATGTCCGGTGAGGAACGGGATGCGCGTGAGGACGCGAGGCGAGCGGAGGTCGCGGTAGTGCACGCCGGCCTTTTCCCAGCGTCGGCGCTGCACGGGCGAATGCGTCCACACGTGGCGGAGCGTGCGCACGAGCTTGGCCCGGGCGAGCTTGCGGACGAACCAGAGCGGGATGTGCCGGCACGCACGGGCCAGCCCTTCCGAGGTACCGGGTCCGCGACGCGCAATCCTCAGGTAGAGCCAGCCGAGCATGGGGGTCCCTCCTGTCGGTCTGGGAACGTGGTCCGGCGGCCATTATAGCGCCGGCTCGATGCGGGTCAAGTGGGGAACCCCCTTGTCATTCCCAACGCGCCCCGAAGGCAAGAAAACACGACGGGCCGACGCCCGAAGGTGTCGGCCCGTCATTCGATTCGTCCCTCAGCCCGGCGGCACTACTGCTGCTAGCCACCCCCGCCGGCGTTGCCTCTGGGCCTGCGCTCAAAGATGCTGATCAACAGCGCTTTCGGGAGCCCGTCCCCCTCCGCCTCCTTGTAGACCACGCTCGCTCGCTTGCCGACGGTCAGGTCCGCCAGGCTCTTCTTCTCCCGACCGATGCGTACCGACGTCTCCTTGTCGATCGCGTACGTCGTGTCCTTCGGCTGCGCGTCGCGGCCCGCCCTCACGGCGATCACCAGTTTGCCGCCGTCCACGTCGATGCTCTTGATCTCCCCCATCGCCTGATCATACCCGGCGTAAACCAACCCCGCCGCCAGACACACCGCCACCGCCGCCAACGCCCCTGCCATGTGCTTTTTCACCCGTCTTCCTCCTTCGCACGGCACGCCATGCCCCACGGACGACCCTTCGTCCCGGGACGGACAGGGACCCGACGAGGACCCCTGTGACATCACGCCGCATAGCCTATTAGGGGGGAGAGGAGGCCCCTTGTTACAGGCAGACCGGCAGAATCCTTCCGCCCTCACCCTTCAACCCGCGACCCGGCCCGGAAGACCGCGAAAATAAAGAAAAACCCCGCCGGGGTCAGGTGTCTTCGCGTTCCTCATCGACCTGTCGGCGGCGGGCGAGCTGGTCGATCGCGAGCCACCCGACGGCGCCCAGAGCGCATGAGACGACGCCGATCTTCTCGAGGACGCCCAGGAACGCGTCCCGTTCGAACGTCCACCCGAACCAGGTGAAAACGACCCCGTCCGGCAGCGTGAACTCCCAATACACCAGGAGTGCGAGGACCGCTAGCCCCTCGATCACCAGCGCCGCACAATGGATCTTGAGGAATTTCATCCGATGCGGTCCCCACCTACTCGGCCTTCGGCTTGAACATGTCTTCCCACGTGCGGCCGGCGGGCCAGTCGATCTCCACCAGCCAGGCGTCGTTTCCGGGGCCTTCCGCGGCCTTGTCGACGGCGACGCAGCGCAGCTTGCCGGGCACGTCGGCGAACCGCTCGGGAACCAGCACCTCGGCGTGGGCCGGGCCCTCGACCCCGTCACACACGATGAGCTTTTCTGCACCTCGCGTGGTGACAAACGCCAAGTGAGCGCCGTCCGGCGAGAACCCCACCCACGTGACGGCGCCCGGCGGCTCGCATTCCTTCCCGTCGCACACGAGGAAGGTCTTCCCGTCGCGCGTCGCGTGGTAGGCCAGGTGCTCGCCGTCCAGCGAGAACACGACCGTGCTAACGGTGTTGAAGACCGTCCCCTCCTTCCCGTCGTGGATGACCGACCAGGCGTTGTGCTCCGAGGCGGCATACGCGAGGTGCCGACCCTTTGGCGCAAATACCGGGTCGGTCACCACGTCGAACGCCGCGCCCGTCTTCCCGTCGCAGGCAACAAACCATTTCTTGCCGCGTCGAGCCCGATGCGCCAGCGCCTGGCCGTCGGGAGAGAAGAAGAGGTCCCCGACTTCGGAGTAGGGGCCTTCCCTCGCCCGTCCGCAGGTCACGTACCACAGGTCTTTCTGACATACCGCATAGGCGAGTCGTCGGCCGTCGGGCGAAAAGGCGGGCGGGCCGACGTCGTCGAAGGTGGGGCCCTTCCGGCCGTCGCACACAACACAGACATCCCCCCCGAACCTCGCGGGAAACGCCAGGTGTCGGCTGTCCGGCGAAAAGATCGGCAGCCCCGAGGGAATCCCCCAGTCCAGTCGCTCTCCGTCCAGCATCATGAAGGAGTTCCCGCCTTCCTGCCTGCTCCCGACCCATGCCACGTGTTTCCCGTCCGGCGAGAACGCGAACATCAGGCCACCGCCCGCGGAGCCGGCCACTTGCTCCGTTCCGTCACACACGAAGATGTTCCCTCTCCCGCGCGACGCCATGTAGGCCAGCCGTTTGCCGTCCGGCGAAAACCGCATGCCCCACCATGGGTTGGGGATCGCCAGGACGCTCTTGTACGCCGACGGCTCGGCCTTCCCGTCGCAGAACACCTGGCACTTCTTGTCGGGCAGCACCTGGACGTACGCCAGACGGTCCCCCTGCGGGCTGATCAGGGGCACATGGCGGCCTTCAATCTTCCCAAGGGACTTCACGCGCGTCTCGACCAGCTTCGCCTCGTCGCCGCCTGTCCCGAGTGCAGCCGAGGGGGCCAAGAGTGTCGCGGCAGACAAGACCGCAGCCGCCAGAAAGGCACTGCGCCTCGAAACCACGCGTCGTGACATGTACGGATCCTCCGATAAGACGTCCGCCGACGCACCCGGAACGCCCCGGCATCCATGCCGCACCAGTATGCCTAAACGTCCAACCATCTGCAAGGGGGAAAGTCAACCGCAATTATCGCCCTCTTGTGGCTTTCCGCCGCCTTTGATCCTTGCATCCAACCCCACCCGCAGGTATAAGTGTCTTCACGGGAAGCGGGGGCGGACGTGCTCTGTAAAGAAGACAGGAGGACAGGCATTCTTGCCTGTCACGAAAACATGTCAGACAGGAATGTCCGACCTCCTGTTTGTGAAACACGCTCGCAAGTCAGGACAAGGGGGGTAAGCGATGCGGCGGACACGGCGGGTCTTCCAGGTGGCTGCGTGTTTCGTTTTCTCGGGGGTGGTCCTGCTTTCGCCGGACCTGCCGGCCGAGAGCACGGCGCAGGCGCGCGAGCAGTATCGTGCAAAGCTAGCCGCCCTCGACAGGGAGCAGTTCGACGCCCGCCTCGCGCTCGCGCTCTGGTGCGTCGACCAGGGCCTCCTGGACGAGGCCCGGCAGCAGCTCGACGTGGCAGCGTTCATCGACCCCAAGAGCGACAAGCTTCTGCCCGCCTGGTCGAAACTCGCCGAGAAGATGCCCCGGCGCAACGTCACCATCACCCTCGTCTACGAGGACGGCAGCGTGATGAAGGGCACCTGCGCCCCGAAGCCCTTTATCCTTCAGCGCGACTCGGGCGTCATGCTCGTCCCGGTCACCGAGCTCCAGGCCCTCGAGCTGGTCGCCGCCAACCGTGACGGACGCGTGGTCAAGCTCCAGACGCCCAGGGGCGTCTTCGAAGGCAAGCTCGTCGCCGACCCCATCGACATCAAGACCGTCCTCGGCGAATTCAAGATCCCCATCGAGAAGATCCGCCGCTTCAGCATCGGAGACGCCGGCGAGCCCATCAAGGACGAGACGCCCGAGAAGAAGCCCGGCGACGTCACCCTCAACTGGGACACCCACCTCGCCGACCTCAAGGCACACGGCCTCGACGTCATGCTGGTCTTCGACGCCACGGGCTCCATGGGCGGCATCATCCTCGAGGTCAAGCACCGCATCCGCGAGATGGCACGGCTCACGTCCTCCCTGGTGCCGAACGCACGCATCGGCCTGGTCGCCTACCGTGATAAGAAACAGTACGACCTCGACGATTACGAATTCACCGTGAAGCACCTGCCCCTGACGGCGGCGGACGACGCCGGGCAGTCGCGGCTGAGGGAGTTCCTGCGCGCCACCGAAGCCTACGGCGGCGGGGACGTGCCCGAGTCCGTGTACGACGGGCTACAGGCCGCCGTCACCAAGGCCGGGTGGAACGCCGGTGCAAAAAAGGTGATCATCGTGTTCGGCGACGCGCCCCCCAGACCCGAGAGACTCGAGTACGGCAGGCTGCTCGCCCTGTGCCGGAGCTGGAAGTCGCGCGGCGGCATCCTCTGCTGCATCGATACCACCGGCGGGTCGAAGCTCCTCCCCGACTTCAAGACGATGGCCGAACTCGGCGGCGGCGAGAGCTGCTTCCTCAACGACCAGCGCGCCATCATCAAGCAGATCCTCATCTACACCTTCGGCTCGAAGTGGAAAAACGAGGTCGACAAGGCCTACTCGCAGCTTCGCGGCCCGGAGTAGAAGCAGCAGGGAACCGCAGATTCACGCAGATACACGCAGAGGAAAGAGACGACGCTGCTCAGGGTTACAAAAAGAAACACCGTCTCACGCAAAGACGCAAAGAACGCAAAGAACGGCCAAGTCCAAGGCACGGCGCAATGCGCCGACGCCCCGCAGGGGCGTGAAGCAAATCGCCGGGGGCGCCAGCCCCCGGAAGACAATGCCCCCCTCCACTCACAGCCCCAACGGGGCGACAGAAGCAAACTCTCACCACCAAGCACACCAAGAACACCAAGGACAGCGCGGCGCCAAGCGCCGGGAAAGGAGAGAGGAGAGGCGTAAGGCAGAAGGCCCAAGGTCCAAGGTCAAAGGCCTAAGGCGCGGCACAGAGCGCCTTCTTCTCTCCGTACCTGCAGTCTACGGCCTACAGTCTTCAGCCTGCCGTTCTCACTTGCAACCTGCAACTTGCCACCTGCAACCATCTTTTCCTACGTCTGCACGCTGCGGATCATCTTGACAAGCTGACCCCCTTCCACCAGGTCGATGGGCTTGTCCGCCGCGAAGGTCCTCGCGTCCTGCGTGAACATGCCCGACGTGACGATGACGGCGCCCGACGCCCCCTCCGCGGTCATGAGCCCGAACATCTCCCGGACCACCTTGACCCCCACCTTGACGTTTCTCCACTGCTTGCACTGAACGAGATATCGGTCGCCGCCCCTCTCGATGATGAGGTCCACGCCGCCGTCCGGCCCCGCCGACCCCGTCTTCGTCACCCGCCAGCCGGAGCGACGGTAGGCCTCCGCGAGCAGGTCCTCGAACTCTCTCCACGGGAGTTCGCGGATCGACTTGATCCCCGTCTGCCGGTCGAGGCGTCTCCGTCCGTGGAACGACCTGAACACGGACACGCCCGCCGGGTAGAGGAAGAACAGGGCGAACGGCCAGAACATCGGGGCCATGTCCGCTATCGGCTTCAGCACCGGGTTCTTGATGGGCAGCGCCGGAAGGACGAACCTGAGTCCGACGAACACGACCGCGCCGATGATGATGCTCACCCACCAGGGCTGATCGAACAGCCAGTGAAAGAGATGTTCATTGCGCTTTGCCATGGCGTGACCCTTTTTCTCACCGCAAAGCTTGCCCGCCCAGGCGGGGTCGCAGAGCACGCGAAGCACGAGAAGGCCCAAGGTCCAAGGTCGCACCGAAACGACCGCAGCCGGAACCTGCAACCCT
>DATKVD010000109.1:0-4835 GCA_035530235.1 Planctomycetota bacterium | reverse complement strand
GCCTCGTACAGGTCCAACTCGTCGACGCAGGCAGCCTCCAGGACAGCGTCCGGGTCGTAGAGGATGATGCCGAGGTAGCGGAGCCGGCCGACGCAGGTCTCGGAGCAGACTGTCGGCAGACCCACTTCGATGCGCGGGTAGCAGAACGTGCACTTCTCGGCCTTGCCGGAGCGGTGGTTGAAGTACATCTTCTTGTACGGGCAGCCGGTGATGCACTGCCGCCAGCCGCGGCACCGGTCCTGGTCGACAAGCACGATCCCGTCCTCGGCCCGCTTGTAGATCGCGCCCGACGGGCACGACGCCATGCAGGACGGGTTCAGGCAGTGCTCGCAGATCCTGGGCAGGAAGAACATGAAGCTCTTCTCGTACTCGAGTCGGATCTGCTCGTTCGCTTCGCCGCGGAGCTTGGCGATGATCGGGTCGGAGTCAGCGGTGGCCTGGATGCCTCCGAGCGAGTCGTCCCAGTTGGCTGACCAGGTGATCTTCGTATCCTCGCCAGTGATGAGCGACTTCGGTCTGGCGACAGGGAAGTCGTCACCAAGCGGTGCCTTGACGAGGTTCTCATAGTCGTAGGTCCACGGCTCGTAGTAGTCGCCCAGCTCCGGCTGTACGGGGGAGGCGAAGATGCTCAGCAGCTTCTGGAACCGCCCGCCGGAGCGCAGCTTGAGACCGCCCGACTTCGTCCGCACCCAGCCGCCGCGCCACTTCTCCTGGTCCTCGTAGCGGCGGGGGTAGCCCTGACCGGGACGGGTCTCAACGTTGTTGAACCAGACGTACTCGGTGCCTGCCCGGTTGGTCCAGGCCTGCTTGCAGGTCACCGAACAGGTGTGGCACCCGATGCACTTGTCGAGGTTCATGACCATGCCGACCTGAGCCATGACGCGCGTCAGCTTTCGTGCGGCCATCAGTAGGTCACCTCCTGCGAGCGTCGACGGACCGTAGAGACGATGTCGCGCTGGACACCCGTGGGGCCGAGGTAGTTGAACGCGTACGACTGGTGCGCGTACGCACCGATCAGCTGGGTGGGCTTGAACAGTATCCGGGTCACCGCGTTGTGGATGCCCCCGCGTTTGCCGGTCGCCTCTGACTTGGGTACGTCGATGGTGCGCTCCTGGCCATGCTGCACGTAGCAGATGCCGTTCGGCAGCTTGTGGGTCACCACGGCTCGAGCGACGAAGACGCCGTTGGCGTTGGTGAGCTCGATCCAGTCGTTGTCGACCACACCGATGCTGGCTGCGTCGCCTGCGCTGAGCCACGCCTGCGGACCCCCACGGCCGAGGCTGAGCATGAGCAGGTTGTCCTGGTATTCGGAGTGGATCGACCACTTGTTGTGGACGGTGAGATAGCGCAGTGTGATGGCCTTCTCCCCGGTCGGGCCGAGCTCAGGTTCGCCGAACGCGTGGGCCATGTCCAAAGGCGGTCGGAAGATAGGCAGTTGCTCCCCGGCGTCGATCATCCAGTCATGGTCGAGGAAGAAGTGCATTCTGCCCGAGAGCGTATGCCAGGGCTTGAGCCGCTCGGTGTTGATGGTGAAGGCGGTATAGCGGCGGCCGCCAGTCTCGGAACCGGACCACTCGGGCGAGGTGATGATCGGCTGGGGCGAGGCCTGGGTCTGGGCGAAGGTGATCACCCGCTCCTCCTGGCCCTCCGAGAGGTCAGCGAGCCTCTGGCCGGTCCGTGCCTCCAGTTCGTGGAACCCCTGGGTGGCGACGGCCCCGTTCGTCGTGCCGGAGCAGGTGAGGATCGCTTCAGCGAACCGGGCGTCGGTGTCGATGGCGGGGCGTCCCGCGGCCGCGCCGCTGCCCATCACGCCATGGAGCTTGCCGAGCCGTTCGACCGGGCCTTTCATGTCGAAAGTGACATTCTTCACCGTGAATCCGAGGCGGTCGGCCAGCGGACCGACCGCTGCCAGCTTGTCGGCGATCGCGGTGTAGTCACGCTCGACGATCATCAGTTCCGGCATGTTCTTGCCCGGCACCGCTGGCAGGTCAGTGCCACGCCAGTCGGGCACATGGCCGCCTGGCTGGGTGATCTGGCCGGGGGTGTCGTGCTGCATGGGTACTGCGACCAGGTCGCTACGGGTACCGAGGTGGTCCTTCGCGAGGACCCCGATGGCCCGTGCGAGCAACGTGAAGAAATCGAAGTCGCTCTTCGCCTCCCACGGCGGATCGATCGCCGGCGTGAACGCGTGTACGAACGGGTGCATGTCCGTGCTCGACAGATCGTATTTCTCGTACCAGGTGGCAGCAGGGAAGACGATGTCCGACATCAGCGTCGTGGATGTCATCCGGAAGTCAGCACTGATGAGCAGATCCAGCTTGCCCTCCGGCGCTTCGTCGTGGAACTTGACGACCTTGGGCTGGGCTTCGGCCGCATAGCCGTTGGGCATCAGGTTCGAGGTGGTGCCGAGCAGGTGCTTGATGAAGTACTCGCTGCCCTTCGCCGACGAGCCGAACAGGTTGGAGCGCCAGACGACGAGTGTGCGGGGCCAGTTCACCGGGGCGTCGATGTCTTCCAGCGACGTCGTGAGCGTGCCGGCCTTGAGTCGTGCCGCGACCCATTCGCCGACGGATTCCGCCTCGCCACGCGCGACCGCGGCCTTCGCCTCGTCGGCCAGGTCAAGCGGGTTCCGGTCGAACTGCGGGTAGAACGGCATCCATCCGAGCCGGTGAGACAGGGCCATGGCGTCAGCGGAGTGAAGCCCGTCGAGGCGGCCCAACGACAGAGGAGACGCAAGCATGTCTGCGGTGTATCCATCGGTACGCCACTGATCCGTGTGCATGTACCAGTAGCCGGTGCCGATCACGGTGCGGGGGGGACGAGACCAGTCGAGGGCGTTGGCGAAATTGAGCCAGCCGGCCGTCGGCCGCACCTTCTCCTGACCTACGTAGTGGGCCCAGCCGCCGCCGTTGCGACCGATGCAGCCGGTGAGCATGAGCAGGGCCATGATCGCCCGGTAGGTGACGTCGGCGTGGAACCAATGACATACGCCAGCCCCCAAGATGATCATGGACCGGCCCTGCGAGTCCTCTGAGTTCTTCGCGAACTCGCGAGCGATGCGGATACACGCCTCGGCCGGCACGCTCGTGATCTCAGCCTGCCAGGCCGGCGTGTACGGGCTCGTGACGTCGTCGTAGCCGGTAGGCCACTGGCCGGGCAGGCCGTCCCGGCCAACGCTGTACTGCGCCAGCATGAGGTCGAGCACGGTTGTCACCAGATGGTCGCCGACCCGCACGGCCGGGACGCCTCTGCGGAGGATCGTGCCATGCCCGCGCGGGTCCTCGAAACACGGCAAGGCGATCTCGACCGGTGTCGACCCGGCGACGTCCGTCAGGCTGAGAGAGGGGACCAGTTCGCCCAGATCGAGGTTCCACTGTCCCTTGTCCTGGTCGTTGTAACGGTGACCCATTGTCCCGTTCGGGACGGCGGGACGACCGGTAACGCTGTCCCAGAGCACCGTCTTGAACTCAGCGTCGGCGGCATCGGCGAATCTGGGCAGGTCTGCTGCTGTAAGGAACTTCGCAGCCGTCAGACCATGGCCGTCCGGGTGCTCGACGAGCGTCACGAGCATGGGCAGGTCGGTGTACTTCGAGACGTAGTCGGTGAAGAAAGGCACCTGCCGGTCGACGAAGTTCTTCTTGAGGATGACGTGGCCCATCGCCATCGCGAGCGCACCGTCCGTGCCGGCCTGGGCGGGGAGCCATTCGTCGGCGAACTTCACGTTGTCGGCGTAGTCCGGGGACACCGTGACGACCTTGGTGCCGCGGTAGCGGACCTCCGCCATCCAATGGGCGTCAGGGGTCCGAGTCACCGGCACGTTGGAGCCCCACATCATCAAGTAGGTCGAGTCCCACCAGTCGCCCGACTCGGGCACGTCGGTCTGGTCGCCGAAAACCTGTGGGCTGGCGACGGGGAGGTCGGCGTACCAGTCGTAGAACGAGGTCATCGCGCCGCCGATGAGGTGGGTGAAGCGTGTGCCGATCGCGTGGGAGACCATCGACATCGCAGGGATGGGGGAGAACGAGACGCATCGATCCGGACCGTAGGTCTTGATCGTGTTCACGTAACTGGCGGCCGCGATCTCGATGGCTTCGTTCCAGCCGATGCGGACCAGACCGCCCTTTCCGCGCGCCTGTTGGTAGCGACGCCGGGTCTCGGGATTGCTCGAGATCTCCGCGAACGCGGCCACCGGGTCGCCGAGGCGCGCCTTGGCCTCTCGGTATGCCTCGACAAGGACTCCACGGCCGTACGGGTAGCGGACGCGCGTGGGGGAGTAGGTGTACCACGAGAAGGCTGCCCCGCGCGGACAGCCCCTTGGCTCGTACTCGGGGCTGTCGGGACCGGTCGAGGGGTAGTCGGTCTGCTGGGACTCCCAGGTGATGATGCCGTCCTTGACGTACACCTTCCACGAGCAGGAGCCGGTGCAGTTCACGCCATGGGTGGAGCGAACCACCTTGTCGTGGCTCCAGCGATCGCGGTAGAAGACGTCGCCTTGACGGCCCCCCTTGAGGAAGACAGCTCGTCCGTCATCGGTCTGTTCCCGCCTGGTGACGTACTTGCCGATGGCCAGTAGAGCGGCGGCTGCAGGGTCGTCCAGACGTGGGTGCCGGGAGGTCATGGCACATGCTAACGCGACTCAGGGAATAAAACTGAAACCGTGGTGAAAACGCGGGTTATCCGCCTGCGAAGGGGGGTAGTACGTCCACACGTGACCGGGCGCTGATCCACGTCTGGGGGTCCTTGACGGGCGTTCCATCGACGAGTAGAGAGCAGGACTTCAGGACGCCCGCGAGGCTGTCGTGTCGAGCGCTGAGCAGCGACACCAGATGTTCGGC
>DATKVD010000108.1:0-2714 GCA_035530235.1 Planctomycetota bacterium | reverse complement strand
GCCGATTCCCCGACGCCAATCCTCCGCTTACCTGGGAGCGCATCGCCGGGAGCGTCAAGGAACTGTCCGCGCAGGCCCGCAAACCGCAGGACGACGCACCGCCCGCCGGAGAGGACGCGATTGTGGACGGTGTCGTCCGCCGATGGCTGGTCCTGGGACCGCTGCCGCTCACCGAAGACATGAAAACCGATGATCCTCTTGAGGACCTGAAAGAGGTGCCGCCCGACGAGAATGAGAAGACCGGCGACCTGACCTGGCGGGCGGTCACGCTCGACACCGCCTGCATTGACTTCTGCAAACTGATGAACATCGCGCCCGACCAGAAGGGGTATGCGGCGTACGCGCACACCTACCTCTATTCGCCCTCCGGCCGGCCGGTCGCCTGCAACTTCCTGCTCCAGGGCCAGGGGACCAGCCGGGTCTGGCTCAACGGGGTGCAGGTCTGTTTCAGCGGCAAGAATGTCGACCTGGGGCCGGGTGCGCGGGTCGTGCTTCCGCTCAAGAAGGGCTGGAACCGGCTGTTGGTGCTGAACGCAAAGACGAAGGCCGATCGCAAGAGCTGGTGGTTCACGTCCAGTCTCTATGGCGAGAAAGCGTCCGAATACGAGACCCGTGGCATCGTCTGGGCGACACCGACGCCGGCGCCCGGCAGCAGCGCACCGGTCATCGCGGGAGACCGGATCTTCCTCACGTCTGAGACCGGCAGCGTGATGTGCGTCAACAAGGCCGACGGCCGGATCCTGTGGGTCCGCTCGCTCACCTACCATGACTTCGCGACCGACGAGGAGCGCCAGGCGAGCCCGGAACTCTTCGCCGAACTGGACCCGCTTGCCGCGCAGCTGAAGCAGATCGACCAGACGGACACCGTCATGCCCTGGAAGCCCCCGGCACTTGAGAAGGACATGCGCTGGAATGTGGAAGGCCGGCTCATCAAAGGCATGCGGAAGGTCTCAAAGGAGAAATACAACAACCCCGCCACCTGGGGGTGCGAAGCCGGCTTCTCGGTGTGCACGCCCCTCACCGACGGGCAGCGCGTCTACGCGCTCTTCGGCACCGGCATCATCGCGTGCTACGACCTCGACGGAAACCGCCGGTGGATGAGGCTTCTGAAACATCGCACGGTGGAACATGGGTACACCACGTCGCCGCTGCTGGTGGACGGAAAGCTCATCGTCTATTTCGACGACTTCACGGTGCTCGACGCGAAGACCGGTGCCGTGGTTCTGGAGCGGCCCCATTTCATGCCCAAGCGCGGCACATTGGGCTGGTACAACCATTTTCACGGCACCGGCTGCGCATTGCAGGCCGGTAAAGAGAAGGTCGTCTGTTACCTCAACGGCGAGTTCGTGCGCCTGTCGGACGGCAAGACGCTGTCGCTGGACCTCGAAAAGCTGGCGGTGTTGAGGCCGCAGAACTGGACGGAGATCTACGCCAACCGCATCGCCACGCCCGTGGTCCAGGACGGGGTGGCTTACAAGATCGTCCACAACCGGGGCGGCGTCGTTTCTTTCAGGCTCCCCCCGCTCGACGGCGACAAGGTGGACCCGGAGATCATACGCGACGTGCCGTTCAACACGGACACCTTCCCCTACTTCTATGAGCCTTTCTACTGCGCCTCGCCGCTCCTGCACGAGGGCCTGCTCTATTGCGTCAACAGCTTCGGCGTGCTGACCGTCCTCGACATGGTCAAGGGCGAAGTGGTGTATCAGCGGCCTCTCGATCTCGAGATCTTCATGCCCTACAACGGCCCCGGCCTGCTGAAGGGCGGGGCCTCGGCCAGCCCGACGCTCGGCGGCAGGTACATCCACGTCTGGGGCAACCAGGGGACGTGCGTGATGCTCGAGCCCGGGCGGACGTTCAAGCAGGTCGCCCGGAACCGTCTGGAAAACCTGGTCCTGAGCGATTACGCCAGCCGGCGCCAGGAGGCCACGACCACCGAGCCCGTCTTTGAAGGCAGCCGGATCTACTACCGCGGCGAATACACGCTCTACTGCATCGGACGTCAATAGAAGAAGCGACCATGCAACCGCGAATGAACGCAAATGAACGCGAATACAGCTCCGCCAGGGGTGAAGAAGAAGCGGGGAACCGCAGACCTGTCCGCCGAAGTCCCGACCCGTCGGGACGAAGGCGGATGAACGCACACAGAGAAGAAGAAGAGACGGGGAACCGCGAATGAACGCGAATGCACGCGAATACGGCGCCGCTAGGGGTAAAGAAGAAGAGGCCGGGCTCACGCAAAGACGACGCAGTCCCTGAGCCAGCCGAAGGGCTAAGAACGCCAAGAACGACGTGAGAATGGGTAACATCTCTTCGGCGGTACCTACAGCCTTCAGCCTACAGCCTACAGCCTGCCGTTCCTGACACATGCAAGGACTTTTGAGTTTCGAGTTTGCAGTTGCGACTGTCTTTCAGTATAATCCCCGTGTCTGAACAACCCGACTGCGGACCGGTCCCGAATGCCGCGTCACAGAATGGACGGGGTCCAAGAAAACGGGGTCTGCTCCCAGTTAGCCGAGGGATCTCAAGAAGGACTTGCGGCTCATCGATTTATAGCATACGATTGTGAAACCTCCAACTTGAGGTCACAATGGAAATGGAGCGAACTGGACCCTGGAGACACCGTTTACGCGGGCGCAAAGTACCACATATCGAACCCGACGAACGATTCCTGCTATGTTCTCCTTCTCAAGGGCTTCTGTGACACTGAGCGT
>DATKVD010000107.1:0-19519 GCA_035530235.1 Planctomycetota bacterium | reverse complement strand
CAGCGCGACCTCAGCTTCTACGACCCGCCCGGGAACAACCGTCTCGGCGGTCACAACGGCCGCACCGGCTGGCGCATGGACGTCACGCTCCGGCCGGGCGAGTCGCTCACGCGCAAGACCTTCCAGGACGGCCCGTCGCTCTGGGACTACGAGATCAACCGCAACAAGCGATACGCCTCGGGCTCGCTCGTCTACCGGCCCGACCTCGCCCGCGGAAACCTCGACCAGCTCCTCAAGGTCCGCTCGAACCTCACGCAGCACGCCTCGGCCGCCCCCGCGCTTCGACCGAAACTCCCGCGCATCCGTGCCTACGCCACCTTCAACGTCACCTCGCCCTATCCCATCACGAAGGCGACCCTCACGGGCACCTTCGGCAAGGCCGTTGAGGGGTCCACATTCGAGGTCTTCATCACCGCCTACGCCCCAGGCATGACCACCTGGCGGCGACGGGTGATCACACTCACCGAAACCGGCCTCGGCATCCGCACCCTCGACCTCACCCCGTTCGTCTTCGGGACGTACGCGTACGACGTCGAGTTCCAGATGATCTCGGCCGCCCCCGACGAGTCGACCGGCATCCACATGATCGCCTTCGAGAACACGCTCCACCTCAACCGCTACGCCCTCCCGCAGCTCACCGGGGGCGAGAACCGCGTCACCTACACCGACGACGGCGACGCCCGGGACGTCACCGTCACCTTCAACTTCGAGGAGAAGCACCCGCTGAGACCGGCGGCGTGGCCGCCGAAGGCAGGGCGGGAGAACACGCTCCGGGCGTTCATCCGGAACGCCGGGACCGAACCCGCCCGGAACGTCGAGGTCCTCTTCGAGGAGCTCTGGCGGCGCGAGCCGCTGAAAAAGACGGTGGTGATCGACCGGATCGACCCGGGGGGCGTCGGCGTGGCGGAGGTCCCGTGGACCCCGACGGTCCCGCGGGCGACGTGGTTCCGCGTGACCGCCGACCCCGACGGCAAGACACCCGAGACCGACGAGAAGAACAACACCTTCACACGCGGGCTGCCGGTGCTGGGGGCGGCCGACGTGAGCGTGACGCCGTCGCAGATCGTCGTCGAGACGCGCGACGGCCGCGCGCACCTCGAAGCGCTCCTCGTCAACACCGGGGGACTGGCCGCGCACGACGTCGAGGTGGCGTTCCTCACCGGCGACGGCGACACGGGCAAGGTGATCGCGCGCACCACCGTGCCGGTGATCCACAGCCGGGCGTTCACCTCGGAGCGCATCGACTATTACGGCTGGGCGCGGGCGGAGGTCGCCGCGTCGGCGCTCACCGGCACGCACGTCGGCGTGAAGGTGGACCCGGAGCGGAAACTGGACGACGCCCGACGGACGAACAACACCGCGTGGGTGGAGGCGGCCCGTGCCGCACGCCGGTCGGCGCCCGACGAACCGCCGCCGGCCGACCCACTCGTCTTCCTCTCCTTCGAGCCCGAGGCGGGCGAACTGAGCGACCTCGAGACGCGCGGCGCGCTCAAGGCACAGGAGGTCGCGCAGCACGCCACCCACGGAAAGCAGGCCGTCCGTCTCACCTTCCCCGCCGGAACCGAAGCCGCACTGCGCATCCCCTACGACGGCACCGACGTCGCCATGCCCCGGAGCTGGGAGGGCCGCCGCGCACTCAGGCTCGACGCGTTCAACGACACCGGCGACGAGGTGTCACTCGTCGTCCAGCTCACCACGCTCAAGCCGTCCCGCAGCGAGGCGACGGCCGGTTTCCACTTCCGGCTGCCGCCCAGGAAGCCCATCACGCTCGAACTGGACCTCCGCCGTCTCGCCGACCTCGCCGACCTCCGGGCCGTCGAGAGCCTCGTCCTCATGCCGCGTCATCTCACCCGTCCGGAGGCCCCCCCCTCGCACGACGTGACGGTCTTCGTGGACAACGTGCGTCTGGTGCGGACGGAACGTCCGACGACGCTCACGCGCGTCGCGTCGCACCTCAGGACCGGCGGTGCGTGGCGGGACCTCGGCGCCAACACGCCCGCCCGGCCCCTCCGGCTGACGACCGCGGACGACCTGGCGTTCTTCACGGGGGTGCGGGACGTCGAGATTGCCGACGACTTCGACGCGCCCGGTCTCACACGCGGGGCGAAGTTCACCGTCCGCAGGGAGACCTCCGTCGGCGTGACGCTGGAGCTGACGCGCACCGACTGTCCCTGGCCGATGGACTGGAGCCGGTACCGTCGGCTGACGTTCCACGCCCGACGCGAACCGGCCGAGCCCTTCGCACTCGGTCTCAAGCTGAGGAGCAGTCATCCCGAGCGCGGGGTGAAGTACGTCGGGCGGTCGTTCGCACTGCGCGAGGCGGGCGGACGATACCACGTGGACCTCGCCGAGATCGCGGAGCGCATCGACCTCGATTCGATGACGGACGTGACGTGGTTCGTCTGGCGGCCGACCTTCGAGGGGACGTTCTGGCTGGGCGGACTCGACCTCGAGTAGCAGCGGCGGAAGACGGGCGGTCGCGCGGACATCAGTCCAGGTCGTAGAGGTCGTTGGTGGGGGAAAGGAAGCCGGTGCCGGGGGCGATGTTGCCGACTTCTCCGGAGACGGTCTCGACGCAGCGCTCGCCGAGCGATTCGGCGTGTCCGTCGCAGAAGACGACGTTGGTCATCCCGTGGTGTCGGAAGCCCTGGGTGCCGGCGGCACGACCGGAGAAGGCGGCGTCGGCCGGGGACGGCCAGGGCGACCGCATGAACTTGTTCGCACCCCCGGCGTATTCCCCGTCACCGAAGAGGGCACACTGCTCGGGCCGCCGGACGTCGGCCACGCGCGCCGGGGCGACGATCGCCTCACCCGACCCGTGACCGATGTAACTCGTGTTGTAGTTGTAGCCGGTGTACGGGTCCACCAGCCAGTTCGCATTTCCCCTGAACGACGGACACTGCTGGACCCTCTCGTTCGTGCTGCCCTGCCACAACAGTCCCGGCTCGACCGTGGTCTCACCCGTCCGCGTGTCCTTGGTGGTGGTGAAGTCCCACGCGCGGGAGATGATGAACGGCGGCTTCCACTCGACATAGTAGGCGATCGGATAGGACCCGTCGTACCGGTCGGTGTAGACCTTCGCCGCGATCGCCATCTGACGGAGGTTGTTGAGACAGGAGATGCGCTTGGCCGACTGAAGTGCCCCGTGAAGCGCCGGCAAGAGGAGCCCCGCCAGCACGCCGATGATGGCGACGACGATCAGAAGCTCGATGAGTGTGAACGCCCGGTGCTTTCGCATCTCACCCCTCCCCACGGTGCTCGGGCGCCGGGGGCCGCGGCCGGCGGACCCCGGGCGTCCGGTCACGTCATCCTTCGGCGGCGGTGCCACGCCCACACCGTCAGTGCGGCGGTGACGACGAGTGCGGTCGTGCCCGGCTCGGGAACCGCTGCGACGTCGGCGAACGCGTCGATCTCCGTGGTGGCCGAGCTGTTCGGGTCGTCCGTCACCCGCACGTACTGGATCCAGCCGAGTCCCAGGAGTCCGATGTCGAAACCGGTCCCCCCGGCCGACTGCCCGTAGATCTGCGCGATGCCGGCCACCGTCATGCCGGTGAAATCCGCCGGCTCCAGGTCCGGGTCGATGGGCAGCGTGGGGTCGGTCGCCTCGCCCCACCACAGGTTCCACGTCCCCAGGCTGTTGTCGGGGTTGGCGGTGTCGTAGACCCGTCCCAGCGTCGGGGCGTACCCCCCGGCCATCGGGTCGTTGTCGAAGCTGTGCCACGTCACGCCGTCCTGGCTGACCCACACGTTCGCCAGGGTCATCAGGGCGGTCGAGCCGAGGGTGAAATCGGCGGGGTCGCCGTTGGTCCACCCCGACACCCCGTCCCCCAGTTGAAACGCGTTGGAGAAGATCGTGAAGTCCAGCCCGTACGGGTTCGCCGGGTCGTTCAGCACGTGGTGGTCGAACTTGACCGTGAGCGAGCCGCCGTTGCCGATGGTGACGATCTCGTAGGCCCGGCTCGGCGGGTTCACCGGGACCACCGGCATGAGGTCCGACAGCGGAACGAACCAGCCGTCCCCCGTCGTGTCCACCGTCGGCCGGCCCAGCGCCGCCAGGGCGTTGTCGTACGTCTCCCCCGTTATCCAGTGAGACCCGACGTCCGACCCCTTGACGTACTCCACCATTTCCGTGGCGAAGTCCGACGCGTCGTAGGTGTAGGCGTCCGCCACGCCCGTCACCCCGCTCACGCAGAGTAGAACCACCACCCCCAAGAAGCGTCCCGTCCTCATGTCACGCACCCCCTGTCTTTCCCGTCGAAACCGGCGCCGAAGCGCCCCCGGAATTCCCCCCCGTCAACGCGGCGTCCCACAGATCTTCGGCAGAGAGACGAGAGGGCCGGTCCCACGGAGCCGACGAAAAAAAAGCCGCCGGTCTCCGTGAAGAGATCGGCGGCGAAGGTGCAGGTCCCCGCACGTCCGCGATGCCCGGACGTGCTGCCACAGCCTCTCTTTCCACGAAGAAACTGAGAGCGCGTCCGCGGGCAAGTCTCCTGGCTTCCGGGTCATCCTCCGGCCGGGCCTTCCCGCTCCGAGGTCTCGGAACAGTGGCAATCACCGGCCTTCGTCACCGGTCACAGTGGCGGGTCCGCGACGGGTTTTCACCGTCTTCCTTGTGTCCCGATGCAACGGGACCACCCGCGGACAACCGCGTTGAAAATATTAAACAAACCGGGCGTGCCGTCAAGAGAAAGATGTGCGCCGGGGCCGCCGGGACGGCTAACTCGTTTGAGGGCAAGCGGTTGGGGCCGGGAGTTTTTCGAGCAAAACGGCGAAAGCCCCCCGGCTACTTCAGCAGGCGTGTCCGGCCGTCGACGCAGGCCAGGCAGACGGTCTCGCCGGCCACCTCGCGGGTGCGGGTGACCATGACCGGCTCCCCGCAGCGTGAGCAGACGACGCTCTCGTGAATGCGCGCCGTCTCCGGCAGCTCGATCGTCCCCTCCTCGACGTTCCAGAGCGCCTCGGGCGGGGTATTCATCATGCGCAGGATCTTCTCTTCACGGGTCTCGTCCTCGGGTCCCTCGGGCGCCTCGGCCCGTCGGCTGATGCGCACGGCTTTCCCCGACGGCCTCAGCGCGAAGGTGTAGACGTGCTTGCCGTAGTCACGGAAGAAGAAGTTCCCCTTGCCGAAGGTGCAGCCGGTGACGACCTGGACGGCATCGGCGGCGCACGAGTCGTTCTCGACGATGGCGATCAGCTCCTCGTCCTCGGCGCGCTCGGCGCCCAGACGCTCGAGCGCGATCTTCGACGCCAGGTACCCCATCATGATCCCCGGACAGTAATGCCCGTGGAACGTGACCACCCGTCGCAGGTCCGCCGGCAGCTTCTTCTCGAAATCGGTCATGGCGTCTCCTGTCTTCATTGCCTCGAAAGACCGTCCTTTGATTTGACCAGGCGGCACCCTATAATATCACGGCGGCAAGATTTCACAAGTGCCGATGGGCCGGTCTCGCCGCCGCTCTTGCCCGGGAGCCGTCCCCTGGAAGGCGTCCCGGAGGCGAGACGGGGCTTTCACGGAGGTGTCGTCATGAGGCTTCTCACGGCGTCGCGTGCCGTCACGTGTGCCTTGGTCCTGCTCGGCCTCGTGAGCCGGTCCATCAACGTCGCCGGAGCGGCAGCCGGACCCCATAAGAACGACATCAGTGCCTTCCTGGCGCGACTGGAAAAGGTGTGGCCCAAGGGCTGGCACGTGGAGACGCGAACGGAGGGCAAGGTCGCTCCGCTATACTGGCCCGCGGGCGAGGGAACGTACCTGGTGCTCTGCCGCAAAGGGGCGAAGACCCTCGCCAAGGCCGGCCGGGAGGGCGGCGAACTCCGTCTGTGGATCATGGAACCGGATTATGCAGCCACCGGGGTGGTGCCCACGGGCGACGCGCAGCAGGCGCCGTCGCCCACGGAGATCGACAAATGGGGTGATCGGCGCGTCTTCGCCTGGGGGAGCGTCGCCTGGAGCGCCGGTGTGCCGGGCACAGCCTGGCCGACGGTGCGTGACGACCTGAAGGCCGCAATGAATGAGGCCCACGAACCCGCATGGGGTGAAGCGGACGTCGAGTATTACCGCAAGCGGCACGCCGCGTACAGGAACCACATCATGGACGCGGTGAAAGCCCGGGACAAAGAGTGGCTTCTCAGGGATACGCAGCGATTCAACGACTCGGTCAGCGGCGAACTGCTGGTTGCGCAGGTGGTGAGCATGGCCGACCCCGCGCACCCGGAGGTCCTGTTCTACAAGCCCTTTGTGGTACGCGAGCTGGCGGCGATCGCCTACGATGCCGGGGCCGACAAGGTTCACGTGACGAGACTGAAAGACGCCGTCCAGGTCGAGAGCAACGCCAATCCCGACGGCACCTGGCCTGACGACCTGCGCATCATGCTTCTCTTCAAACTCCCCGCCCGCCTGCAACTCTCGATCGAGGCCGCCAGGAAGGAGTACACCCCGGGCACGCCGATCCTGGTCAGGATCACGCTGCACAACGCCGACGCCGAGCCCTACGTGCTCACCAGGCCGTTGCCCGAAGGTGCGCCGCCGGCTCCCATGCGTGGACTCGGATGGGGCAGCGGATTGTACATCTACAGCGCCCGAGAGGCGGAAGACTTCAAGGAACTGCCGCGTGATGCCCCGCACGGGGATTCGATGATGGGGCCCGGGTATATGCCGGTCTACAGGTTCGAAGGACGGCTCGAGCCGGGAGGCCGCCAGTCCATCCTGCAGTTCATCAGGAAGCCGGCGTTTCCTGCCGGTGTGCGACGATTCCAGGCGGTGCTCTATCTCCGGGGTCGGAAGATCGAGACGCCCGAGACCGCTGTGGAAATCCGCGAAGCCGCCGAACAGGACCCGGCGACTTTCACCGCCGAGGAGCGGCGGATCATCAACGGCAACGTCGCGAGTCTCCACAACACCTGTTACGGAAATCGGCAGTTGGCTCGGACGCGGCTCAAGGTTCTCCCCGTGGTCCGCAAGGCACTGGACTCGGATGAGAGGACACTCGACTGCGAATACGCCCTCTACATCGGCGTGCTTCAGGGGGTCGAAACGCGGGACGCGACGCCCGACGACGTGGCGCTCGCGAAGCAGGCCGGTGAGGCGCTGCTGGAGCGGTTCCCGGATTCCTGGCTTGCCGGGCCCGTCCGCGCCATGCTCACGGCCGCGAATCCGTGAAAGACGTCCATGCAAACGCCCACAACTAACCTGTACCAGGCTGCTAAGGATGTCATTCCGAGGACCCCGACTTGTCGGGGGACGAGGAATCTTGCCCCGCACGGCGTCACGACGCCCCATTTCGCGGGCAAGACGGGGACGTCCTCCCCGTGTCATGGCCAGATCCTTCGTCCCGATAAATCGGGACTCAGGATGACAGGACTCTCCCGGCCTCCCGTGTGTCCACCCCGGGAGCGGGATACCTTCCGAAAAGGAGGAACACGATGAACGGTCTTCTGAAGTCGCTGCGCTGCATCTGGGTGCCGGTTTGCTGCGTGCTGATCGCCGCCTCCACGTGGGGCATCTCGCCGCGGGTCGCCGTCTGCACCCCGGCGGAGACCCCGCCCGTGCTCGACGGGAAGCTCGACGACCCCTGCTGGAAGACCGCCGGGGTGGCGGCCGATTTCCTGCTCGATTCCGGCAAGGGCATCGCCTCCGACCGCACGACGGCCCGGCTCTGCTTCGACCGTGAGAACCTCTACATCGGCATCACGTGTCCCGAGGACGACTGGGGAAAGGTCAAGGCGACCGTCCGTGAGCACGACGGCCCCATCGACAGCGACGACGACATCGAGATCTTCTTCGACACCAACGAGGACCGGAAGACGTACTACCAGTTCATGCTCAACACGCTCGGGACGCAGTCGGACATCCTGAACGGCAGCGGCGCGTGGGACTGTGCGTGGACGGTGAAGGTGCAGCGGGAGGACGACCACTGGCTGGCGGAGGTGTCGATCCCGCTGAAGGTGCTGGGGAAGGCGTCGGTGGGCACGACGTGGGGGTTCAACATCGGTCGGGGACAGCCGGGGAAGCAGGCGTGGGCGTCGTTCGCGGGGATCACGGGCAAGTGGGCGGTGCCGGGGCAGTTTGCGACGCTTCGGTTCGCAGCGCGCGACGCCGGCGAGGGACGCATCTTCAAGCAGCGCGGCGGCGTCCAGGTCTTCGCCCTCCACCCGCAGCAGGCACTCGACCTCCAGGACCTCCCCTCCCCCGACGACGAACACCTCGCCGCCTTCGGCACCCCGGGAGAGACGGTCCCCTGGACCTTCCACGTCTTCAACGTGGAGCCGAAGACCGCGGTGACGGTGAAGATCTCGGCGACGCCGTTCACCGGTCCCGCCGGGACCCTCCCCGTGCCCGCGGGGTCCTTCCTCTACCTCTACCAGAAGATCGCCGGGACGTACGCGTGGGAGTTCCTGGGCGAGGGGGACACGGTCACGGTGCCGGCGGGTCAGCGCGGGGGGTGGTGGCTCGACTTCAAGGTGCCCGTCGACGCGAAGCCGGGACTCTACCGCAGCACCGTCACGCTCGCCTTCGACGGCAGGCGGGACACGCGCACGGTGAAGCTCCTGGTGCTGCCGTTCACGCTCGATGCGAACCCCACCTCGTGCGGGTTCCACACCCCGCGCGACCGGGACGACCGGATGCGTCGGGAGTCGCTGCGACTGATGCGTGAGCACGGGATGACCACGTTCGCGCCCTACGGGGGCTGGGGCGGGGTGCGGGGGGTGCCGGAGTACGCGGCACTGCGCAAGGAGTTCGGCTTCAAGGGCAAGCCCATCTACGCGGACGGCGTGATGTACGTGGGCGACCAGCTGGCACGACAGATGAACCTGCCCAAGCGCGGACCGGCGTCCCTCCAGAAGGGACGCTGCTGGGTCATCAACGACGACTACAAGCGTCGCTACGTCGCCGACGTGAAGAGATACTACGACGCCGCGGTCGAGGCGGGCGTCCCCGAGATGTCGTTCTCCATCGGGGATGAGCTGACCAACGACGGATATTACGCGGCACTGCACTCGATCGAGCGGGCGAAGGTGCTGCGCGAGGGCATCCCGAAGATCATGCTCACCACCGACACCAACGGATACACCGAGGCCGTCGGGTGCAGCAAGTACCTCAACTGCGTCGGGGTGAACGACGGGTGGGACGGACCCGACAACCACAACGGGGGCCGACGCCTCCTCACCCCCGCCGTCATGACCGAGATCAAGGCCAACGGCTGCGGCATCGAGTTCGTCAACACCGGCACCGACCGCTTCCCGTACGGGTTCTACCTCTGGCGGATGCTCAAGTACGGTGTCCAGTCGAAGATCGAGTGGATCTGGGATTCGAGCCGGATGAGTCCGGCGTGGCTGAACGTCTACCGTGAGGAGGTCCGGGACGGCAGGCCCACGGGTAAGCGCGTCGACGGATCGAAGCCGCCCGCCGAATGGAAGACGTTCGTCACCGTGGCGCTCAAGTTCTCGCGGATGGGCACCTACGACGCCCGGTACGCGGCGACGCTGGAGAACCTTCTGAAGACGCGGCCGGACGCGAAGGCGGCACAGTTCCTCGCCGACGTCACCGACCACATCCCCCTCGCCCTGGCCGAGAGCCGCACCAGCGGCTGGGACGCCTCACGCGCCGACACCGTCCGCTGGGAACTCGCCCGGCACATCATGCGTGTGAAGGGCACGTCGGTCGGCGTGGCGCCGGCGGCTGAGGCGGCCGGGGAGCTGAAGCTCGACCCCGCCAGCCGGTGGACCGCCGAGAAGCTCGAGAAGAAGTTCGTCCGGCACAAGACACGCACCTTCGCCTGTGCCAAGGTCGTGGCGCCCCCGACGCTCGACGGAAACCTCGACGACGCGGCGTGGTCATCCGCCGAGGTCATCACCGGCGTCTATGACGACCGTGACATCTCGCTCGTCGAGACGAAGTTCACCGTCCGCACCGTCCACACCGCCGACGGGGTCTACCTGGGCGTCAGCAGTCACGAGCCGAAGCCGGAGAAGCTCGCCGTCGGCAGCAAGGGCAACGACGACCCCTCCCTCTGGCAGGTGGACGACGTCGAGGTCTTCATCGACCCGGGCAAGACCGGGAGCTATTACCACCTCATCTACGACTCGAAGGGCACGAAGACGGACTCGAAGGAGCGGGAGGTGACGTGGAACGGCAAGTGGGACGTGGCGTGCCGGGTGGAGGGGAACACGTGGACGTCGGAGGTGTTCCTGCCGTTCGCGACGTTCGGCGGCGAGGGGAAGCCGTGGGCGGTCTTCGTGGGCCGGGGCAGTCCCACGCGCGGGGAGTACTACGGCATCCTGCCCATCCAGGGCTCGTGGCACGACGTGACGCAGTTCGGGACGCTCGAGTTCAAGGAGCCGGCGCCGTACCTGCGTGAGGTCGATTTCGGCAGCCTCCAGGTGGGGGAGAACAAGGTCGGCTTCGTGGTGGTCAACCCGCTGAACGCGGAGACGAAGCTGATCGCCACCCTCGCCCTTCCCGACGGCCGCGTCTATCCCACCACGATGACGCTGCTCCCGCAGAAAGCCGCTGTGCTCGGAAAGCCGTTCGAGCTGAACCGCGCCGGCGAGCATGAACTCACGCTCACCCTCACCGACACATTGGGAAAGGTCCTCGAGAAGGAGACCTTCGTCGCACAGGTGCCGGAGCTGATGTCTTTTGCACTCGATGCGCCCTCGGTCTTCTCCACGTCGCCCAGGCGCTCGGGCACCGTCCGGCTGAACGTGCCCGGGGAGAAACTCGCCGAGCTGTCGCTCGACTTCGAGGTCATCGGCGCCGGTGTCCAGAGGAAGGTGAGCGCGGCGAAGCTCGGGGGCAACCGTCTCGCCTTCACGCTCGCCTTGGGCGACCTCCGTGACGGAAAGTACCGGCTCAAGGCCACGCTCCGTCAGGGGAACGTCCCCACGGCCGTCAAGGAGACCGAGTTCTTCGTCACGACCGCACCGGCGATTCCGTAGCCCCTTAAGTCGTTTCTGCGAAAGGACTTCGGCTCAGGGGGGAGCATCGGCGGCAGTGCGCCGGCGATCCGTCAGCGCTTGCCCGAAACGGGGGCGTCTCCGCCCCCGTTATTTCCTCAAGGCGTCGATCGCGTCCGAGACCTTGAGACGGAAGGCCTTCCAGTCGTCGAGACCGAACAACGCATCGTGGTCGCGCTGACCCAGCTTGAACGAGGCCATGCGCTCGGCGATGAGCTTCTCGGCGGCGACCGCCTGGGGCGTCCCCGCCTTCTCCTTCGCCAGGCGTGCGAGCGTCACGAGCCGCCGGTAGTCGCCCAGCCCCTCGCGCAGGTGCTCGAACTCGATCGACGGGATGAGCTGTCCGTCGGGACCGGCGTTGCACCACGCGTAATCGTGCTCGCACCCGTCGAGGCTGTAATACGGGTCGCCCATCAGGCTGCCCCAGTGCCAGCTGATGCGGAACTTCATGTCGAACTGCCTGGCGGTCTTGTACATGTAGTCGCCGAACGTCCAGCGGTTGCCCCCGTTGTAGAAGGCCCACTGACTGCCCGCGGCCTGGATGGCCCGCACCGATTCCTCGCTGTGCAGGTTCAGGTCGGCGATGTGCAGGGCCTTGGCGAGCTGGAAATGTCCCGGGTCCTTCGCGATGTCCGTGACGCTCGTCGCGCCGGTGAAGAACGGAGGTCCCTGCGGGAACGCCTTGCGATAGGCCTGGGCGTTCGCGATCGACTTCGGCAGCCCGTCCCCTCTCGGCTCGTCGCACAGGTTCACGTAGTACGGAATCCACCCCTTCTCCTCGGCGTGCTTCCGGACGTCGTCGAAGAGGGCCTTGAGGAACGCGCTGTAGTCGTTGAACCCCGCCTTCTGCATGGCGCCGGCGTCGATTTCATACGCGTTGTAGCCGTAGACCATCGAGCCGTAGAACATCACCCCCTTGAAGCCGAGTTCCTTCGCCGTCGTCATCAGCCTGTCGGCGCCGGTGTAATCGATCGTCGGCTTGCCGTCGGCGAACCGGCACAGGATGACCGGACCGCTCGAGAAGAGGTTGAACCCGTACTCCCGGATCTTCCTGAGACACGCGGTGTCGTCGATGTACGGGGTCTGGTAGCCCCAGGGGCCGGCGGGGACGTCGATGTCGTCGAGCGTTCCGGCGCGGACGCGCAGTTCCACCGGGACGGTCGAGGGCCCGCCCTTCCCGGGGGTGATCGTCACGGCCCCCCGGTACACGCCGGGTCTCGCGTCGGCGGGCACCTTCACGGTCAGCCAGAACGTCCGCACGAGGTCCTTCGGCATGTCCACGGTGTTCATCGGCATGATGTAGTGGGGCCGGATCGAGTAGACGTCGATCCCGCGGTTCCGGTAGGAGACGTAGCCGACGTCGATGGCGGAGGCCGGGATGACGCCCGGACCGGCGAGAGGCGTCACGGTCGCGCTGACCTTCCCGAGGTCCACGAGCGGTCTCACCGACACGGTGACGGGTGCGTATTCGCCGGCGAAGACGTCGGCGGTCATCGGTTTGCCGGTCTCGCTCTTCAGCGGCGTGTCGTTGTAGTAGACGTCCTTCATGACGTTGCTGACGAACGTGACGTATCCGCGGGCCCTGTCGGCGGGCGTCGGCGCGAGCGCGTCGCCCGTCGGGGTGTGCGCCACGCGGTGGAACGACTGCTCGAAGTAGAACCGCCGGCGGTCGACCACGTACTTGAGGAACTTCTCGCCCTCGGCGAGCTTGGCCAGCGGGAAGATGATGAGGCTCGACACGTCGCACCCGTCGGCGTCGCCCTGGAACTCGACGAAAAGCTGCCCGTTCGTCACGTCCACGTCGAACACCTTCTCGTCGAAGCTCTTCACGTACTTGTCGAACGTGTTCTCCGTCGGGAGGTCATCCTTGTCCCAGTGGATGAAGTACTTCCGCTTCGCCTCCTCGTCGTCCCACGTCTCGGAGAAGACGGTCTTGCCCTGGGCGAGGATGGCGCGTTTGCCGAACTTCTGGTTGTTGCCCCAGAACCCGCACGGACGGTTGATGTTGGTGATCACGCGGTATTTCCCGTTGGGCAGGTCGAGGGCAAAGCCGCCCTTCGTGATGTTGAAGAAGTCCTGGTAGAGCGGATCGGGTCGGAAGAGATCGGCTCCCCAGCCGCCCTGCACGTCCTTGAGTCCGAAGCCCTTGCCCTCCGAATATGCGGTGGTCGGGACGATCGCCTCGAACCCGTCGAGGATGGGGGAGGAGTTGTTGAACTGGAAATCGAACACGTAGAGTCCGTCGAAGAACGCGCTTCGCGCCTGGTCGTCACGCTCGAGACGGATGTTGTCGATCCACACGGGCGACGGCGGCTTCTCGTCGATGATGAACGCGTAGCGCTTGATGTTCTTCAGGTCCAGCAGGGGGCCCGGACGGGCCTTCTCGCCGGTGAACAGCGTCTTGAGAGGCAGTATGATCGTGCTCGCCCCCGGCGGGATCATCGTGTTGTAGTTCACCCAGCTCCAGTAGCCCGTGTCGTGGGCGTCCACGATGCCGATGCCCAGCGACATCGGCTCCTTGCACTCGGAGTACACGTCCACCTTGAAATAATCATAGCCCAGCCACGACTGCCCGTGAACGAACGCGTTGTTGTAGGTGCTGTCGAGCCGCATCGCCGTCTTGCCGTCGCTGGCGTGCCGCGCGACGACGACCGCCTTGGCGGGGCCGTCCCGGAGAGAGAAGGGGTTGTCGTCGCCCTCGAACGAGGTGAGGAGTCTGATCGGCGGGCCGGTGACGACCTCCACCTTTTTCGGTGCGTTGAGGTCGGTGCCGCAGGCGAAGCAGGTCTTCCACGCGGGCATGTTGCGGTACCGGCACTCGGAGCATCGCACGGCGTTGCCGTCGAGCTTGCCGGGCAGCACGATGGGGGCCTCCTCGTCGCCGAGCACCGGTTTCTCCGTGAGTGCGACGTCGTCGCCGACCTTCTCGACGGTGACGTCATCGACCCAGAAGTATCCCGGGGCCCACGTGCCGAACGACGGGCCGAGGACGTTCTTCTTCCCGGGGACCTCGGCGACGTAGGTCATCTTCGTCCACCCGAAGGTCCCGTTTTTCCCGAGCCCGAGGTACTTCTCGTCGAACATGAACTCGGTGGTCGCGTTCCACATCCCCTTGCCGATGTCGAGTCCGCGGACGTACGCGGTGATGCGGTAGCGTCCCGCTTCCAGCTCGAGCGACTGCTGGAGGCGCATCTTCGGACCCGTCCGTCCGATCAGGAGCGCCGAGTGTTTCCCCGAGTGCACGACCGGACTGATGGCGAACTCGCACTGTCCCTCCCAGACGTTTCCGTACCACCCGGGGAAGAACTGATTCTGCGGGTCGTTCACGCGCACCTCCTCGAACGACGGGTTCGCGGCCAGGTTCTGCTGTGCGTGGGAGGTGCCCGAGAGCACGAGTGCGACGAGACCGGACGAGAGCAGCACGACGTGTGATAAGCGCATCAGGATCTCCTCGAGTTTGAGTGATGAAATCACGCGGACGACGTCCGACGGGGTCAGTCATATCCGATGTGCCCGGAACCGTCAATACGGCAACTGGGGGAAAAACGACCGGCGGGGGGTGTCGGCGGCGCTCCCACTGCGTCCTTCAACAGCTGAACCGTTCCCATCCGTCACCCCCTCCGGTCCATGCGTTTTCCGTGCTTCCCGGCCGCCCGAGCACCCGCAGACGGGGTATGAAGGGATGAGACGGTCCCCGCACGCGGCCGTGTGTGACACAATGAGCCGCCGACGCCCGGCACGGGCGCCGTGAGACCGTCGGGACGCCAGCGGCCGGACGGCGCATCGGAAAAACGTCTCACATTTTTCAGAATGCCTTGCTATCTGACGATAACACCGTATGGTGCGCTGATTGCCGTGTCCGACCGGCGCCGTCGGAACCCTGAAGGGACGGAGCATGTCCAACGCACCCATCGTGATGATCAGCTCCTATCCGCCGCGGCTCTGCGGCATCGCCACCTTCTGCGAGGAGGCACGGGAGTTCATCCAGAAAGCCAACCCGCGGCGAAAGGTGGTCGTCATCAGTCACACCGACGGCGGCGGCGACGGGGTGTTTCCGCTGATCGACCGGACGAGACGAGACTGGTGGAAGCCGGTGGCCCGGAAGGTCGCAAGGCTCCGGCCCTACGCGGTGCACATCCAGCACGAGTACGGGCTCTACGAGTACGTGGACGAGCGGGGTCAGGGGGACGGGAACGCCGGGTTCCTGGAGCTGCTGGACGCCCTGGCTGACTGGCCGACGGTGATCGAGCCGCACACGGTGCACGGACGTCTCACGGACTTCGAGGCGGACTTCCTGTATCAGATGTGTGAGCGTGCGGACGTGGTGCTGCTGAAGTGTCACTACCAGAAGTGGCGTCTGGAGTGGAACTTTCCCACGCGCGGGTGGGACGTCCCCACGAACGTGATGGTGGTGCCGCACGGGGCCCGACCCGACCGCCGGTGGGCGCCCGAGAACGTGCCGCGACTGCGCAAGGAACTCGGCATCAACGGCGTCCACCAGATCTCACCCCACTTGGTGGGTCTCATCGGGTGGATCCAGTCGAACAAGCGCTGGGACATCCTCGCCTCGATGTGGGAGGAGGTCGTTCAGGAGATCCGTGGACACACGGGCGAGCAGTGGGACCTCCTGGCGGCCGGGGCCATGCGCGACCCGGCACACCGTGCCGACTACGAGCGGTGGAAGGGACAGATCCAGCTCCTCGAGCGGAAGGGACTCGCTCACTACTACGAGTTCGTCCCGAGAGGCGACGTCTACTACAAGGCCATGGCCATCTGCGACTTCGTCGTGCTCCCGTCCATCGACGAGACACAGTCGGGGACGCTCGCCCGCATCATCGCCCTCAACAAGCCGTTCATCACCATGGCCCCCATGGAGGGGCTCACCGCACAGACGCTGGAGAGTCGCGGGGGGTTGATGTTCACCGACCGTGACGGGCTCAGACGCCAGGTGGTGCGACTGGCCACCGACGAGCCGCTTCGTCTGGCCCTCGGTGAGAACCTCCGGGAGTACCTCGACCGCGTGGTCTCGTGGGAGGTGGTCGCCCGGCAGTACGGCGACGCCTACAGGCTGGCCCGCAAGGCCAGGACACGGGGCAAGCCGGTCGTCCTTCCGTCAGTCTTCTGACGCCCGCAGTCGCTCCATCCCGCGGTACTCGTCGGGGAAGTCCTCCGGCTTCAGCCGCCGGCCCTTCGCCCCCGGATAGCGGTAGGCGTGCCGGATGGCGTCCGCCGTGTACTTCCGCATCCCCTCGTCCGGGTCCGCGAGCAGTTGTCTCAGCACCTGCACTCCCGCATCGGTGCGGTTCCAGACGAGCGCCCAGAGGGCCTGGTGCCTGGCATCCGATTTCGGGTCGAGTGCGAGCGCGGACAGGCGCGGCGTGAACCGGTCGTCCCAGTGGACCTGTGCCGCGAGCGCCCCCGGGCGCCACGCTTTGGGGTTATCGGGGGCGAGCGACCGCTCGACGAGGGGCAGCATCTCGCCGGGGGTCAGGCCCAGTCGGTGCAGGACGGACTGCATGCCGTCGGCCAGTCCGCGCCTCGTCGCCGACCGGACGATCACCGACTTGATCCCGTCGCGCTCGCGTTCATCCTGGTAGTAGAGAAGCGCCTCGGTCTCCCAGAACCCGCCGGCCGGCTCGTACATCGAGTTGATGAGCGCCGGGATGATCCTCGCGTCGCAGGTGTACATGAGCTGCTGCACCAGCACCGGGCGGTCATTGTCGTTCTCGAGTGCTCGCAGCGTCGCGCCCAGCTCGTCGATGTACGCGGCCATCTCATGGTCGGTGCGGGGCTGGACGACGACGGTGATGGGCGCCGACACGACGAGGCGTCCGCGGTCCGCCGAGAACCCGTCCTGCTGGTAATGACCGGTCACCTCGTATCGGCCGCTCTTCCTGATGAGTGCCCAGCGGCCCAGCGCGATCGTCCGGGTGAACGACTCGCCCGGCTGAAGCGTCCCCTTGCCGCTCAGCCCGCCGCCGATGCCGCCCGGATAGCTCGCCCTGGGGTCGGGCACCGCTTCACCATCCTCCCCTTTCGCCGTCAGCTTGTACTCCCCCATCCGTCCGCTGCGGTCGTAGTTGCGGTCCATGTAGTCGTAGGGCGACTTGCCCCGGTTGGTGATGGTGAACTCGATGGGGACCTCGTCGCCGCGCCTCACCTCTTCCTTCAGGCAGCGGATGACCAGGGAGAGTTCCGCGCCGTATCTCACCTCGACGCCCGCCGGGACCTTCACCTCCTCACCCTTGATCGTCTCACCCAGCCACACGTCGACGATGAGGACGTACCCCGGCCGGTCCCTGGGGGCCTTGGGGTCATGGGGGGCGTCGGGGGCTCCCCCCCGCCGGAGCACGCTGAGCCGCCAGTCCGTGTGCGTCTGCCCTTCCTTGTCCCACGGGCCGTCGGTCATGGGGGCGGCTTCGGTGCGGAGGACCACGCTCAGGGGCGTCTGTTTCAGTCGGCCGTATTCGGCAAGGAAGTCGTTGAGGGCCCGGGTGTCCCCGGCGTAGAGGAAGTAGTCGTTGGCGTTGACGAAGAAGCCGCCCACCCGGCCGGGGCGGTTCACCAGGTGCACCAGGCCCTCGGGCCAGCCTTCCCGGTCGGCCACGGGCTGCCCCTTCGGGTGGTTCGCACCCAACGCCCAGGCCTGCGAGACGCAGACCGTCAGCGCCCAGAGCAACAACAGGAAGGACGCAGGTCTTCTCATGGCGGTTCCCCTTGAGACGCAGGACGGTCGGTGGGTCTCCGCGGGTTTGGACGTCGGCGGGGGACGGGCGGTTCCCCATATTCGGGGAGGATTCAGTCCTTGCCCTTGAGGGCCTCGTCGGGCTCATGGACGGGCGGTGCGGCCGCGGCGTCTCCGGCGGGCGGGAGCGGGCCGGCGGACAGCAGTGCCCGCATCGTCAAGAGCGACAGGAGCCACGCCAGGGTCGATTCCGCCCCCTGGTTCTGGTTGACGCCCTCGGACTGGAGTCCGTCGCGACACCCGCCGGTGGCGTGGTCGTAGAGCGACACACGCAGGTCGTTGCGACCCAGGAACCAGTCCAGACACGTCCACGCCATCTCCATCCACCGCTCCTGCTTCGTCACCTTGTAGGCCTCGATACAGGCATCGAGCATCGCGTGGGCCTCGATCGGCTGCTGGTCGAACCTCGCCTTGGTCCCGCCCATGGGATACCACCCGTGGTTGCCGACGGGAACCAGATGTCCCTGTGGCGACATCTGGAGCTTCACGAGCCAGTCGAGGGCCTCGAGTCCCGTCTCGAGCATGTCCTGACGCTGCATCCACCGGCCCGAGAGGATGAGTGCGTGGGGGATCTTGCCGTTGCAGTAGTTGAGCGACTCCTCGAGCCACGGCCAGGCATGGGTGGCGTTGTTCTTGAACATCTCGAAAAGCCTGCCGGCGAGTGTGGCCCGGACGCCCCTCACACGGGAGTCTCCGGCGAACCGCTTCAGGTAGGCGTGGATGCCGACGAGGGTGAAGGCCCACGAGCGGGGTGAGGAGAAGCCCTCGACCACCGGGAGTGCCCGCTGGAACAGGTTGAGTGTGAGGGCGACCTGTCCCTCGGGACGACTCAGGGCCAACGCCACCCCCAGTCCCCACAGGGCCCGGCCCTGACTGTCCTCCGACGCCTGCTCCTGGTGCCACTGCCGGTCGTAGGTCATGAGGTTTCGGAAGCGTCCCGTCTCGTCGTTGAAGGCATAGTCGAGGAAGCTGAGGTAGCGTGAGGCGAGAAGTCGGAGTGAGGTGTCTTCGGGGAGCAGCTCCTGTGCCAGCATGGCGACGATGAGTGCCCGGGCGTTGTCGTCGGTGCAGTACCCGGCGGTGCGGTCGGGGACGGTGAACTTGGCGTGCTGGAGGAGTCCCGTGTCGTCGGTGAGATGTCGGAGGTGATCGAGCGCCGCTTCGGGCAGTTCGGGACCCCGTCGGGCGATGGTGGTGGCTCGCAGCAGGGGTCTCGGCCGTCGACGACGCTCCCGCTTCGCCCGGACGAACAGGTCCAGGTACTGCTCGGCGACACGGGCCCAGACCATCTGACGACAGTAGTCGTACGCCTTCTTCCGCATGGCGTTGAAGGCCGTCTCGTCGTCGAAGAGGTTGATGATCTCGCGGGCCAGGGCGTCCCGGTCACCGACGGGCACGAGTCGGCCCCGACCGTCCGCCAGCATCTCCCGGGCGTACCAGTAAGGCGTCGAGACGACGGCCTTGCCGGCCCCCAGGGCGTACGCCAACGTCCCCGAGACGACCTGTGCCTCGTTCAGGTACGGGGTCACGTAGATGTCGGCGGCGCCGAGGAACTCACACAGTTCCGTCAGTTCGACGAAACGGTTGTGGAACGCCACGTGCTCGGCCATCCCCAGCTCCTTGGCCCTCAGCTGCAGTGACAGACGATACTGCTCACCGCTCGCCTTCCGGATGTGCGGGTGTGTCGCCCCAAGGATGAGGTAGACCACGTCCGGGTGCCGGTCGACGACCGCCGGCAGGGCGTCGATCATGCTCTCGATGCCCTTCCCCGGCCCCAGGAGTCCGAAGCTCAGGATCACCTTCTGCCCCGCCACCCCGAAC
>DATKVD010000106.1:0-12779 GCA_035530235.1 Planctomycetota bacterium | reverse complement strand
CTCGTCGACCTACCCGGAGGTGCTGGACGATCTGAAGCTGGGCGATCGCGTGCTGTTGTGCGACGGCCGGATCCAGATGGTGGTCGTCGCGATCGAACCCGACCGTGCGGCCTGCCGGGTGACCGTCGGCGGCAAGGTCCTGCCGGGCAAGGGCATCAACCTCCCGGGCGTCGCACTGAAGATCCCCGCCCTGACCGACAAGGACCGTCGGGACCTCGAGTGGGGCCTGGCGCACGATATCGAGTACGTCGCCCTCAGCTTCGTCCGTCGTGCGGAAGACGTCCTGGAGCTCCGACGGATCCTTCACGAGCGCACCAGTGACATCAACGTCATCGCGAAACTCGAAAAGCCCGAGGCGATCGAGCACCTGGACGAAATCATCGAGGTCTCGGACGTGGTGATGGTGGCACGCGGGGACCTGGGCGTCGAAATGCCGCTCGAACGCATTCCGGGCATCCAGAAGCAGATCATCCGTGCCGCCGCCAGACGGGGAAAACCCGTCATCACCGCCACCGAAATGCTCCAGTCCATGATCTCCAGCGCCACCCCGACACGGGCGGAGGTCACCGACGTCGCCAACGCCATTCTCGACGGCTCCGACGCCGTGATGCTCTCGGGTGAGACGGCCGTGGGGAGCTACCCGCTGGAGTCGGTGCTGACGATGTCGCGCATCGCGGAGGAGGCCGACCGCATGCGGGCGGAACTGGGACTGGGACCCGGCGTGACCTTCGAATCCCCCGACATGCCCCTGACCGAGGCCGTGGCACGCGGGGCCAGGCAGATCGTCCAACGCACCGGCGCACGTCTCGTCGCCGTCGGCACCCACTCCGGTTACACCGCCCGCATCCTCTCCAAGGAGGACCTCGCCGTTCCCGTGCTGGGCGCCAGTGACGATGAGGCCGCCTGCCGTCGGATGGCACTCTACCGCGGCGTCGTGCCCGTTCATCTGACCGGGCTGATGAGTCTGGACCAGATGCTCGGCGAACTGGAGCGGGTGACGCTCGAGCGCAAGCTGGCCGTCCCGGGGGACCTGGTGGTCATCCTCGGGGGGGTGCCGTTCGGCAAGAGCGGGACCACCAACACGGTGCAGGTGCGACGGCTGGAGGCGAACGAGAAGACCGCGGTGCCGGTGTCCAACCGTGCCCGGTGGCGGTTCGTGAGCAGTGACAAGACCTACGACTACGCGGTGGATTACCTCGCCTGCATCGGGTGCGGCATCTGCGTCAAGCGGTGTCCCTACAACATCTTCAGGATGGACGGGGAGCGTGCGGTGATCAACGAGGGACAGCTCGAGCGGTGCATCCTGGACCGGACGTGCGAGCGGAGCTGTCCGACGGGCGCCATCAGCATCACGGAAGTCCCGGATCCGGAAAAGGACGCCCGGTCCTGAACCGGACGTTGACAGTTCCGGAAGGGCCGGTTATCATCGGCTGCCGGAGGAACGCATGAAGACAGCGTCTGTCCCCATCCTCGTTCTCTGTGTCGCTCTGGGCTGTGCGACGCCCCCCGCTCCCCCCAAGGAGCTGCCCGCCGCTGCTTCCCGCGACTATGACCTCGTATGGGACGCCACGGTGACCGTGCTGGAGAAGCACTTCGAGCTGTGGGTCCAGGACAAGGAGAAGGGCTACATCGTCAGCACCTACAAGCGTGCCGAGCCGCTGCCCGACGAGTACGCCCGTGACGCACAGACCGGCTACGACGCCCTGGAGGAATTCCTGCACATCGTGCGTCGTCGGGCGACCGCGCGTGTCCTCGAAGACCACCCCGGGGTCTACGGCGTGCATCTGGAAATCATCCGTGAGCGGCAGGGCTACGTCCCGCCGAAACGGGACTACTCGAGTTCCTACAGTCTCTACGACAGGCGGAAGACCGCCCTCGACGACTCCGCCGACCAGAAACCGACCGTCACGTGGTACCGCCTCGGCCGCGACCTCCACCTCGAGAAGAAACTGCTGGAGCGCATCCAGGTCTATCTCAACCGTCACGCACGCAGGTGAACGCGTCGCCGTGCGTTTTCACAAGACGACGCGTGGTGGGTACAAAATGAGGGAGCGGTGAGGTAATACCGGCGAATCACCCACCGCTCCCGTATTCTCCCTCGCCACAAGCAAGGGAGTTTGGGCTGTCCGGGTCGGGGGAGCCCGGACATCCACATTCCCAATCTTAGTGAATCGATGCAATCATTTCGCGGTTGACTCTTTTGACTATTTCCACGCCTTCCATATAATTAAACCCCATTTTGGCCGGTCGTGCGCCGGCAAAAATACGTCAATTTCGGGGGGCGTCTTAACCCCTTTTTCTCAGGCCACTTACAGTCGAAAGAATCCCGGGATTTCTTGCCCTTTTTTTTGGCAAAGCCCCCCTCTGAAAAGGACGCCGCGGCACGGGTGATTTCAACACGGAAGCGGCCCGCCCATCAGGGCCGGACGACGGGGAAATGGAGGGTCTCCGGGCGGCTCTTGCATCCCCCGGGAGGGGGTTTCCCGGGGAGCCCGAGACGGCCGCCGGCCCGGGAGCAGCGCCTTTTCTGCCACCCTTAGAGCATGTTCACCGGGTCGACGTCGATACTGACCGACACGCCTCCCTTCCTCGCGGTTCGGCCGGGCAGAACGGACAGCACGTCGGTGACGCTGCCCTCCGGGGGCATCTTGATGACGAGGTGATGACGGTGGCGTCCCTTGATGCGGGCGATGGGCGCCGGCACCGGTCCCAGGACCTCGACCTTCCCTTCCCCGGTCAGCGACGTCAGTGCGGCATGGAATTCCCGTCCCCGTTCCGCCACCTTGCGGCCGTCGGTTCCCTCGATGACGATGCGGACGAGTCGTGAGAACGGGGGATACCCGCGGGTCCGTCGGTCGGCCAGTTCCACCTCGGCGAACCCGGTGTAATCGTGTCGGGCGGCGAAGCGGATGGACGGGTCGTTCGGACTGTAGGACTGAACGACCACGCACCCCCCTTTCTCGCTTCGACCCGTGCGGCCGGCAACCTGTGTGAGAAGCTGGAACGTGCGCTCGCGGGCACGGAAGTCCGGCAGGTGCAGTGACGTGTCCGCACCGATCACCCCCACCAGGGTCACGTCCGGGAAATCGTGTCCCTTGGCGATGAGCTGTGTCCCCACGAGGATGTCGATCTCCCGGGCGTGTATCCGACGGTAGACCTCGTCGTGTGCCCGGCGTCCGGACATGGTGTCGCCGTCCATTCGCTGCACGGCGGCGTCCGGATAGATCTTCCGGACGGTCTCCTCGACGCGCTCGGTGCCCATGCCGATCTGCTTCAGTCCCCCGACGTGACACTCGGGACACGTCTCGGGCACGCTCGCCCTGTGTCCGCAGTAGTGACACACCGCCAGGTTCTCACGTCGGTGGTAGATGAGGGAGATGGAGCACTGTCGACAGGCCAGCACGAACCCGCACCTCACGCAGAAGAGGTGTGTCGTGAACCCGCGACGGTTGAGAAACAGCATCACCTGTTCCCTGCGGTCGAGTGACGCGTTGATGAGTCGTATGAGCCGGTGTGAGAGCATCGGCCGGGCCTTGTGCGGGGCCGCCTCCGCCCCCATGTCCACCACTTCCACCTGCGGCAGCGGACGTGCTTCCACCCTTTCGGGCAGCACCAGGAGACGGTGCTCCCCCACCCTCGCCCGGTGGTAGCTCTCGAGTGAAGGGGTGGCGGACCCCAGCACCACCGGGAAGTGTCCCAACCGTGCCCGGTGGAGGGCCACCTCACGGGCGTGGTAGCGTGGGGCGTTGTCCTGCTTGAAGGAGGTCTCGTGCTCCTCGTCGATGACGATGATGCCGAGGTCGGGTGTCGGGGCGAAGACCGCGGACCGGGCGCCGATGACGACCTGTGCGTCGCCCCGGGCGATGGCCCGCCACTGCGTGTGACGCTCGCGGGCGCCCAGGTGCGAATGCAGCACCGCGACACGCTCGAATCGGACGACGAACCGTGAGACGGTCTGAGGCGTCAGCACGATCTCCGGAACCAGGACGACCGCCTGTCGTCCGCCCTGCACGACCTTCTCGATGGCCCGGAGATAGATCTCGGTCTTGCCGCTTCCGGTCACCCCCAGGAGGAGGAACCCCTGGAAGCGGCGGTTGACGACCGCTTCGATGATTTCGGCGAGTGCTTCGTCCTGGGCGGGGGTCAGCTCGAGTTCGGAGGGCGTCAGTGTGCGACTCAGAGCGTCCCAGGGGTTGATTTCGCGCTTCGTCACCTCGACGAGCCCGCACGTCACCAGTGAATTGAGCGAGGATCGGGAGGCGTCGGCCGTCGCGAGGATTTCGGCTAAAGGCGCCTCGCCCCCGGCGTCGATAAGGGCACTCAGAAGGGCCCGCTGCTTGTGTCCTCGGCGGGATGGGGGGAACCTTTCGAGCGTTTCATCCGTCGACAGCACCAACCGTACGAATTCGGCCGTGGGACGTGCCCGTCCCCTGCGAACGGCCGCCGGCAGCATCGCCTCGAGCACCTCACCCAGACCCGAGGCATACTCGGCGGCAATCCAGCGGGCCAGTTCCAGGTCGTTGGCACTGAAGACCGGCTCGGGTTCCAGCACGTCGATGATGGGTCTGGTTCTGGGGAAGCCGGGGGTCGCCGAAGTGCTGACACAGTATCCGGCGATGCGACGGGGGCCGAACGGGACACGCACGATCACCCCCGGACGCACCACACCGGCCAGTGCCGACGGGATCTCGTAGTCGAAGGTCCTGTCCAGAGGAATGTTCACCGCGACCTGGGCGTATCGCTGGGACATGGCTCAACCCGCAAATAAAACGACTCGGTCCTTGCACCCGGCGCCGGGCGATGCTATGAATGCATCATACCGGTCCCGGCAGGAGACTTCACCATGAGATTCCGTCGCACTGACATCCCGGCACTCCTGGCCGTTCTCATGGTGCTGCTGCTGGCGGGTCTGCTGGTGGTGCTGGTGTTCTGGCCCGACCCCGTCCGTCCCGACCGCACCGACGCCCCCCAGTGGCTCAAGGAACTCTGCATGACCGGGGCCTGCCAGTGGCACCCCTGGGAAGAGATCGTCATTCATCACAGCGGCACCGACCAGGGCAACCTCGACATCATCGACCGCTATCACCGGACCAAGCGGCATTGGGAGAGTGCGGGCTACCATTTCGTCATCGGCAACGGGACCAACAGCACCGACGGGGAGATCGAGGTGGGTCCCCGATGGTTCAATCAGGAAGAGGGGTCCCACTGTCGCGGCCACAACGACAAGGCCATCGGCATCTGTCTCATCGGGAACTTCGAGAAGACCGGCCAGAAGCCTTCCATGATGCAGATGCTCAGTCTGGCCCAGCTCACCGCCTACCTGACGCTTCGACTGGGCATTCCGGTGGAACAGGTTCACGGCCACCGTGACATGTCCGGGGCCGTCACCCTGTGTCCCGGCAAGAACTTCCCGATGAACGGCTTCATCCCGCTTGTCGAGGCCCTCCGCAACGACTACCGGCCCCACTGAGCCGTCGTCGTGCGTCCCTCATTTCGCCGCCGCCTCGGCCTCAGCTCTCACGTCGGCGTATTTCTTGAGTGCGAAGTGCACCCACGCGGTCATCGTCCGGGCACGGAACTCCTGGTCCTCCCACTTCGTGCGTGCCATCTCGAGGGCCTCCGACTCCCCCACCGGCAGCACCGTCATCTTCGCGATGAGCCGCTCCCGGTTGGGGACGCCCTGGACCGCCTTCCAGCACGCACGCAGTTCTTCCTGCGGCTGCATCAGGAGGCTTTTCATCAGGTCCGCCACCAGTTCGCGGCGGGCCGAGCCCTTGTCCGAATCGTGCGTGAAGGAACTCGTGAACTTGAACGGGTTGAGCCTGCGGGCACTCACCGCCGCGTAGCGCTCGTAGACCGAAGGGAGCACGGGCATCCTCAGCAGGTTGTATTTCTCCGGCCCGCCCTCGGTTCCCGCCTTGAGCAGCCACAGTCGCTGTCCGGCTTCACCCATCACGAAGTCGAGGAACATCCTCGCCGTCTCCGGGTTGGGGGCGCCTTTGAGGATGGCGATGGTGTCGGGCGTGATGACGGTCAGCTTCTCGGGCAGCACGAAGCCCAGCACGTCCTCCCCTGCCTCGGCGATCTGCGTCCAGCCGTAGAAATCAATGGCCGGGCCCATGGCCACGTCGCCCAGTGTCACGTCCTTGACCAGACTCGAACTGCCCGCGTGAAAGTCGCTGGCGTTGGCGGCCATGAGCGTGATGACGCCCATCCCCTTCTCCCACCCGTAGGCCTGGAGGATCATCTCGTAAATGGCCCGGGCGGAGCCGCTGCGCGACGGGTCCGCAAGTCCGACGTAGCCCATCAGCCTCGCGTCCGTCATGTCCTCCCACGTCCTGGGCTCAGGGACCTCCAGCTTCCTGAGCAGTGTCTTGTTGTAGAGGATGCCGAAACTGGACAGCACCGCACCGTACCAGTGATATTCTCCGTCGTAGAGGGGCACGCCGAGCAGCTCCGCCGGGATGTCGTCGATGTTCCTAACACGGTAAGGTGTCAGGAGTCCTTTCGCCTTGAGGGTCCTGTAGGGGTCGATGCCGCCCCCGAAGAACAGGTCGACGCCGATACCCGCGGGCTGTCGGGAGAACTGGTCCAGTACGGCACGCATCTGTGCTTCGGTGCCGGCGCCGAAGTCGCGCCAGGACATGCGAGGCGCACGTCCGTGCACCCGCGTGAAGACCCTGGCGAACCCGCGCTCGAACTCCTCCGTGATCTTCTCGTCGTGCGGACTGATGATGACCAGGTCGAATTCCTCGCCTCGTCTGCCGCACCCGGACACCCCCGAAGCCGCAATCATGACCGCCGTGACTGTCGCGAATACCACCTGTCTCATCGGAGACCCCCTGAGGCGCGCTCACGTCACACCGCTTGCGAAGTGTACCATCCCCGAGAGCGAATGCAACCCCAAATGCCCCCATGGGGACTCCTCCGATACCTCGACACCGATACGGTGCTCCAATGACAGCCGACGGTTGACATCGGCCTTCCTCACCGGTATGATGTAACGGTGTGTCATGCACACGGATACACAGGTCAGGAGGCATTCCGTGGACGGAGCTTCGTTGACGACCGACGGACGTCTTCTCGTGGTGGATGGAGACTCCGAATCGCGACGGTCGCTGGCAGGACGGCTCGAGAGGCGGGGCTGGATGGTCAAGGCGGCAGGCACCGGCGAGGAAGCCTTGAGGGTGACCGGTTCGGAATGCTTCGACGTGATCGTCGTCGACCCGTTTGCCCCGGGCATGGGCGGAGCGGCACTGCTGGAGGACCTTCGGTCCGGCGGTGGGGATGCGGAGCTGGTCGTTCTCAGCGGCGATGCCACGGCCGCCGACGTGAACCGGGCATTCAGCTCGGGGACGTTTGCCGTGCTGAAGAAGCCCTGCCGGCCCGCGCGTCTTCTGGGGGTGGTCGAGCGGGCGGCGGAACTCGTGAGGCTCCGACTTGAGAACGACACACTGAGACGGAGGGTGCCTGCCGGGGTCCCCTGGCACGGGATTGTCGGTGAGAGCCCGGCAATCGTGACGGTGCGGGCGCACGTTGAGCGCTGTGCGGCGACACACGGTCCCGTGCTCATCAAGGGCGAACACGGGACCGAAAAGGAAGCCGTGGCACGGGCGATATGGGCCTCCGGGGCACGGAGCAGCCGTCCGCTCCTCACGCTGCGCACGGCCGGTCGTCCGCCGGGGCTCCTTGCGGATGAACTGTTCGGTCACGACCAGGGCGCCTTTGACGGGGCGACCTCGGACAGCCGGGGGCTTCTCGAGGGGGCGCACGGGGCGACCGTCTTCGTGGAAGAGATCGGCCGACTGGACCTCACGACACAGACCGCACTCCTCCGGGTGATCGAGCAGGGCGAACTCCGCCGCATCGGCGCCGCACAGCTCCGCCGCGTGGACGTCCGCGTCATCGCCGCCACGGACCGACTCCTCGAGCGGGAAACCCGGGAGGGACGCTTCAGTGAGGATCTCTTCTATCGGCTTGGGCCCACGGCGATTGTCGTGCCGCCTCTGCGCGACCGCCTCGGGGACGTCCCCCTCCTGGTCGAGTGCTGCCTGAAGGCGCTCCACACGACGGACGATCCCGTGAAAGAGATGTCCCCGGACGCGATGAGCGCTCTGCGGGAATACCCCTGGCCGGGGAACACGCGTGAGCTGGCCGGGGTCGTCGAATGTGCGGTGATGCGCTCGAAGGGACCGGTCGTCGCCGCCGGGGAGATCCGGCCGCTGCTCACGACGCCGGGGTCGGTCCCGGAGACGGTGACACTCGAGGAACTCGAACGGAGGCACGTCGCCCATGTGCTCCGGCAGACCGAGGGCAACAAGAGTGAAGCCGCCAGGCTGCTGGACATCGGACGGCGAAAGCTGTATCATCTCATGAAGAGGCTCGGCCTCGAGGGCTGAGTGGGACGTGTGTGTCGGGGGGAGTCGTGATGGGTGTGCGCACGGCCGGGGCGGTGCTGCTGATGGCGGCGGTCTTATCCGCCCTGGACGCTCCACTTGCCGAGTATGAGAAACGGCGGACGGCGCTGGTCGGTGAACTGGCCGACGAACACTGCGCCCTCGGAACGTGGTGCACGGAGAAGAGATTCTCCGATGAGGCCCGACAGCACTTCAGGGAGGCCCTCGAGCTGCACCCGGGGCTCATTGCAGCACAACGGGCTCTCACACGGCTCGGTCAGGACGCGCCCGGCGTGGCACAGAAGTGTGAGTTGTCTCTCAGGAACGGCGAACGGGTGCGTGCGGGACTGAACATGAGCGTCCTCTGCCTCGAGACCGACTCGGGCGTCCTCTTCGTGCCGCCGGGGGAGGTGCACCTCATCCTCTTGGGTGCCGACGACGGGCCGGACGTGGTGGTCGCCGACACTTTTTACGGTGAAGCACGTCTCCTGCACGACACGTTTGCCGTCACGGGCAAGATCGGATCGGTTGAAGCGTCACGCCGGAACCTCTCAGGAATTCGGCTCTTTCACCCTTGTCCGGCGTGCAACGGACGGATAGAGTGGAAGTGTGCCCGTTGCGGGGGCGCCGGACGGGTGACCGAGACGACGGTGTGTCCCAAGTGCAAGGGCAAGGGGCAGGTCAAATGCAACACGTGCAAGGGACGCGGCCAGATCCGGTGCCAGCAGTGCCAGGGCAAGGGCTTCAACTGGGGGACCTACGGGGGACTCCGTGCCAGGTTCCATTGCACGACCTGCAAGCACACGGGCAAGCTCACCTGTCCGGACTGCCAGAGCGGTGGGGTGGAGTGTCCCGACTGCATGGGGGAGCCCACCAAGACGAAGGAGATCGTCTGTCCGGAGTGCAAGGGTGAGAAGATCCTGCGGTGCACGGTGTGCAAGGGCACGGGCGTCAAGCCCCTGCCGCCGGATGTCGAGAAGGAGTTGACGCAGCGCGGCACAGCACCGACGGAAAAGTAGTCCGGCCGGAAGGCAGGAATCGGGGGAGGAGCATGGCACCACGCTGCCGGCAGACAGCAGGGCGTGAAGCGGGACGCGCGGCGTTCATGGGGCGTCGGTTGTGGGTCGTCCTGACGACGGTGCTCGTGGCAGGGGTGCTGCCCGGGTCCGCCGGGAGGGCGGCCCCCGGGAACGCACCTCTTGCCGAATACGAAGAGCGGTCCGCGAAACTGGCGAAGGACCTCGCGGCGGAGCATTTCGCCCTCGGCCAATGGTGCAAGACCCAGAAGCTGCTGCACCAGGCCTGGGAGCATTTCAGGGAGGCCCTGCGATTTCAGCCGGACCACGAGGGGGCCAACGCCGAGATGGGAAGCGTGGCGCCCAAGGAGGTCCCCGCCGGCAGACGCGCCATGTGTCAACTGCACCTCAGGGACGGACTGCAGGTGAAGGCCGAGCTGCTGTCGGAAGCGTTCTGCGTGGACACCGGCTCCGGGGTTCTGCTCATCCCGGTCGACAAGACGGACATCGTGAAGGTCGGCAAAGGGGAAGCCCCTGACCTGGTCCTTGCCGACGGGTTTGCCGGACAGGCACGTGTGGAGGAGGACGGTTTCGCCGCCAAGGCCAAGGTCGGCGTCCTGAACGTCAAGCGTGAGAACCTGGACCACATCCGCATCGTGCGTCCCTGTGCGGTGTGCACGGGCACGGGAATGCGGCAGTGTCCGCGGTGCGAGGGCAAAGGACGGCTGTACGAGACGGTGGAATGCGAGGGGTGCGGCGGCACAGGCAAGGTCCAGTGCGACAGGTGCGGCGGCACGGGACGTCTGACCTGTCCGGGGTGTGGCGGCCAGGGCTGGCGTCCCGGGGCCTTCGCCGGGTTCAGGTTCAAGTGTGCACGCTGCAACGGTCGTGGGACGATCGACTGTCGCAACTGCAAGAGAGGCATGATGACGTGTCCGGACTGCAAGGGGAAGCCCGTTCAGGAGGACAAGGGCCCCTGTCCCGACTGTGGAGGAAGAAAGGCCCTGCCCTGCGACGCCTGCAAGGGAACCGGCATCAAGCCGGTGACGCCGGATGTCGAAAAAGAAGTAACGAACCTCCTGGATTCCACAACCAATAGTCAGGACGAGGAATGACGTATCGCTGGAGGAACAGGCCATGCGGAATCTCTGGAGGATGACGGAAGGGCGGGTGGCAGGGACCCGGATCGTGTTCGCCGTCGTCGTGGTCCTGGGCGTGACGGCCGCCGTGCGACTGGCGGCGGTGCCGGCCGATGAGTACAGCAGCCGCCAGAAGGCCCTCGACATGGAACTCGCCGCCGAGCATTACGCCCTCGGGACATGGTGTGACGAGCAGAAACTCCGCAGTGAGGCCCGGGAGCACTTCGAGAGCGCACTGGCCCTGGACCCCGGTCACAAGGAGGCTGCACTGAAACTCGGTGAGGTCACCGACGTGGTCCGTCATGCCAAGGATCTCACCTGTGAGTTCCGACTCGTCAACGGCGACCTGATGAAGGCCGAACTCCTGCTCGCGACGCTCAAGGTGCAGACCCCCTCCGGGTTCCTGCTCATCCCCGTCGCGGAGGCCGACCTGATCGAGCTGGGCGTGGGTCCCTTGCCCGACCGTCTCATTTCGGACGCCTACGTCGGTGAGGGACGTCTGAAGGTCGAGACCTTCTCCGCAAAGAGCAAGGTGGGTCCCATCAACGTCAAGCGTCAGGACATCAAGACCATTCGCATCCTCAGACCCTGCGAGGCCTGCGTCGGCAAGGCCACTCGGACCTGTCTTCGTTGTGCCGGGAAGGGCCGACTCAGTGAGAAGAACGTCTGTCCGACCTGCAAGGGCAAAGGAAAGGTCAAGTGTGAGACGTGTGAGGGAAAGGGCAAGATCACCTGTCCGCTGTGCGGCGGCATAGGTCGGTTCCGTGGGGCGTGGGGACGTCTGCGACGTGTGAACTGCCCGCGATGCGACGGGACCGGAAAGGTGGACTGTCCGGACTGTGACGGCAAGGGAGGTGTCGTGTGCCCGACGTGCAACGGCAACCCCATCACCACCCAGGCGGGCCCCTGTCCGGTGTGTAACGGGGCGAAGGTCGTGCCGTGCGAGGCCTGTGGCGGAACGGGGGTCAAGCCGCTTCCAAAAATCGAAGTCGAAGGCGAACACCCGGGCAAGACGCCCCCGGACGCCGCCGAGGGAGGACAACCATGAGACGAGCGGGCACCACTGCGATTCTTCTGGCCATGCTGATACTCGGTTCCACGTCGCTCCGGGCCGACGAGCTCATCCTGAAGGACGGACGCAAATTCACGGGCGAGATCGTCAGGGAGACCGAGCAGGCGGTGAGCATCAAGACGGTCGGCGGGGTGCTGGAGTTCCGACGTGACGAGATCATACGGGTGGTATGGAAGGCGGACCCGAGGAAGCTCTACCGTCAGAAGGCCAAGGCCCTGAGCGACAAGGCCGTGAGTGCCCGGCTCGAACTGGCACGGTGGTGTCTTGCACAGGGACTCGAGGCCCAGGCCCGTCGGGAAGTGGAACAGGTGCTGCTGCTGGATCCCGAGAATACGACGGCCCAGGAGATGCTCGAACGACTGGCGAAGGGCACCGGCGGCGGCACCGCCACACTTCGGGTCGAGATCACCCTCACCGACGGCAGTCAGGTCAAGGGCCGACTCGTGAATTCACAGTTCTCTCTGGAGACCTCTTACGGCGTGCTGCACATCCCCACGAGCAAGATCACCGCCGTGGTGATGGGAGACGACAAGACACCCGACGCGGTCGAGACGGCCAGGTTCAAGGCCAAGGGACTGCTTACGGAGGAGCTGTTCGTGGTCGACAGCAAGCTCGGCCGACTCACCATCGCCAAGAAGGACGTGCGTGAACTGTCCATCTACAAGCCCAGTGCCGAGGAGATCGCCGAGGCCGGATTCAACGACGCCATGAGACACTGCAATCACTTCGGACTGGACGTGGTGCTCGTCATCGACTGCACCGACAGCATGACGGGCATCCTGCTCCGTCTGCGACAGCAGAGCGACAAGCTGTGTGGGGTGGTTCGCAAGTTCGTGCCCAACACGCACTTCGGCGTGGTCAGCTACCGCGACCACAAGGTCTTCGACCCGGACGAGTTCGCTTACGTCACGAAGCTCTTCCCGTTGACCGGGAATCTCGAGGAGTTTCAGGACGCGGTGCGGGGACTGCGGGCGAAGGGCGGGGGCGACATCCCCGAAGCCGTGTTCGAGGGCATCAGCGAAGCCATGACCCACGGCGGCTGGCGACCCAACAGTCAGAGGGTGATTATCCTCATTGGGGACGCCCCCCCACACCCACAGCAGAACGGACTCAAGAAGACGCTCAACCTCGTCGGCGACTGGCGGACCAACGCGAA
>DATKVD010000105.1:0-10488 GCA_035530235.1 Planctomycetota bacterium | reverse complement strand
CCGCGAGCGGCTTCGGACGCAGTGGGGCGTGGTGGACGTGGACGACTGCTGCTCAGGCGCACGGCACCTCGCAGGGCGCGGACTGGTGGACGGCGGACGTCTCGCCATCACCGGCGGGAGTGCCGGGGGCTACACCACGCTTTCGTGCCTGGCGTTCCGGGACGTCTTCGCCGCCGGGGCCAGTCACTACGGCATCAGCGACTGCGAGGCCCTCGCGAGGGAGACGCACAAGTTCGAGTCGCGCTACCTCGACCGCCTCATCGCCCCCTGGCCCGAAGGACGCGAGACCTATCGCGAGCGCTCCGCCCTCCATCACCTCGACGGGTTCAACTGCCCGGTCATCTTCTTCCAGGGACTGGAGGACCGGATCGTCCCGCCGAACCAGGCACGGATGATGGCCGACGCCCTCCGGAAGAAGCACGTCCCGGTGGCGCTCGTCGAGTTTGCAGGTGAGCAGCATGGCTTCCGAAGGGCCGGGAACGTGGAGCGGGCGCTCGAAGGCGAGTTCTATTTCTTCTCGCGGGTCTTCGGATTCGAGCCGGCCGAATCTATCCCGCCGCTGGAGATCGAGAACCTGTGAGGGAGCACCGGAGAACACACGGTGTCATGCTGAGTCCCGATTCATCGGGACAAAGCATCTGGCCGCGAATTGGGAAGAGGGCCCGACCTCGTCCGGGAGAAGCCCTTTCCGCAGCGCAGCCAGATTCTTCGTCGTCCCGATCCCGATGGTATCGGGACGGGACTCCTCAGAATGACAATGTCTCCCCTGGAGACCGGACATGAAGAGACCGCCGGGGCGCCGGGCCGGGGGCATCCTCGGCGACGCTACTCGGGTGCCGGCTTCTCCGGACGGCGCCACTTGCGCAGGTCGAAAACCACGAAGTCCTCGCTCTGCGCGACGACAGGGAATTCCTCGGTGAGAAGCTCCCTCAAGTCCGGCTGCTTCCTGAAGAACCCGAGGTCCGCTGCGATGAAATACTCCGCCGAGTACTCCTCGACCATGCCCCTCAGGCGTTCCCTCGTCGTGACCGGCTTCATCCCCTGATACCGCATGACCTTGAGATTGTCGGGGTTGGGGTAGTATTTTCCCGAGAACTCGCCGTAGTACTGCACCGGCTTCGCGGTGGGGGAATTGAGGTAGATCGTCCGGGTGCTGTGTCCGACGATCTCGCCGATCTCCTCCGCCGTCCTGATCTGTCTCTCGCAGTCCGGGGCGCCCGGCGCCAGCCGTGAATAGACCAGGACGAAGCTGGACGCCGCGGCGACGAGGAGGACCCCCCAGGCCGCGGCACGCCAGTACCACTGCGTGTTCGTCCGTCGGGCGAGGTTCAGGATTCCCGCGCACACCGGTCCCAGCGACAGTGCCACAATCGGGACGAGCTGGAGGTGGTAGTAGTCGTGGGTATGCGTGTGGTAGTTGAAGACGAGTCCGAAGACGACGTAGCCCGTCCACAACCCGGCGAGCAGTGCCCGCGACAGTCCCCGCCGGGCGAGCTGGATGCCGATGAGACCGCCCAGGAGGGCGGCCGGACCCAGCACCGTCAGCACCTGCTGAAGCCAGCGTCCCCAGAAGAACGGACTCAGCAGCAGTCGCGGGATGAAGCTCATCCGGGCCGATTCCCTGAGGGACCCCACGACGAACAGACCGTACCCGTAGTAGGCGACGCTGAATACGACGAGGACCCCCGTGAACACCAGAAGACCCGGGCTGAGGATCGCCTTTCGAAGCCCGTGCTTCCAGACGGCGATGCTCACAAATGACGCGAAGATGGGGAAGATGCACATCGGTTTCGTGAGAACGGCCAGGGCGGAGACGACCGCCGCGGCCGTCAGGGCCGCTTTCGACGACCGGTCGTGCCAGCGCAGTATCGTCCAGATGCTGACGAGGAGCATCATGACCATCAGGGGGTCGGGCTGGAAGGTTGCACTCGCCGGGACGGCGTACGGGAGCAGGAGATAGAAAGCGGTGGAGAGGATCGCCGCATCCGTGTCGGCGGTCCTTCGGGCCACACGGTAGAGGAAGCCGCCTCCCACCAGCCAGAACACCGAGGACAGCAGTCTCGGCAGCCAGAGGCTTTCGCGTCCGAGGAGACGATATCCCCATGACGCGAGCCGTTCGAGGATGGGGGGTTCGAGCGTCCACTGCTTCTGCACGGCGTCGGCGGCGACGGCCTTCCGCCAGGCCGGTATTCCCGGGGTGCCCTCGAGATAGAAGCTTCTGGCGAGGAGGGCCGAGCGGTACTGACGCGACGGGTGATAGTCGAAGGGAGGCCTGGTGAGGCAAACGAGCCGCAGGGCCAGGGCGGCCAGAAAGATGAGCACCAGCAAGGCCAGCCGCGCCCCGCGTCGGCTCCCGAAAAACGTCTCCTCCTGACGGGGCACGGGTGGGGATTCAAGCTGCATCGGCGCCTCCCTCCTCACTCACGGTCTTCCTCTCGTCGTCAGACCTCGATGCGGTAGAGTGCCGAGCCCCACGGACGCATCGAGTACCCGACGCCTTCGCGCTTCAGGCTCGCGGCGGTTCGCGTGCCGACCGCGCGCGTCTTCCCCGGAGCCAGCATCCGCAGGACCGAGACCTTCTTCCCACGCTCACTTCTGCCGAGGCACGACGGGTCGAACGTGAAGGTCCCGCGGGCCGGTTTCCCGGAGAAATTCCCCAGGTAAACCAGTGCCCGTCCGCGCGCGTGGTGAAGCGACGCGTAGACCGTCGGCTTGTCCGTTTCCACCGGACGTTCGCTCGCCCGTCTGAAGCGGTACCGCGACAGGTCCTCTCGACCGAACAGCTCCATCTCCTCGAGCACCGCGGCGGGGAACGATCGGCCCCTGCGCGCCGGCATCTGGGTGATGGCGGGGTGTCCCTGGAGCATGCCCCCCATGATGAACTTCCGCGTGTTGACGGGGTCGTTGCCGATGTTCATCACGAGGTGCCGCGGGGCGACGGGGAAGAAGTCGCACTGGGACGGGAAGTCGCCCGGCAGCGGCACGACCCCCTGCGTGTCCTCGTAGATGAGCGCGAGGTCGGCCAGGTTCTCGGCCACGACGTAGGGCAGTCCCGACAGGTGGAGAAGCAGGATGCCGTCGGGACCCACGCGCCGGCGGGCGTAGAAGAGAAAATCGAGGAACCCGTCGGTGTCGGTGTGATAGGCGCCCGGCAGGTGGTCCGGGTGCATGCAGGCGTGCGGACTGCACCAGTCGAAATAGAGCCCGTCCCACGGGAGGTCGTCGAGCATGACGTCGCACGCACGCTTGCGGAACGCGAGCCAGTCGCTCTCCATGCACATGACGTGACCGAACTCGCCCGTGCGGACGTAGGTGTGAATCCCGTCCGACGTGGGCGTGGGCCGCTGCGTCCATTTCTTCCGGTTGCGCCGGTACCCGGGCGACTCCGGATGGAATTCCTTGAGCGACACGTACGGGACGATCTTCATCCCGAGCCGGTGCGAGGTGTCGATGACCCGCCGGAGTTCACGCATCCCTTCCCGGTCGAACGGGGGATACATCCCGTCGTGCCAGAAGGGCCCGTCGTCACGGTGGTCGCAGTGGAACCGGAGCAGCTTCACGCCGGCGTCCGCCAGACGTTCGAGCTGCGTGTCCGTCGCCCAGTCGCTGAACAGGCTCGAATGGAAGTATTTCGAGAACGTCCGCTCGCGCTCCCTGACGAAAGGCAGACCCCAGTACATCCGGAAGCGGTAACGCTTTTTCCGGAGTGTGATGGGGATGCGTCGGAACGCCCGGCAGAACGGGTCGATCTCGACGTGAGTCCCGCCCTCGGCGTCGGCGGCAACGACGCAGAGCCCCTGACCCGGGTCGGACGTGAGCTGTGTGTCCCAGTCGACGAGTCGGCTTGACGGACAGAAGTCAATCCCCTCGACGTCCTTCTCGAAGATCGAGAGGTGCATGGGTGTGTAGCGCTGGCTGTAGACGGCTCGTCCCGGCTCGATCTCGAACCACTCCCCGAGTCCCAACAGGTCGCTGTGGCCGGCACACGCCGGGTGCTCGCGCACGTTCAGGTCGGTCATGCCGGGCCGAAGCGTGAAGGCCGCCGCACTGAACTCCACCACCTCCGGGACGTCCCGCTCGGGGAGCACCTCCAGTTCGCTCGCCACCAGTCCCCACTCACGGTACTCCGAGCGCCGACGGTACCGCACCGGGATCGTGTTCCCGGAGGCGTCGGTGTACCGTCCCTCGGTGACGACCACGGGGTCGCCGGTCCGCGTCTCACCGACCGTGACCTTCGGACGTCTCTCACGGCACTCCTCGAACGAGGCGTAGTCGTTGTACATGGTCCCGGGGACGAGACGGAAGAACCGGATCCGCGACGTCACCGGCGTGGCGAGAAGGTTCTTCCGGCTGCCCTTCGTGAACCGGATCGACCGCCAGCACCCCCCGGCTCCGAGGTCGTGCTCCACACGCCAGTAAGGCGTCTTCAGCACAACCCTGTCCTTCCGCCGCTCGCACGTCACGCTCGACATGTACTATCTCCTCCTTGGGAACAGGAACCCCGTGCGTTTCCGGTAGGCCTCATACGACTCGCCGTAGCGCAGTGCCAGGTCCTTCTCCTCCGCCAGGGACATCACCAGGAAAATCGGCACCCAGAGAAAAGAGATGAGCGCCAGGAACGGCGAGTGAAGCAGGAATGCGAAGACCCAGAAGAACGGCAGCTCGCCCGCGGCCTGGGGGTGACGGATCTTCTCGTAGATGCCTCCGTAGAGCGTGTGCTCCTTTTTCGGACGCATGGTCTCCTCGCCGGCGTCCTTCACCCCGCGGTAGAAGAGCCAGCCGGAGGGGAGGGCGATCACGAGGGCGATGACGGCGGAGACCCACCAGCGCCAGGGGAACGTCGCCGGCAGGCCGATGGGGAGCGGATAGAAGACGTAGAGCACGTAGCTGGCGAGCGCGACGATCATGAAGACCCCGGAGACGGTCCGGCAGCGCGTGCACCGCCGGTAGGCGTCGGGACCGATCTTCTTTTCGAGGGCCGCCGGGCGGACACTCTTCACGTAGAAGATGAGCACGAGCAGTGCGCTGAGAACCAGAACGACGACGTTGATCCAGGCGATCATGAGCTTTCCTCCACGCTCAGGTGCCGCTCTCTCTTGCGGGGTCTTCCCGGTCGTTCACGGCCTCACGGCACTCTCGTTTCACCTCTTCGGGGACCAGAAGCAGCGCGACGGCGACCAGTCCCGGGACGATGAGCACGTCGTCCAGGTGCCCGAGGACGGGGATCCAGTCCGGGATCAGGTCGATCGGGCTGAGGGCGTATGCGATGGCCGCGACGAGAAGCCACTTGGCCAGCCTCGGGGTCTCGGGGTGCGCCGCAACCCGGCGGTAGTAGCGAAGCCTCTGCTTCAGTCCTCTCGCGATCTCCCGGAACATCCTGCTCCCCCGAACCGGCACCCGCCCTGACCCGAATAACCCCGCCCCGGCGCATCGGCGTCCTTCTGCTCTACGATACCTCGAGGGGCAAGGTATTGACGCTTCCAGCTCCTTCACCCCAGCGCGCACGAGTCGGATGCCTTGAGGGGCAAGGTATGGCGCCTTCCAGCCCCTGCAATTCAGCGTACGCGAGTCGGATACCTTGAGGGTCGAGGTATCATCCTCTCGCCCCGCCAATTCAGCGCGCACAACGCGGATACCTTGAGGGGCAAGGTATCACGCTCTCGTCCCCTGCAACCCAGCGTACGCGAGTCACATACCTCGAGGGGCAAGGTATCATGCTCTCGTCCTCTGCAACTCGGAACCCGAAACCAGCGGGTGGCGGGGCTCCTGTCCCGCCACCATGGTCTGGTGGGACGGGAGCCCCACCAGACGCTGATTCGTGCTCAGTAGCGTCTGGCCGCCTTCTTGAAGTCGGCCCGGGGGTCGTAGCCCTCGGGGCGGAAGCTGTGGTCGTTCGAGGCGGTCAGTTCCATCAGCTTGTGCTTGTCGTCGCCGAGCTTCGGATCGAGCGTGAACGTGACCGTGTGTCGGCCCGGGGCCAGGTCGAAGACGTCTTTGCCGTCGGCGAGGACCTTGTCGGTGAAGACGCGTTCGGGGCCCTTGGCCGGACCCACGAGGACCCCGCCCATCGGCCGGTAGGGGGCACGGAGCGGCCACGTGCCGACCGCTTTGCCGTCGATCTCGACACCCACGCGGAGCTGTCTCTCCTCGACGTACGCCGGCTGGAACTTCACCCACAGCATGAAGGGGGCCGCTTCCTTCACGTCGACGGCGAACGACACCTTCTCGGCTTCCTTCGTCACGTTCGCCGACAGCGTCTGAATGATCTGCGGCTCCGTCTTCGCCGTGAGGCTCACGGGCTTCGCTATCTGTCCGCGCGAATCGACCGCGACCACGTGATAGGTATACGCCGTGCCGGGCCGCAGCCCCCAGTCCTTGAACGTCGTCTCCGTCGTCGAGCCGATGATCGTCTCGTTGCCGAGCACCTTCGGGTCGCCGCCGACGTGGACGTCGTAGCGACTGGCGTTAAGCGTCGGGCTTGCTTGCCACCGCATCGTGATCGACTGCGGCGTCGAATCCGCGAGGGCGAAATCGGAGATCGGCGCCGGTGGGGTCGTGACTTCGTCCGACTTGTTCGGGTCGAAGTTCGGGTCATCGGAGATCGCGATGCGATCGATCGCCATGCCCTCGCCGCTGATGGGAAGCGTCCCGTCAAGTGCGCGGTTGCTGACCTTCCACGTCCAGGCTTCCTTGTGTGTTTCGCTGCGAGAGCAAATCCAGAGCTTCGCTCCGACGATGCGGGGTGGCGTGTATTTCAGGACGCCCGCCTCCGGCTCGTCAGCCGATGCCTTGTGATAGCGCAGGTAACGGCTTCCAGCCGCGCTGCCATCGAGGACGAGTCGCAGCGGCGCCGAATACGCGCAGTGTTCCGCCTCGATGTAAAGCGTGCGGGTGACCGGCGGCCGGGTCACCACGACAGCCGGAGTCACACCGGCTTCATTGGAGAAACTGCCCTCGATGCCGGACGGCTCGACCGCCGCAATGAGGTAATATCCCCAGTCGGCGTGATTCTCGCTGTAAGTAGTTTCTTTGACAGGGGTTCGGTTGAGCGCAACGAAGCCTTTGCCGCTCCAGCTGCTGCGGTAGACACGGTAACCCGCGATCTCACGTGTGTCCTTCGGCGCCTTCCACGAGAGCTTCACGTCGCCGTTGGCCTGGCGCTCGGCCTTGAGGTCCGTCGGTGGGGCGCCTCGGCCGGTGACGGCGATGTAGACGTCGCCCGTGCCGAACTGGTCCGAGACGTAAGCCAGCTTCGTCGTGTCGGGCGAGGTGCGCGAGTAGGTGTTGGTCGGCCAGTCGTTCCGCGAGGTGTTGTAGAAGCACGTCCGCAGCACCGTCGCCGGGTCGGCGGTCGAGATCATCAAGTGCTGTCCCTGCACGTCGCCGGCGACGCCGTTCGTCACCATCCATTTCCCGTTCGACGAGACGTTGCCGTAATCCACGACGACCGGCTCGGCGTAGTTGGCGAAGATCTTCGTGTCGTCGGCGGTGGCTTCGGTCTGCGGGTGAAGACCGTTCTTCACGAGGAGCTTCATGAGCTGGCTGTAAGGTCCGATGGTCCAGTGGGGGCCGCCGGCCGAGTGCCCACCCGCACACGGGGAGTTCCCCTGCGTGACCTTGCCGGTCGCCAGGTTCATGAGGAGGGGGTGGTAGGTGTAGCAGTCGTTCCAGGCGATCTCGGTGTCGTTGTTGACGAGCCGCACGCCCTTGAGGCGTGTGGTCAGCGTGATCTCGCGCACGCGCTCGGCCTCGGGCTTCTCCGGGTCGATGAGGAAGACGACCGGCGATTCACGCAGGCCGAAGGTCATCTTCGAGGAGTCGGGCGACGACGCGAACTCCTGGACCCGCCAGGTCTTCGGCTCGAAGGAGGCGATCGCCTCGCGTTGGCCGGTGCGGAAGTTCTGCCGCCAGAGGGTGATGCGGCGGGGCCGGCTGGTCCCGGTTCGCGTCAGCCAGGTGTTCTCGGCGATGATCATCGCGTCGGGCTCGGTGGTCGAGAACCGCGGCCTAGCGTCGTTCAGACCGCCCTCGATCAGCTTGAAGGTGCGGTCGGTCCAGTCGAAGACGTGGAACCCGCTCCCGGGACGTCCGCTCACGGTGAACGCCGACCCGTCGCAGTTGAAGCTGATGTTGTGCTCGTTCGTGTCGAGGTCGGTCATCCGCCAGACCTCGGCCCCGGTGCCCGTGTCGCGATAGACCACCCACTCGCTTCCCTCGCCGGGTGTGCGTGCGGGTCGGCCGGCACGGGCGTTCAGGGCCTCGAGCCGGTGGTAGGGATGGCCCGTCAGGTTCTCCTCGCGGAGGGTGACGCCGTCGTCGATGAAGCCCTTCTTCTCCTCGTCGGTCAACTCGCTCACGAGACGGATGTAGTCGATCTTCACGTGACCGTGGGTGTTGAGCGTCTGGCAGTAGAACTTCACTTTCTGTTTCCCGGTGAGTCCGAGGGACCGGAGGTCCTGCGCGTGGACGCCGGTGGTGTAGCCGATCTTGAGTGCCTTGCCGCAGATGGAGATGTAGAAGAAGGCGGCCTTCTCACGGATGCGGATGACGATGTAAGGGTAGCGGTCGAAATCGACGACGTCGTCGTACTCCACGGGCCAGTTGGTGAAGGAGGTGGCGGGGTTCTCGGGCCACTCGGGCCAGTCGGCGCGTTTCATGCCGGGGTTGAGCGCCCCGACGGGGGTGCGGAAGTTGATGCACCCGTCCTCGGCCGTCACCTCGACCATCGGCGTCCCGTGCGGCTTCAGGAGCGCCGCCTTCCATCTCGCGATGTCGTCGAATTCTTCACTCCAACCAACGCGGGCGGCATCCTGAGCCCACGTGACGTTGACACCCAGCACGACAACCAGGCAAACCATCACGGTTCGCATTGTCTTCTCTCCTTGCGATCCTATCTGTCAATCCGATCGATGCGACAGGCCGCGTCGATCTTCACCGGCGGAAGCATCAACGAAAGGAACTGCTGCACGGTACTCACCTCTTCTGTCTGGATCTCTTTTCCGTCGGCCGGGTCGATCCACCGCACACGGAACTTCCCGGGACCGGTCTCCACGAACAGCTTGTAGGGGAGCTGATATTCCTTCTCGTGGTCCGAGAAGTGATGGACGTAAAGTGCGGTGACCTCCCCGTTCGAGAGGGCGCAGGTGCGCAGGTCGGTGTGTTCGAGGTACCCCGAGGGGACAGGCTTCATGTCGACGGGCATGTCGCGGTTGAACGCGTTCAGCACGCGGAAGTACTGTCGGCTCTCGGGACCGATGTAGGCGTTGGCATTGCCGCCGCGGTTCACGCCGGTGGCCACGGTCTTGCGGCCGCTCATTCCCCAGAAGAGCAGTCCCGATTCGTTCAGAAAAGCGGTCCACACCGCGATGCGCCACTTGACGGGGTCGAAATTCGACAGCTTGCCCTGATTACCGAACTCGGTGTTCTGCACGACCTTGCCGTAGGACTTGTAGATCGCGATCTGGGAAGCGACGTAAGCGTCGACCCCGTTGGGCGGCATGCCCATGTATTCGTGCCACGTGACGATCTCGCACCATGGCTCGGCCGGTCGGGCGTAGTTGGTGGTGATGAGGTGGTCGTAGGGGTCGGCGTCGCGCAATACCTTCGCGAGGTGCGCGAGGTAATCGTTCGGGGCGTAGCTGTCCTCGTTGAAGAGTTCCCACACGTCCACGAAACACCCGAACCGCGCGACGACGTAGCGGATGTAGCGCTCCTGGTCGGGCATGTTCGGCGCGTTGACGTTCTTGAAGTTGACGAGGTCGCGGCCCTTGCCGAAGACGCTCGTGGGATCGCCCCAGAGGCTCATGTCCTGGAAGAGGATGAGGATCTGCGAGATGTTGTGCGCGCGGTGCAGGCGGAAGACGTCGTCCATCTTCGCGGCGAGGTCGGTGTCGTATCGGTCGATCGCCCCGGGGGGGATGTTCTTCTTCGTGTCGCCGGCCTTGATGAGCGGCAGGGCACAACCCGAGCGCGTGCCCTGGCCGAGCTGCGTGCGCACGAGGTTCACCGCGCCGTCGAACGCTTCGACCCACTCGGCCGCCGACGTGCTCCGCCACGACCCGTCCGCGGCGGGACCGTCGAAGTCGGGCGTGAGGAAACTGCACGTCTGGATCCCGATGGGGTAGAAGGGCGTCCCGTCCTCGTATTCCATGCGATAGCGGTTGCGCTGCGACAGTCGGAGGAACCCGCGACCCGTGGTCCCCTCGCACCGGAACGCGCCCTGCTTCGCGACGTCGCCGCCGGGCGCGGTGAGCGTCGCCTTCCACCGCCACACCCCGTGCTCGCGCGGGACGAACCGCACCCGCCACTCGCTGCCCCCGAAGTAGAACCCCTCGACCGGAACCTTCCCGCCCGACGGCGAGACGAACGCCGCCCCGGCGTTCGCTTCGGTGAACGGGTTCGCCGGGACCGCGTCGCACGTGAGCGCGACCTCGAAAACCGCGTTCTTCGCCACCGTCTCCGTCGGCGTCACGTCTGCATGCTCCGTGT
>DATKVD010000104.1:0-10049 GCA_035530235.1 Planctomycetota bacterium | reverse complement strand
CCACCATCAAGATCGGGGACGACGTCGTGGTGACCGCCGTCCAGGGAGACGACGCCGGGGAGAAGCAGCACCTCTACCTGAGGGGCACCGTCGACGCCCCCATCGAGATCCACGGGCCCGTCGTGGTGCGGGGATGTCTCGTCATCTCGGGCGTGGTCAAGGGACAGGGCGCCATCTACAGCGGCGGGAACGTCTACGTCCCGCAGAACGTCACCTACGAGAACCCGCCCTCGGCCACCCCCACCGACCCCACCGAGACCGACATGGAGGCCTGGATCGCCGCCAACCAGAACGCCGACGCCCTCGGACTCTTCGCACGTGAGCACGTCGTCATCGGCGACTACACCCACAGCCACTGGCAGTACTACGTCAACAGCTGGCGCGGTGACCACCGCAACAAGTCGGAGGAGGACGCCGGCGAGGACGGCATCCCCAACACCAGGAACGGACGTGACGGCGTCGCCGGGACCGCCGACGACGACGTGCTCGAAGACGACGACGCGTGGACCGTGCAGTACTACACCACCTTGCACGAGACCGAGGGCCTCATTCCCGAGGGCAAGGCCGTCGGCGACCCCATTCCGGGCACCGGTGAGGACATCGACGGCGACGGGCAGTACGACCGGACCTGCCAGATGAACGAGTTCAATCTGCCGATGTCGCTGTGCTCGGTCAACTGGGCCGGCAACCCGCCCCGAGAGGGGACACAGTACAAGGACATCGCCGGCTGCGACACCATTACCCGGCTCGACGCCGCCTTCTACACCAACCACCACTTCGCCATGCTCACCCTCGCCTGGGGACAGGACATGACGTTCAACGGCTGCATCGTCTCCCGGAACGAGTCCATCATCTACGGGACCGACCACCTCATCCTCAACTACGACTACCGGCTGCTGGGCGAGGGCGAGTCGCACGGGTTCTTCCTGCCGAAGGTGTGGAACCCGGTGGAGATCGTCTACTGGACGGCGAAGTGAGGTGACCCGATGAGACACGTGAGGGTCCTGGTCGCGGCGGCGGCGGTTCTGACGGCGTGTGCGGCCGTTCACGCGGCGCCGAAGACCGAGCCGCCCGACGGCGAGTTCCACCCGGAGCGGCTCCACCGCCCGCAGGACTGCGCACCCCCGGAGCAGATCATCGTGCCGAGACCTCCGCTCGAGGCCCGGCCGAAGGGCTCGCTCATCAGCACCGCACAGCACCAGCCCCGACGCGTCGACACCCATGAACTCCTCCGCCGGAAGTACGACCTCTACGCCGGACGCCAGGTCACCCATTCGCTTCCGCACGCCGGCGGACCCGTCTCCGCCGTCAGCGTCGAGACTCCCGCCGTGCTTCAGCCCCCAGCGGGACCCACCGTGGCCGACGTCGCCTTCTGGTCCTTCGTCGCCGTGTGTGCACTCACCGCGCTCTGGCTCCTCGCCAAGGTCGTCCGCAGACGACGACGTCCCGAACCGGCCTGACATCCCCCACGCATACTTCCCCCGTTGACTTCCCCGCACCCGCTCCCTACACTTCCCGTGTCGTTTCAGCCGTCGGCCGGACGACTCGGCCGTCACAGGTTTTTCATTATGCGGGAGTCCATCGTGAAGGGCGGAAGGAAGAAGAAGATCCGCGTGGGCGTGGTGGGTGTGGGTCGGGGATACGGGTATGCGCACGCGGCGGACGACCTCGTGGGGATGGAGCTGGTCGCCCTGTGCGACGTGAACGCCAAGGGACTCGCCGAGGCGAAGAAGCGCTTCGCGGCGGACGGCCGCAAGGTCTCGACCTACACCGATTTCGACCGCTTCCTCGCACACGACATGGACGCCGTGGTGCTGGCGAACTACTTCCACCAGCACGCCCCTTTCGCCGTCCGGGCGCTCGACGCCGGGAAACACGTGATGAGCGAGACTTCCGCGTGCTTCACCCTCGCCCAGGGCGTGCGGCTCATCGAGGCCGTCGAGAGGACCGGTCTCACCTACATGTTCGCCGAGAATTCCCCCTACAACGCGTACAGCCAGGAGATGCGGCGCATCTATCGCTCCGGCGCCGTCGGCCAGTTCGTCTACGGTGAAGGGGAATACGTCCATCCGGACAGCGCCGAATACTGGAACCGCATCTCCCCGGGCGTCGACCACTGGCGCAACTGGATCCCCGCCACCTATTACTGCACCCACGGCGTCGGTCCGCTGATGTTCATCACCGACGCCTGGCCCGAGAAGGTCAACGGCTTCGTGATGCCCTACCGCACCGACGACCCCGTCTGGCAGCGACGACCGCTCCGGAACGACGCCGCGTCGGTCATCATGGTGCGCATGACCGCGGGCGCCGTCGCCAAGGTCATCCAGTACTTCCTCCGCGGACACGGGAACTGGGTCCGCATCCACGGCTCCCGCGGACAGATGGAGAACCTGCGTCACGGCAACATGCGGATGCTCCGCGTCCGGCGCGAGCAGTACCACGAGGCGCGCACCACCCCCGACGAGCAGATCTACCTGCCCGATTTTCCGGTGCATCACGAGGCCGCCACGCACCACGCCCACGGCGGCGGCGACTTCTTCATGAACTACCATTTCGCCGAGGCGATCCGGAAGGGCCGGCCCCCGTGGATGAACGTCTACCGCGGCGTCGCGATGAGCATCGTCGGGATCCTGGCGTGGCGCTCGGCACTCGAAGATTCCGGCACCGTCGTGGTTCCGGACCTGCGCAGGAAACGCGAGCGCGACCGGTACCGTGACGACGACTGGAGCCCCGAGCCCACCCGCGACAATCCGAACCGCGCACCCACCAGCATCCTCGGCGAGGTGACGCCCGGCAGACGCGCCATCGAATACGCCCGCAAGGTCTGGCGGAGAAGGTGACTCGGGACGGAAGGCCGACGGCCGAAGGCGCCGCGATGTCATGCCCGCCGCCCCGACACGTCCATCCCTGTCGCTTTCTTTCGTTCTCATGGCCGATTGTGTCCCATCGTGTCGCCTCGATGTCCGGCCGTGTCGCTTCCCTGACCGGTTGTGTCGCCTGAATGTCCGGTTCTGTCGCGTGAAGACACTCAAAACTCGAAACTCATAACTCGCAAGTCCTTGGCTAGATAGGGTTTACGCAATTCAGTGTGGTCTCACGGGTCGAAAATGTCGCCTGTTTCGCTGTCGATGCTTGATGGGGTCAAAAGTTGAATGCCTGGTGCGTGCGCCACGCCGATCGTTTCCACCGCGGATGCGACGCCCGGCGGCTCGCCGCTGAAACGGCCTCCCCACATTACCGACGAGGGCAAACAAAAATTGACTGATTAGTTAATGCCTTTTCCCGAAATTGCCCCTGGCGGCCCAGAAACCGCGAAAATATTCCCGGAATTCCCCCTATATGTCGTTTTTGACTGCAAATTCCGGAGTGGTTCCGTCCGATTTGCGCCAGGTCTCTCTGAACCGCAGAGGCACGCAGAAGGGAGAAGAAACGGCGGGAAGCCGGGTGAAGCAGCGGAGGAAACAGCAGGATTAACCGCCAAGACACCAAAGGCACCAAGGGAAGAAGAAGGAGAAGAAGAGACAGGGCTCACGCAAAGCCGCAAAGAACGCAAAGGAAAGAAGCCACACGCTGAGTCAGCAACAACAACAGAAAAGGCAGATTGAACCACCAAGACACCAAAGGCACCAAGGGAAGAAGAAGACAGGGGAAAGACGGCTCAACGCAGATGCAGCCAAGACGTGGGACCTGAGACTTGCGACCTGCGGCCGTTGTTCTTGCTTGCCCCCGCTCCGACGGGTCGGTATGGTTCCATGGAACGACCGGGAAACCGTCGGGTGTCCGGGGGCTGTCACGGGTCCCGGGGTAGAAGCGCACCAGCCCTCAAAGCCGGAACGGGTCCGCCCCGGCTGCCTCCACTTGGTCCCGAGGAAATGACGATGACAGAGAACGCCCACGAGAACGGGGATGCCCAGGCAATTGCGAGCGTAGGCTCAACCACAGGATGGGTGGTGTCCTTCCTCCTGTTTCCCTTCGGTCCGTTTGTCTACCTGGCGTGGCTCAAGGTCATCACCGTCCGGTTTTCAGTGCTGCTGCTGTTTGTTTCCGCCGCGGTTCACTTTGGCGTGGGCTCGGTCCTCGCCGAAACGAATCGGGAACCATGGCAGCCCTGGCTGGTATACCTCCTTGGCGGCGCGACGTACCTGTTGGGCATGCTGCAGTTCGTCGTCGGGGATCGAAAGGGCATCTGGGGTTCGCGGGCTTTGCGATACTGGCGATCGGCCGGTTGGCTGTTTGGCGCACTGCTGACCGTGGGCGTGCTCGTCCAAGTTGCAGTGTTTCACCTGACCAAGGCCGGGCTCATTCCCAGGTAGCGCCGCGCGCAGCGCGGTCCGGCATGGGCCGGCTGGGTCGCGTAGACCACCCCAGCCGTGCAGTGATGGATCACGGCCCCGACGGGTCGGGGCCGTGGCACCGCTGTTTGTCGTTCCTGCCATAGTCCCATCTCTCGTCGTTTTCCGCGTTCATCTGTGCCTGCCCCGAGCGGAGCCGAGGGGCACATCTTTGGTTCCCGTCCTGGTGCTTCTTCTTCCCGTGGCGCCCTTGGTGTCCTGGTGGTTGAATCTGCTTCTTCTTGTAGACTTGCTTTTAACTCAGTGTCTTTGCGACTCAGAGCGTCTAGCAAAATGAATCCGCTTCCCTTTTGACCGCCCCGTCAGGGGCGCAAGGATTTAGCCGGGGGCGTCAGCCCCCGGTATGCAGGCGGCAAAACCGCTCAGCCCCGAAGGGGCGACAGAAGCGTCCTGTCGCCCCGTTGGGGCTTGAGCGAATATGAGAACGTCCACCGGGGGCTCGCGCCCCCGGCCATGGACTGACGCCCCTACGGGGCTTGTGGTCAACGGCAACAACTCTTTTTGTTAGACGCTCTTAGCGTCTGGCCTCCGTCCTTGGTGCCCTTGGTGGTGAGATTTGTCTCTTCTTCTTGCCCTCCGTGGTTTATTGTAAGAGCCCGATTGGGCTTGAAGACTACTATCTGATGGGGTACGCTTCGGCGGCGTGAAATTGTCTGTGCCATTCAAAGGAGAACCATCATGAGGACGCGAAGGGCGGTCTGGACGGTCACGGTCCTGCTGGCTGCAGCCGCGGCGTGGGCGGAAGAGCAGGTGGTCACGAGCTTCGAGACGCAGCAGGACGTGGCCGAGTGGAACATCTCGTCGGGCGGCACGCGGCTCGTCACCGAAGGGGTGACCCACGGCAAGCAGGCGCTCGAGCTGACCTTCGACCCGAACGGCCGGTGGAGCGCCGCGAGCCTCCAGTGGGCGCGCCCGATGAAGGACTGGTCGGCGTGGGACGTGCTCGCCATCGACGTCACGAACCCGAACGACCGGCCCATCCGCGGCGGCTGCCTCGTCGGCGACGAGGCCTGGAACGCCAAAGCCACCTACTGGAACCGTCACAACGGCGGCACCGTCCTCGCCCCCGGCAAGAACCGCTGGCTCATCCCCGTCCACGGACTCTGGCGCGGGGAGGCCGGCAGCAAGAACAACGACATCAAGACCGACATCGACCCGACGCGGATCACCCGGCTCGATCTCTCGTTCGGCGGACGCGGCGACACCGGCCGCATCATCGTCGACCACATCCGCTTCATCCGCACCGAACGGCCGAAGAACCTCTGGGCGTTCGACTTCGGGCCCCCCTCGCAGGCCGTGATGCCCGGGTGGACGCCCGTGTCGAACCGCACACGCTACGACGACGCGACGGGCTTCGGCTGGAACGGTCAACTGTGGGACGGGGCCGCCCGCACCACCACCTTCGGACCCATGCTCACCGAGGATTTCACCGAGTGCTCGGGCCAGGTGTTCCGCGTGAAGGCGCCCGCGGGCGACTACGAGGTGTTCCTCCTCTGGGAGCTTTCGGGCTACTGGGGCGGCGAACAGGCGAAGCACAAGCACCGTGAGATCACGGTCGACGGACGCGTGGTCTGGTCGGAGGACCGTCCGCTGGGGTCCGCCACGGCGCTCTACCAGTTCGAGGACGTCGAGCCGGTCGGCGTCGACGTGTGGAAGACCTACATGGCGGACCATCTCATGAAGCCGATCCGTTTCCGTGCGCGCGCGGCGGGGAACGGTCTGTCGCTTCGGTTCGAATCGGACGCGGGCTGGTCGTGTCACGTCTCGGCGATGGTGGTGTATCGAGCGGACGACGCGGCGGCGAAGCAGTGGGTCGATGCGCAGATGAAGGCGGTCCAGGAGGAGTTCCGGTCGAAGGCGGTGCCGCTCGATCCCCCGGCCAGGACGTTCACCCCGTCCGCCGCCTGGCGCGGAAAAGCGCTCGTCGCCTGGCCGATGGACGTCGAGGACGCCGTGCATCCGAACGCGCTTCCGCCGAAGGACATCCCCGCACCAGACGCCCTGAGACTCACCGCCGAGGCGGTCAGGGGCGAATATGAGCCGCTCTGTATCGCGGTCATGCCCACGCGCGAACTCAAGGGCTGCAAGGTCGAACTCGAATGGGCCCTCGGCGGCAAGGTGCTCCCTCACACCGTGCACAGGGTCCGCTACAACACGTCGCGGGGGTTCGGACAGATCGCCTACTACATCAAGCCCTACGACCTGCGGGAGTTCGACACGGTGGACCTGCCCGCGAACGTGACGCGTCAGTTCATCGCGACGGTGAAGGTGCCCGAGGACGCCGCGCCCGGGACCTACGGGGCGCGGCTGCGCATCACCGACGCCGCCGGCAACGCACTGCTCACGGTGCCGGTCGCCGTCAACGTCCACGACGTCACGCTCAGCCGCGAGACCGATTACCTCATGAGCTTCTTCGGACTGAACCCGAACCGTGCGCTCGTCGGCGACGAGAAATACGACGACACCCTCGAGCAGACGCTCGCGATGCTCCGCGAGCACGGGATGAACGCACTCACGGTGACGCCCTGGATGGAACTCACGGGCTGGAAGGACGGCGAGCCGCAGATCGACTTCCGCGACTGCGACGAGGTCTTCGCGCTCTACCGCCGGCACGGGTTCACCCAGCCGATCGGGCTCTACGGCACGTTCATCAAGGGGCTCTCCGGGGGCTACGTGAAGGGCGCCGAGGGCGAGAAGGTGGAGCGCGAGAGCGGGCTCGACTACCCCGAGGCGCTCATGCGGGCGTGGGGCGCCGTGGACAAGCACGCCCGTGCCAAGGACTGGCCGCTCGTCTACATGTGCCTGTGCGACGAGACCCGCGTCCGCGACCGTGCCGAGAACGAACTCGCCTTCATGAAGATGATGGGCGCCGTCTCGAAGCGATATCCCGCGACCGTCCGCACCTCGGGGGCCTACTCCGTCGATTTCAACACCCGGCCCACCGACATGAACGACCTGAAATACTGGCACCAGCGGTTCTTCGAGGCCCTCGACGTCAACTCGCTCAACAACCACGACGACCTGGTGATGGCCGAGACGAAGCGGCTCGGCAAAGAGATCCATATCTACAACCAGGGCCAGTCCCGTTACTCCTTCGGACTCTACCAGTGGAGCGAGTTCACCAAGGGGGTCACGGCGCGCTGGCAGTGGCACCTGACGATCCTGCACGGGTATCAGTTCTTCGACCTGGACGGCCGCGAGCCCGACCCGGCGATGATCGTCTACACGTCGAAGGGCATCCGTCCGACGATCATGTTCGAGCGCTGCCGCGAGGGGGCGGAGGACTTCTACCTCTACCAGACGCTCGCGCACCTCATCGACGCCAACCGGAAAGCGGGACGGAAGGTCGCCGAGACGAACGCGGCGGACGCGATGTTCAGGGCGCTCACCGCCGACATCAAGATCAACCAGCGTCGGCCGCCCGAGGGCTACGACCCGCACCGGATCAAGCTGGACGTCATCGCCGCCATCAAGCGGATCCAGTAGCAGGAATGAATGTAAAAAAGGGGAGGCTCCCCATTTTAGAACGCCGAATTTGGTGGTTTTGGGCCGATTTGCGGGGGCTTGCACAAAAGTCAAGAATGGGGACAGTCCCCATTTCCATGAACGATGAGGGAGAGTAAATGGCCCGAATCAGGTCCGTTCGTTATCACGTCCTGCGCGACACCGCCGACCGTCGCGTCGTCACCGACGACGTGCGTCTCGACCGCCGGCGCGACCGCGACATCTTCGAGAACCGCATCGCGTTCGTCAGCCTCCTGATGCATCCCGACGGGAAGCTCTACTGCGGGATCACCGCGTTCAACACCGACATCTTCCACCGCTTCGACGTCGAGAAGCGCACGTTCGAGAGCCTCGGCTACGCGAAGGTCGCCGAGGAATACGAGGTGAAGATCCACCGCTCGCTCGAACTCGCCTCCGACGGGACGATCTACGGTGCGAGCGCGTGTCTCTACGGACTCGAACACCGGCTCAAGGCCCCGGGCGGGACCCTCTTCAGGTTCACCCCGGGCGAGGACACCATCGAGAAGCTCGCCGTCCCCGTCAGGCACGACTACATCCAGACCATCACGCTCGACGAAGAGCGGCGGCTCATCTACGGCCTCACGTGTCCCGTCTACAAGTTCTTCGTCTACCACATCGACACGGGCGAGGTGGAGGACTACGACTACATGGGGTCGATCACGCACGTGAGCGCGATCGACGACGCCGGGGGCTTCTGGGGGACGTGGGACAAGCGGGAGCACCACCTGTTCCGGTACGACCCGGAGACGCGCGAGATCACCTACCACCGTCACGGCACCCCCAACGCCCGGGAGGAGGCGAACATCATGTACATCGGTGCGGGACCGGTGGACGTGATGCGGAACTTCGGCGACGGGTTCCTCTACATCGGGACGACGGGGGGGTCCCTGTGCCGGCTCGAGCCGAAGACGGCGGCGGTGGAATACCTGGGACATCCCGTGCCCACGCGGCGGATGCCGGGACTCGTGGCGTGGCACGACGCACTGCTCCTGGGGGCGGCGGGCGATAACCGGGGCGGATGTCTCTTCACCTACGACCGCGGGACGGGCGCGTTCAACCACCTCGGCCCCATCGTCGCCCCCGACGGCGCCACGTGTTACCGCGTCCATGACCTCGCACTAAGTCCCGACGGACGCACCGCTTACGTCGCCGAGACCGACGTACCCGACCGTTCCGGTTACCTGTGGGAATGTGAACTGGAGACCTGACCGCGCGACAAGGAGCGTCGCATGAAACCCGACTTCTACCCCACGCGACTCGACGAACTCGACGCATTTCTGGGCAAGTTGAAGGAGGGCGAAGTCCGTGCGTTCGGGACGTCCGCCGGCGGCCGGCCGCTTCACGTCGTCACCTACGGCGATAAGGAAGAAGTCACCCGAACGGCGCCGCTCTCGGCCGCACTGGAATCGGGAAAGCCCGAAACTTTCTACGGCGAGACCGCGCGACAGGTGCTCATGATCGTCTGCACCATCCACGGCGGCGAGATGGAAGGCATTGCCGGCGCCGCGAACCTGATGAACGTCCTGGAGACGGGCAAGGACCTGAAGGGCAAGGCATGGCCGGTCATCGCCGAAGGCGCCGGGAAGATGCGGTTCGTCATCGTCCCCTCCGCCAACCCCGACGGCCGGGCACGCATCCCCAAGGACGACCCCAAGACATGGACCGAAGAGGAGGTGACCCTCTTCCGCCACGGGCGCTACCGGACCGGCGAGCTGGCCCACTGGCCCGGGTGCAAGGCGCCGCTGCCGGCGCCGGAGGAGGACTACGAATACATCGGCGGGTATTTCAACGACGCACGCGTTATGCCCGACCACGGGTATTTTCTGGGACGCGAGCTCGCGCCGGAGCCTCACGCCCTCGTCGAACTGGCGCTTGCCGAGCACGCCGACCTTGTGCTCGACCTGCACTCGTGCGAGACGGGACCGTTCATGATCGTCGGCGACCCGTGTCTTCCGGAGCCCCTGCGCGAGGCGGAGTTCCGCATCGACGGCGCCTTCCGACAGAGACTGCGCGATCGCAACCTCGGCGCCAGGCCCTGGACCGTCCGCACCCACAACGAGATCATCTCGCTCCGCCAGCTCTACTGGCACGTCGCCGGGGCACAGCCCATCATCTTCGAAGGGCCCAACGGAATGTGGAAGGACAACATCTGGTCGCACGAACAGATTGTGG
>DATKVD010000103.1:0-15541 GCA_035530235.1 Planctomycetota bacterium | reverse complement strand
CGACCCGGCACGGATGGACGCGGGCTGGATTGCCGACCGCGTTCCGGTGCCTGACGCCGAGCGCGTCCGGCGGAACGTCGAACTCCGACGCGACGACACGGACTGGGGACCCAACAACACCTTCCGCTTCCCCGCACGCGGCGGCACCGGGGCCATCTGGAAGGCCGTCGCCGCAAAGCTCCCGGCGGAGAAGCTGCACCTCGGATGCGAGGTCGTGCGGCTCGACGCCGACTCGCACACGCTCACCCTCACGGGCGGCTCACGGGTCCCTTACGACACGCTCATCTCCAGCATTCCCCTGGATCAGCTCGCACGCATCTCGGGGCGGCCGGCGTGGATCGACCTCGCGTCCCGTCTCGCCCACACGTCCACCCACGTGATCGGCGTCGCACTCGAGGGAACCGCGCCCGCCGAACTCGAGACCAAGTGCTGGGTCTACTGTCCGGAAGACAACTGCCCCTTCTACCGCGTCACGCACTTCAGTCTCTACAGCCCGCACAACGTGGACGACGCGGCGCGGCACTGGTCGGTGATCTGCGAGGTGGCGGAGTCGCCTGAGAGACGCGTGGACGCCGAGACGGTGGCGGACGATTGCATCCGCGGGCTCGTCGCGTCAGGGATGATCGATTCGGCCGAGCGGGTGCACCACACGTGGATGCGGCGGTTCGAGTACGGCTACCCGACGCCGACCCTGGGACGGGACGAGGTACTGGGCGCGCTCCTGCCGGAACTGGCCCAGGCGGGCGTCCTCAGTCGCGGACGCTTCGGGGCCTGGAAATACGAGGTCGGCAACATGGACCATTCCTTCATGCAGGGCGTCGAAGCCGCGCGCCACGTCGCCCAGGGCACGGAGGAAGTGACCGTCTGGAACCCCGCGCTCGTCAACACCGGCAAGTCGCCGACCAGGAACGGCTGACCGGCCACCTCTCCCCTATTCCTCCACCAGTGCTGAGCGTCCGTCGACCGTCCGGCCATCGGGAAGCCGGTAGGGCTCGTCGCCGAAGTTGACCGTGACGCACAGGCCGGTCGCGAACTCGGACTCCTGGACAAACGGGCTCCGCTCGTCGAGAAAGCGGTGAGCGGTCATGCGTGCGACGCCGTGGCGTTCGTTGAGCCGGCAGACGCGAAGCGCCTTGGGCAGCGCCGCCTGCGTCGCGGGGTCGTCGAAGCGCGTGCGGTAGGTCTTCGCGTCCGACCACACGATCTCCAGCTCCCTCCGTCCGTCCGGCAGCGTCACCTCCCTGTGCGCGTACTCGTAGAGCATCCCCTCCGGGAAAAGCACCGGGGGCGACGCGGTCAGCAGGTCGTTCAGCTCCATCCCGAACGGATGATACTTCCTGTGCAGGAGCGAGTGGACGCAGCGGCCGTCGTTGTAGGAGTGATGCTCCCAGTGGGTGCGCGGGGTCGAGTCGTGATAGACGAGGTCGGTCAGAGGGACCGTCCAGATGCGGGGGTCGGCGGGGCTGACGGGTGCGAAGTTCTTGGAAGTGGAAAGGTCGACGTGCGCGATGCCCCAGTCGCGCATGCTCTCGGCGCAGATGACCTTGCCGCGTCGGCGGTAATAGTCGGCGATCTCCATGCGCAGCCGGACGTCTCCCCGGCGGTCGTAGGGACGCATCCCGTGGTTCTCGACGAGCCGCATCGCCGTCAAGGTGTCGAAGTGGATGGCGTTCGCGACCTGGAGCTGGTCCTCGAGGGCGGCCAGCATCCCGGGAACGCGCCACTTGGCGATCTCGTAGTAACTCACGTCGCCGATCTGCCAGCGCTTGACCAGGCCCCCGTCGGCGTCACGGGCGAACTTCTCCTCACCGATCGACGCGTCGGCCTCCTCCACCTGAAGAAACGGGGCGCACAGATACCCCAGTGCCTGGATCTCCCGGAGCCGGTCGTCCGTCATGCGGTTCCCCTCGACCCCGAGCGCGGTCCACTTCTGTCCGAAGGTGAAGAGCTTGGGGGAGAAGAGATACCCGTGCTCGAAACCCATCTTCCGCATCATCTTCATGGCGGCGACCTGGTCGGCCCCGTCGTCCCACCAGTAGCCGGCGCACGCGACGAACGCCCCCCGGAGCTTTTCCACGTTGGGGTTCTCGTCGACGCGCTCGTCGAAGGATTTCCAGAGCCCGTGCGTCCGGGCGTACTCGCGGTAGGCGTTCGCGACGGCCACGTGCCCCGAACCTTCGAGCGGCAAGAACCGGATGCGCCTCGGGTAGGCGAGCGTCCCCATCGACGGACCGAACGTGACCGCCGCGGTCATCTTGCGCGTGCCGTCGTCCGAGAATTCAACCTCGGCGTCGAAGGGGGTGTCCACGATGACGGCGAGGGAGTCGCCGTCTGAGGTGAACCCGAAGAACCGGCAGGCGGTGTGCGTCCAGTCGTTCGTCGCCGACCAGGGCTTTCCGTCGGCGCGGAAGAGCGCGCCCTGCGTGCAGTCCGACCAGCAGACCTCGCGCGCGTCACCGCGGAAGCGAAGCTGCCCCGGCCAGCAGACCGAGACCACCTCGGCCTCCCCCGTCCCCAGGGGGCTCACCGAGAAGATCAGCCCCCCGGCGGTCAGTTGCGTCTCCAGTGCGACGCCGGCGCCCCCGACCTCGCCGATCCACTGGAGATGCGTGGCGGAGAGCCGCCGGAGCGTCAGTGCCGACAGGCGCACCGGGTGGGGTGCCTCCACGGACCCCGTGCGCGCCGTCACCGACGCGGTCTCCCGGACGTCCAGTTCCCACGGTAAGCGCTTCCCCGGACGCTCGAATCGCAGCACCCCCGACTCCGCTTCCAGCGTCACCGATAACCCGTCACGCCGCAAGCTCAGATCGTCCACCGCCCTTCCCCCTTTTTACCGGACCGGTCACGATGTCCCGGTCGCATCGCAATTCGCGGTCACTCTAAGCGGGGGTGCCGCCCGGGTCAAGCGTCAACCGCGACGTTCAGGAAAACCTTTGACCGCACCGGCGCCGCCGGGTAGATTTGGGAGGTGCATTGGCCCATTGGGAGCACGTGCGATGAAAGTGGCGCTGGCGCAGACAAACCCCGTCGTGGGCGACCTGGAGGGGAACCTCGAGAAGGCCCTCGGCTTTCTGAAGCGCGCCGAGGAGGCCCGTGCCGACTTCGTGGTCTTCCCCGAGCTGACCTTCATCGGCTATCCCCCCAAGGACCTGCTCCAGCGTGGCGGGTTCATCGAGGCGAACCTGTCGACGCTCGACGCCTTCGCCCGCGAGGTGGGCAAGACCGCCGCGGTGGTGGGGTTCGTGGACCGTGACACGTCGGGCCGCACGCCGCCGCTCCTCAACGCCGCCGCGCTCATCCACCGCGGACGCGTCCTCTCCGTTCACCACAAGAGCCTGCTGCCCACGTACGACGTGTTCGACGAGGTGAGGTATTTTTCGCCGGCGGACCGGGTGACCGCGGCACACCTGGGCAACGAGCGCTTGGGCATCACGATCTGCGAGGACGTGTGGAACGACGAGAGCTTCTGGAGCACCCGGAAGTACACGACGAACCCGGTGGCGGAGCTGGCCCGGCGCGACGTCGAGTTCTTCGTCAACATCTCGGCGTCGCCTTACGTCTTCGGCAAGCGCGACCTCCGGATGAACATGCTCTCGAAGCTCGCACTGGCGCACCGGAAGCCCCTGGTTTTCGTCAACCAGGTGGGCGCCAACGACGAGCTGGTCTTCGACGGGAGTTCGGCCGTCTTCAGCGCCCAGGGCCGGCTCATCGCGCGTGCGGCCGCCTTCGAGGAGGAGCTCGTCACCGTCGAGCTGGGCGCCCGGAACGAGACGGTCGAGTCGGCGGCCGAGGACATCGGCGACCTGCACGCGGCGCTGGTGGTGGGCCTGCGCGACTACGTCACCAAGAGCGGCTTCACGAAGGCGGTGGTGGGACTGTCGGGGGGAATCGACTCGGCGGTGACGGCGTGCATCGCGGCCGCCGCGCTCGGCAGGGGGAACGTCCGCGCCGTGAGCCTGCCGGGGCCCTATTCGTCGGAGCACAGCGTGGCGGACGCCCAGGCGCTCGCCGGGCACCTCGCCATCCGGCTCGAGACCGTCCGAATCAACGACGTGTTCGAGACCATCGAGGAAGGGCTCAGACACGTGTTCGTCAAGGGCGGCGCGGACGTCACCGAGGAGAACATCCAGGCCCGCATCCGCGGGACCGTGCTGATGGCGCTTTCGAACAAGTTCGGCGAACTGCTGCTCGCCACGGGCAACAAGAGCGAACTCGCGGTGGGCTACTGCACGCTTTACGGCGACATGTGCGGGGGGCTCGCCCCGCTCGGCGACGTGCCGAAGACGAAGGTCTACGAGATCGCCCGGTTCATCAACCGCGACCGCGAGATCATCCCGGAAAGCACCCTCACCAAGCCGCCGTCGGCCGAACTCAAACCTAACCAGACCGACCAGGACACGCTGCCCCCCTACGACGTCCTCGACGAGGTGCTCCAGGCCTACATCGAGGACGGCAAGGACGCGGCCGCGATCGTCGCCATGGGGGTGCCGGAGGAGACGGTGAGGTGGGTCATCGGGCGGGTCAACCGGTACGAGTACAAGCGCCGACAGGCCCCGCCCGTCATCAAGGTCACCGCCAAGGCCTTCGGCACCGGCCGACGCATGCCCATCGTCCAGCGCTGGCAGTAGCCGCAAAAAGGTACGCGGTACCTTTTTCTTGCCGCCAATCGGCTCAAAAGCGCCGAAAACGGCGAGAAAAAAAGGTACCGCGTACCTTTTTTCAGCGGACGATCTTCGCGTCGGTGTTGGAGTGTTCGTAGCCCGGGCCGCCGGTGTAGATGTCGGGGTCGTCGCCGGCGTCGGACTCCGGCGTAGTCTGCCACCTCGTGTGACCGTCGTTGTAGAAGACGCACTGCCCCACCTTGCGGCAATTGTCGCTGTTGTTCCTCGCGGTCCCCTCGTTGGCCATCGAGACGTCCTTCGATGGCTTGTCGGCAATGATGGCACACGTCGCGTCGGCGGAATGCTTCTTGGTGGGGTCCCAGCCGAAGGAGCACTCGTCCTCGGCAAGGAGCAGCTTCTGGAGCGGTTCGTTCCTGTAGTTGCCGGGGGATTTTTCAGGGACGTGGTCGTCGGTCATCGGGTGAACGAAGACGATCGTGGCCGTGATGTATCCCCGCTTGAGGAGGATCGCAAAGGCGGAGCGGGCCGGTTCCTTCGAAATGGTCCCGTCCGCCGCGACCGCCGGGACCTCGTTCCCGTTCGCATCGACCAGGGACATGAAGGCGTCGTCGTGGTCACCGGCATACTGGAGCATCGCCAGCCCGATCTGACGCATGCACTTCATGCTGAGGGTGCCCGCGGCGCGCCACCTGGCCCGTCTGACGTGGACGACCAGGAGCACCGCCAGTACCGCCAGGACGACGACCATGACGATGAGTTCGACGAGCGTGAAGGCTTTGCGTTTGGTCATCTCGGCGATTCCTTCAGCCGATACGTTGCACGCAGCCTGTCCTTCTGAGGAACGAAGTGACGAAGAATCCGGCCGCAAACGGCTCAACGGTTGTCAGGCAGCGCATGTTCTTGCGGCATGCGGAACCAGATCCTTCGCTTCGCTCAGGATGACACATGCGGCCCGGCGGCGTCGTCGGTCAGTCGGCGGCATCCGCCGGGGTCTCGGCTTGATGGGCCCTGGCGGCCAGCTCGTCGATCATGTCGATGGGCACGGGCAGACGGATGCCGTCGGGCAGCGGGTCGATGTACTTCGCCCGGTAGGCCGGGGTCTGCATGCGGCAGGTCTTGTGGTGGGGCTTGAAGTCCGGGTGCGACCGCATCCGGCCCCAGATGACCTGGATGGGCAGGTCACGGATGTTCCCGAAGCTGATGGGGTTGAAGTCGCAAGGGTTGATGTCGCCGTAGGCGGTCATGTAGAACTGGCTGTGGGCCCCGAAGCATCCGGCGCCCTCGGGAGAATTCACCTTGCACATCGCCACGACGCCGATGGGGTAGTCGCCCTCGTGGTACTTGTCGTAGAGCGCGATGATCTTCCGCCGGTCGTCGTCGGTGAGGATGAGTTCGGTGTGCTTGAGGAAGCGTCCGGAGGGGATGCAGTCGAAGATGGTGATCTCGTTGAAGGCGTGCTCGATGGCGATGTTGACGAGTCGTTCGACGCTGCCGTCGGCGAGGGTCTCGTGGGTGGCGTAGGTGGAGATGCCGGTCAGGATGCCGGCCTCGAGCGCCCGCTGTCCGCCCGCCATCGCCTTCTCCCACAGTCCCGGCACCTTGCGGTAGGCGTTGTGCTTTTCGGGGTCGGGGTGATCGATGGAGATGTTGAGGGCGGTCAGTCCGGCCCGGGCGAGCCGGTCGACGTTCTCCTGCGTGAGGAACTGTCCGTTGGTGAAGATCATGACCATGGCCTTGGACTTATCGACGTGGTCGATGAGTTCGCAGAGGTCCGGCTGGAGCATGGGCTCGCCGCCGGTGAAGATGACCAGTGACGCCCCCAGCTCGAGCGCCCCGTCGACGACCGTCTTGATCTCCTCGGTGGTGACCTCCTCACGGGTGGGATCGACGAAGGGCTCGGCCGAGCAGTGTCGGCACTTGCACTGGCACTTGTGGGTGACGGCGAGGTTGGCAGTGGCCGGGAAGATGCTGTTGAAGACGACTTCCTTGACCTTGCGCTCCAGCGCCCGCATGCCGGCCTCGGTCGGCTGCGGGGGGTTGTAGAGGTTGTAGACGTTGGCCCCGTCCTTCTTGGCGATGACCTTGAGGGAATTGAGCACGCTGAAAAAGCGGTTGACGAAGGGCTCGACCGCCGGGGCCAGTCTGCCGCCCGTGGTGGCGATGATCTTGTCGCCTTCCATCCGGGTCTCAATGCTCAGGAAATCCCACAGTGTTGTCATGGCACGATCCTTCTGGATCCCCGACCTGGATTCCGCTGCTTTGTCCGCTCCCCGCTCACCGGTGCCACTTGTGTGCCCGGACGGCCTCGAGGATGCTTTCCGCCGCTTCCATCGACCGGATGCCGTCCTCGGCCGGGACCAGCGGCGTCCGTCTGTTTCTCACACAATCGACGAACGACGCCAGCTCCGCCTTCAGCGGCTCCACCTCGTCGATCTTCATCTCCCGAACGGTGAAGAACTGGTCGACCATCATCCCCTTGAGCTGGTCGAGCGACAGTCCCCTCATTTTGTCCACGTCGATGGCATCGAGGGAGAAGTCCTGTGACTTCTTGATGATGAGTCCGTTGTTGCGGTCGAAGTCCATGGAGATGTAGGAATCGGGGGAGAAGATGCGGATTTTGCGCATGGTTTTGAGTGCGACGCGACTGGCGGTGAGATTGGCGACGCAGCCGTCGTCGAAGGCGATGCGGGCGTTGCAGATGTCCTCGGTCTTCCCGACGATGGGAAACGCCACGGCGTCGACCCTCTCGGGACGTCCGTGGGCGAGCTGCAGCACGAGGTCGATGTCGTGAATCATCATATCGAGCACCACGCCGACGTCGAGCGAGCGGAAGCTGAACGGTCCCAGCCGGTGGACCTCGATGAATTTCGGCTCGATGTCCATGTCACGGATGACGGTCATGAAGGGACTGAACCGACAGACGAGTCCGACCTGGAGTGCCGTCCCCGATTTCACGGCCGCCGCCTGCATCTTCCGGGCCTCGGCCAGGGTCCCCGCCATCGGCTTCTCCACCAGCACGGAGACCCCCCGTGACAGGAAATCACACGACACGGTCATGTGCAGTCGTGTGGGCACCGCCACGGAGACGGCGTCGACCTTGTCGATGAGGTCGTGGTAATCGGTGAAGACACGTGTCCCGGTGCGCCGGGCCGCCTCGGCCGCACGCTCGGCGTCACAGTCGGCCACACCGACCAGCTCGACGTCATCCAGTTCGGAATAAATGCGGGCGTGGTGTCGACCGAAATGTCCCACGCCCACCACACCCACACGAAGCTTTGTCGTCATGTCAGGACCCGGGCTGTCGTGCCCTCCCCTGTTTTCCCGAAATGCTGCGTCTCACGAAATCACACAGACACCGGACCTCCGGGATCATGTCACCCTCCTCCAGCTGCTGCAGTGCCTCCTTGCGGGTGAGCTGTGACCGGTAGATCAGCCGGTGGGCCTTCTTGAGGGTCTGGATGGTCTCCTCGGAGCGGCCGTTGCGACGGAGGCCGACGATGTTGATGCCGCGCACCTTCGACGGGTTCCCCTCGACGATCATGTAGGGGGGGACGTCCTGGACGATGCGTGAGAGTCCGCCCACGAATGCGAGTGTCCCGACGGTGACCCAGTGGTGCATGGCGGCCCCGCCCGAGACGATGGCCCGGTCGTCCACGTGGATGTGTCCGGCGAGAAGGGCGTTGTTGACCAGTTCCACGTGGTCGCCCAGCACACAGTCGTGTGCCACGTGAGAGCAGGCCATGAAGAGACAGTCGTTGCCGATGCGCGTGGGACCGCCGCCGAGTTCGGTGCCGGTGTTGACGGTGACGAACTCACGGAAGGTGTTGCCGTCCCCGATGACGAGTCCGACGTTGGGACCGAGGTCCTTGAGCAGCTGTGGGGCCCCGCCGATGACCGCGTGATGGAAGATGTGGTTGTTTTCGCCGATGACGGTGTTCCCGGTGACGACGGCGTGAGGCTCGAGGACGGTGCCCGCACCGATCCTCACCTGCGGACCGACGACACAGTAGGCCCCGACGACGACACCGGGGGCGAGTTCGGCTCTCGGGTCCACGACCGCGTCGGGGTGAACGTCCAGCATGTCAGTCCCCTTCCTCACGGTGCTCGTCGTCCTGCTCGTCGACATCCACGAGGATGAACTTGATGAGGGCCTCGGCGGTGGTCTCCCCGTCGACACTGGCACGACATCTCACCTGTCCGGAGCGCGTCTTCACGCGCACCGCCACGGCTTCGAGCACCAGCTGGTCCCCCGGAACGACCGGCCGCGGAAACCGAACCTCGTCGATGCCCATCAGCAGCGCGAGCTTCTTCTCCTCGGTGAGTTTCCGTCTGAGCAGCACGCCGGCCAGCTGAGCCATCGCCTCGATCTGGAGCACCCCGGGCATCATGGGTCGACCGGGGAAATGTCCCTGGAAGAAATGCTCGTTCATGGTGACGTTCTTGATGCCGACCGCCCGTTCGTATCCTTCCAGCTCGATCACACGGTCCACCATGAGGAACGGGTACCGGTGGGGAAGGATCTTCATGATGTCACGGATGTCCAGACTGACGTCACACTTCTGGTCCTGCTCCATCATTTTTCCACTCAGCTCCTTCACGAGTTTTGCGTTAAGGGAGTGACCGGACCTGACCGCGCGGATTTCCCCGCGGAGTCGACGTCCCAGGAGTGCCAGGTCGCCGAGAAGGTCGAGCACCTTGTGTCGTGCGGGCTCGTCCGGAAAGCGGTACGTGTTCCGGATGGGGCCGTCGGGACCGATGACGAGGGTGTTGTCGTACGTCGCCCCGGCCCCCAGTCCCCTCGACCGCATGTCCAGGGCCTCCGACTCCAGACAGAACGACCGTGCCGGGGCGATCTCATGCAGGAACACCTCGGGCGTCATCCTGAAGGAGACCTCCTGTCGACCCAGGGGAGGTCCGTCGTAGTCGAGCGTGTAGCGGATCAACAGGTCGGGACCGACACCCGGGGTCACCTCGAGACAGGCCTCACCGTTCTCCAGCACGAGGGGCGTCTCGACACGGAAATGCCGTCGCGGGGCCTTCAGCGCCACCACCCCGGCCTCCCACATGGGCTCGGCGAACGTGAGGGCACTGCCGTCCCCCACCGGAAGCTCGGCTTCCGAGGTCTCCACACGCAGGTTGTCCACCCCCAGTCCACTGCAGCAGGCCAGGAGATGCTCGACGGTGTGGATGACGACCCGGTCGGCCTGGAGGGTGGTCCGTCGCTCGATGGGTCCGAAGCGGTCGGCGGTGGCGGGGACTTCGGGTCTCCCGGGAAGGTCGGTACGGACGAAGACGACGCCGGTGTCGACCTCGGCGGGAACAAAGGTGACCGTCACCGGATGTCCGCTGAAAAGTCCCACACCGCGGATTTCAACGCGTCGGCTGATCGTCGTCTGTCGGGTGCTCAAGCTCACGGACTCTGCTCTCCAGTTCCTTGATGCGCTGCAAGAGCTGCGGGACACGTCTGAGACTCGCCGTCAGCTTGAGTTCCTGATCGTGTGGCTGGGCGGGGAAGCCCGACACCCGCATCCCGTCGGGAACGTCCCTCGTCACACCGGCGAGCCCCCCCACCACGACGTTGTCCCCCAGGACCACGTGACCGTCCACACTCGCCTTCCCGGCGAGGATGGTGCCCTTGCCCACGTGAACACTTCCGGCCAGTCCCACCATGGACACGACCAGACAGTTCTCCCCGATGACCACGTTGTGTGCCACCTGCACCAGGTTGTCGATCTTCGTGCCCTTCTTGATCCACGTGCGGTCGAACCGTGCCCGGTCCACCGTCACGCACGCCCCGATCTCCACGTCGTCCTCGATCACCACCGTCCCCACCTGGGGGATCTTCTCGTGACGTCCCCCACGCGTGACGTACCCGAAGCCGTCACTGCCGATCACCGTCCCACTGTGGAGGGTGCACCGATCGCCGATGCTCACACGCTCGCGCACCGTCACGTTCGGGTAGATGAGACAGTCACTGCCGATGGTCACTTCACGGCCGATGTAGCTCTGCGGCCGGATGACCGTCCTGTCCCCGATGCTGCTGTCGGCCTCGACCACCACCTGTGCCCCGATCGAGACGTCCTTCCCGAGCTTGACGTCGTCGGCGACGACGGCACTCGGGTGCACGCCGGTCTCGTACTCCAGTGGCGTCGGGGCAAAGCAGTCGACGATCTTCGTGAAGGCCTCGTCGGGTCGCTCGACCTGGATCAGGGGCATGCCGTTCTCCACCACGAGTCCCGGAACGACCACGGCGGCGGAAGCCTTGGAGACCTTCAGACGACCGGCGTACCTGGCGTTGGCGGCAAAGGTGATGTCCCCGGCACGGGCCTCACGCACACCCGCCACACCCGAGATCACCGTGGACGGGTCACCCACCACCGTGCCGTCGACCAGTCCGGCAAGCTCACCCAGTGTCTTCTTGGTCACCGATGACTCCCTGGAAACGGTTATTTCTTCAGACCGTCCAACTCCTTGGCGGTCCTCTCCTTCTGGTATCGGGCGTTCAGCAGTGCCACCAGGTCGTCGGTGATGTCCATCTCCTTGCCGACGTAAAGCAGCTTCTTGAGGGTAACACGGAGGTCGAGTTCCCTCACCGAGGGGGCGGTGAGTTCGAGTCGGTCCGACTTGAGGATCAGTCCCAGACCATGGACCTTGGCGTAAGCGGCGGCGGCGTCTTCCAGGTCACGGTAGACCTCGCGGATGATATCCCTCTCCCGGTTGAGCAGCTCACTCGTCTTGACCTTTCCCCAGGTGTCCAGCTCGGCCTTCTTGGTCGTGATGGCACTTTCGGTGTCCGCGTAGGCCTTGCTGCCGGGGGTGTGCATCGCCAGACGGGCACCGAGCTGCTGGATCTCCTCACGACGCTTGTCGGCCTCCTCACGCAGCTTCTGCTGTGTGGTGATGATGTCCTTCTCGAGGTCGGTCATCTTCTGGTACCCGTCGAGCAGCTGACGGAAATCGACCACACCGATCCGTGCCGGCACCAGGATGCCCCGGGGCGCCGCCGTCACGTAGAACGCCGTGGAGAGCAGCACCCCGAGCGCCACACCGACGACGATGCGGGACCATGTCCTCATCAGGAATCTCCTTCCGGACCCCGCGTCTCAGAAAAGGGTCCCTATGTTGAAGCTGAAGAGCTGTGTGTCGTCGTCCGCGTGCTTGCTGACGGGAAACCCGAAGTCCAGTGCGATGGGGATGCCGCCCAGACCCGGGAGAGCCACCCGGAACCCGAACCCCACCGAGGCCCGGACACGGGTCTCCAGAATATCATCCAGACGGTACGCCACCTGTCCCACGTCACAGAACAGCACCCCGCGGAGGATCTCGTACTGCTGACCCCGCACCGACGTCTGAAAGATCGGGAAGAGGTACTCGACGTTCCCGACGAAGGAGAACTCCCCGCCGACCTCGGTGCCGGCCTGTTGGGGACTGAGTCCCCGATAGCTGAACCCCCGGACACTGTTGCGTCCCCCGGCGTAGAACCGCTCGAACAGCGGGACCTGCGGCGAGCCGCCGAGGGCGTCCACCCCGCCGACGCGGGCCCCGAAGGCCAGGACATGCTTGCGACCGTCACGCGTCTCGAACAGGGGATGGTAGTACGACCCTTCCAGGATCCCACGGACGAAGTCCCAGTCACTGCCCAGGGAGCTGTGTGCCACCTCGGCCGTCCCCGACAGACGGTAGCCCGTGGAGGGGTTCCAGTAGCTGTCGGTGCGGTCGTAGGTCAGGTTCAGCGCCACACTCGCCACGTCACTCGTCCCGGCGGCCGCCAGCACGTCCGGCGCCATCGTGTCGATGCCCTTGATCTGCACCTCTTCCATGCGGTAGCTCAGCTTGGCGGAAAGCCGGTCGGTCAACTTCCGTCCCACGCCGACACGGAACCCGATGCGGTTCTCGTCATAGTCGTCGCGCTCGTGCTGGAAAAGGAACAGGTCGACGTCAAAGGAGAAGCGCGTGTCGAAGATGCGGGGGTCGGAGAAGAACAGACGTGCCTGCGTCAGCTCCGTCCCCGGACTCAACTGCAGGAGCAGTCGCTGTCCGCCCCCGACGAAAGCGTTCCCACTGATCAGGTCGTCGAAGCTCTTCGGACAGTCCAGGAGGTCGAAGTTCTCCAGGGACAGCTGGAACTGACCCATGATGCCGTGGTTGGAGCTGACCCCGGCACCGAACATCAGGTGACCGGTCCGTCCCTCGGTCACCTCGACGATGAGGTGCTTCTCGCCCGGGACGTCCCCGGGAACGATGGTGGTCTCGATGGTCTCGAAGTAGCGCAGACCCCGCAGTCGTGCCACGCCCTTCTCGACCTCGGACGCGTTGAAGACGTCCCCCGGGAAGATGCCGAACTCCCGACGGATGACCTTGTCCTTGGTCTTGTAGTTGCCGCGGATCTCCAGGAGTCCCAGACGGTACTGCTGCTTCTCGACGATGTTGTAGACCAGGTCGATGCGTCCCGGCTCGGGGAAGACCTCCTTCGGCTCGATCCCCACGTCGAGGTAGCCGTGACTCGTGTAGAACCGTTGCAGGGCCGTCAGGTCCTTCTGATAGCGCTCCGTGCCGAACTTCTCGCCCTTCTTCATCTGCAGCTGCCGACGAAGCGTCTCGCCCGTGACCACCTCCTGTCCCCGAACGGTCACGTCACCCACCACGTACTGCGTCCCCTCGGTGATCCTGACCACCAGGGTCAGCTTCGACTTGTCCGTCGAGTACTCGTAGTCCCCACTCACCGCCACGTCGAGGTACCCGTGCTGCTTGTAAAACTGTCTCAGCTTCAGCAGGTCCATCTTGAAGACGGTCTCGTCGAAGACCTGCGGGACGAAGATCCACCGGTGGGTCCGGGTCTCCATCTGCTTGAGGAGCTTGGCGCGCTTGAAGGCCTTGTTCCCCTCGAACCGGACGGCCTTGAGTTTGACCTTGGGACCTTCGGTGATGGTGTAGGTGATGAAGACGGCGTTCTTCTGCGTGTCGGCCTGTTCGTCACGCTTCACCTCGACGAACTGGTAGCGCTTGGCCCGGTACAGCTCCTCGATGGCCGAGGTGGACTCCTTCTGCCGGGCGAAATCGACGAACACCCCCTGCTTGAGCCCCACCGTCTCACGCAGCTTCTTCTCCGAGAACGCCCGGTTGCCGACGAACTTGATCCCGCTGACGACGGGACGCTCCTTGAGTTCGAAGACGAGTCGCAACCCGTCACGGAAGGGCTCCTGACGGACACTGATGCCCGTGGGATAGAAGGCCCCCATCCGGTCGAGACGTCTGATGTCCTCGTCGACGGCCTGTGGGCTGAAGACGTCGCCGACACGCAGTCGGATGGCCTTCATCACGCGCTCGGTCGACACACGCTGGAGTCCGGCGACCTGGATGTCGGTGATGCGCTGGCCGGTGTCGGTCTGTGCGTGCAACACCCCGCCCCCGTGCAGGACCAGCACGACGACGACCGTGACGATCACGAGATGTCTCAGACGGCGTGGCGACACGTCAGTCCCCCTCACGATGAAGCCGCTTCCCTCATGTCTCGGCGACGGCGGCCCGCTGGGCCGCCAGGTTCTGGAACCTCAGGACGTTCTTCTGGAACTGCAGCTCCAGGGTCCCCGTGGGACCATTGCGCTGCTTGGACACGATGATCTCGGCGCGGTTGCGGTGCTTCGGGTCGTGAGGCTGATAGACCTCCTCACGATGGAGGAAAATAATGACGTCGGCGTCCTGTTCGAGCGACCCGGATTCCCTCAGGTCGGAGTTGAGCGGATGGTGGTCTTCCCGCTGCTCCGGTCCACGGTTGAGCTGACTGAGTGCCATGATGGGAATGTCGAGTTCACGGGAAAGGGCCTTGAGTCCACGTGAGAGTTCCGCCACCTCACGTTCACGACTCTCACGACTCGGGGCGTCCATCAGCTGCAGGTAGTCCACGATGACGAGCTTGATGTCGTGGTGTGCCTTCATGCGTCGGGCCTTCGCCTTCAATTCGAGGATCCCGATTCCCGACGAATCGTCGATGAAGATCGGAGCCTCCCCCAGTCGACCGGCGGCCGTCGTCAGCATCGAAAACTGCTGGTCGTTCAGCAGTCCCTTGCGGATCTGCTGGGCGTCCACCCGGGCCTCACTGCACAACAGGTTCTGGGCCAGCTGCTCCTTGCTCATCTCGAAATTGAAGATGAGCACCCCGGCCTCCTCCTCGATGGCCACGTGTCGGGCGATGTTCAGGGCGAAGGTGGTCTTGCCGATGCTCGGCCGGGCCGCCACGATGATCAGTTCCGACCCGTGAAGTCCCGTGGTCAGGTCGTCCAGGTCGTAGAACCCCGTCGAGAGCCCCCGCAGACGTCCCTTCCGGGCGTGCAGGTCGTCGATGATCTCGAAGGTCTGCTTGAGGACGTCCCGGACCGAGTGAACGGTGGTGGCGGCGTGCTTTCCCGCCACCTCGAACATCATCCGCTCGGCACGGTCCAGGAGTTCCCTGGGCTCGTGGGCCTCGTCGTAGGCGTCCCGGAGGATGGTGGTGGTGGTCCCGATGAGCATGCGCAGGATGGCACGGTCACGGACGATGCGGGCGTAGTGGACGGCACTGGCCGCCGACGGGACGGTCTCGGTCAACGTCGCCAGGTACTCCGAGCCCCCCACACGGTCGAGCATGCCGTCCTTGTTGAGCTGCTCACGGAGCGTGATCGTGTCGATCGGGTCGCCACGATCGAACAGGGTCGTCACGCCGTCGAAGATGGCCTGGTGCTCCGGACTGTAGAAGTCTTCCCGGTTGATCTCCTGGACCACCAGTCCGACGGTGTCGGGCTCGAGCAACATGCAGCCGAGGACGGCCTGCTCCGCTTCGAGGTTCTGAGGGGGGACACGACCGAAGAGGGCATCCTCGGCCGAACCGCCACTGTCACTTTTTGCCGCCAAGACCTATCCCCCTGTGCTGACGACTCGATAGG
>DATKVD010000102.1:0-2407 GCA_035530235.1 Planctomycetota bacterium | reverse complement strand
CGGCAAGAGGCTCGGCGGCACCTGGGCCTTCAAGAACACGTGCTTCCTCGGGAACGTCCCGGCCAACGGTCTGCTCTACAATTCCCCGGTCTACTGCGGCTGCAGTCCATATCTTCGCGGATTCATCGCGTTCGCTCCCACACCCGTGAAGCCGCCGGACAAGGCCGGGGCTGAAAAAGAAGAGAGACTTGAAAAAGGGGCGGGGTATGGCGTTCCGCTCAAGCACGCACGCTTCAACCCGCCGACCGAGTGGAACACCTACCGTCACGACGCCGAACGCAGCGGCAGCACCACTGATGCGCTCCCGCGTGACCTCAAAGTGCTCTGGAGCACATCCGTCACCGACGCGGCGAGAACACCTGACGGCAGGTCGATGACGCCCCCGGTGGTTGCCGAGGGAGAAGTCTTCGTGGCGACCCCGGATGCTCACCAGGTCTGTGCGCTGGATGCGAAGACCGGGGAGGTGCGGTGGCGGTACCTGCTCGACAGCCGGGTCGAGGTGGCGCCGACAATCCATCAGGGATTGTGTCTCTTCGGCGCGAACGACGGCTCGGTCTACTGTCTGCGCGCGTCGGACGGCGAAGTGGTCTGGCGCTTTCGTGCCGCACCACGGATGCGCCGCATCATGGTCCGGGGTCGGCTGGAATCGCCCTGGCCGGTGCCCGGGGTGCTGGTCCGGAACGGTGTCGCGTACTTCACCGCGGGTCGACACTCCGGAATCGAGGACGGGATCTTCGCCTACGCCGTCGATCCCTTCACCGGGAAGGTCCTCTGGCAGAAACACGTGAGCGTCAGGAGCAACGTGCCCATCAAGCGAAAGAAGACGGGCTGGAGTGACAGAATTCTCGCGAATGAGCTTCTCGTCGCGGGCGGCGACTTCCTGTTCATGGGAAGGCTGATGTTCGATCCCAAGAGCGGCGACCTGGGTCTCGACTGGAGAGAGGAGCGGTTTCTTCGCAGTGGGAACGCCCGCAGCGGAACACCGCTCATCCCGTTCGGTCTCCTGTACGACCGCATGGATGCCGTGGAGAGGTCATCCTACCCTAGTATGAGATACCAATTGACGTTCTGGTCCTACGGCGGCGCCGAGGGGCTCCTGCTTGCCTTCACCCCCGATAGGGTCTTCGGTGTGACGGGCAAGAGAGGAGGAAAGACCGAGTGGGAACTCTTCTCCCGTCGTCTCGATGGCTCGGCAGAGGCGAAGAAAGAAGCCTCTCTCTGGTCGGTGAAAGTCCCCGCCGGGACACTGGCGATGCTGTCGGCCGGTGAGCGTCTCTTCGTCGCCGGTCCGGGGGATGAGGCTGACCCCAGGGGCGGCATGCTCTGGTCCTATTCAGCTGCCGACGGGAGCAAGCTGAGCCAACTCCGCTTCGGCGACACACCCATATTCGACGGCCTGGCCGCCGCGGACGGACGCCTCTACGTCGCCACCCAGAACGGCAAGGTCTTCTGCTTCGGAAAGAGATGAGGGGCCGGTGCAATGCTCACGCCTGGAATCAGACGGACGGTGCTCACGGCCATCGGGCTGCTGGCGGGCGTCTCCGCCGAGGCGGCCGCAGGCGTCACGCAGCTCGACGTGCGTGCGGGCGCCGGGAAGTCGGCCGTCGTCCGCTTCACGGTGGACCGGGCGACCGACGTGACCGTGAGGATCGTCGACGCGGACGGGAAGGTCGTGAGACACCTCGCCGCCGGGATGGTGGGACTCGATCGGGCGGCGACGCCGCTTGCACCGGGAAAGTTGTCGCAGGAGATCCCCTGGGACGGGACCGACGACGCCGGGAAGAAGGTCTCGGCCGCCGGGTGCAGGGCCTCGGTCGCGACGGGAATGCACGCGAAATTCGACCGGTTCATCCTGTACGAGAGGGACGGCTTCGCCGGCGGCGGACTCATCGTCCCGGGGCTGAACGACGAGTATTTCATCATCCAGAGCCATGGCACCTATTGCAGGAGCGTCGTCCGCGTCCTGAGCAGCGAAGGCAGATTTCTGCGCGGCTTCTGGCCCTACCCTCTCAACCAGCCCAAGGCGAAGGAATTCCTGCTCGAGCCGAATCCCGTCCAGTGCGAGAGGGGCGAGACCGGTTTTCCCCACCAGGGCATCGACGACTGGAACGGCCTCCGCGTCCCGTACTCCGTGTGCAACGACCTGACGTTCTTCTTCCACACGAGCTACTCGGCCGCCGTGGTGACGACGGACGGGTGCATGGTGGCGGTGCCCGCTTATGCGGGCCGGGTGCGCACGTCACTCTGGCGGCTGTCGCCCGAAGGGTTTCCGGGTGCGGTGAACTGGATGGTGCCGTGGCATCCCACCAGCTATCCCGAGTCGAAGGACGTCGCGGCACGGCAGAAGGCGCTCTGGCAGTCGGGCCGGGCCGGCGGGTGGAAGCTCGCCGCCGGGCTCGACGGGGAT
>DATKVD010000101.1:0-2125 GCA_035530235.1 Planctomycetota bacterium | reverse complement strand
TGCCGCTGCGGGGCAGCCACCGGAGGTCGATGATGATCTCGGACTTGCCCGCCGGGGCCCAGAGCCCGTCGAGGTTCGTGCGGCTGTTGTAGTCGCGGCTCCTCGCGTCGTCGAGTCGGACGCAGTAGCTCACGCCGCGGCCGGTGGGGTTGAGGAGGTCGGCCTTGAGCCAGCGGAATTCCTTGAACCGGGCGAGGACGGCGGGGTCGCTGATCTCGAGTCCCCGGTACTCTTTCTCGTCGCTGGTGAGCTTGCAGGCGTTTCCGCCGTCGGCGGCGTGCCCGGGGACGACGACGCCGTCGCCCTTGACGAAGTCGGGCCCGCCCGGCTCGAAACCCGAGAGCAAGAGGACACGGGCGCGGGCGGCGTCCGCCGGCGACGGCCCCTTTCCCACCGACCCCGGATGGTTGGTCAGCACGGCCGTGACCGCTATCACCACGGCGCAGACGATGACGGCGGCCGGTATTCCCCACCCCTTCGAACGCATGTCGGTCTCCTGCTTTGGTCGATTTCAAGAGGCCCCGGTCGCCCGCGCACGACCTCGCTGCTTCGCGTATCACTCCCTCGGCGGCAGTTGGACCTTCGCCAGGTAGATGCGCGCCTTGTGCCGCTCGTGGGAGGAGTAATAGCTCACCCAGAGCAGCCCGTCGTGGAAGACCAGTCCCGGGTAGCTGGTGTCGCCCCCGGACGGGAGTTCGAGGAACTCCGTCATCGTCGTCGCTTTCGGGTCGAGCCAGAGAAGAACGGTGCTGTACTTCGTGACCTTCCCATCAGAATCGCTGTAGTACTTGCGTCCGCCGGCGACGTAACGTCCGTCGGGCAGTCGGATCAGGTGCGGCCCGCCGAGATGGAAATCCAGATCCTTCCACCGCCAGTCGGTGAACGGCCGCCGCGAGACGCCCAGCAGCGACGAGGGCCTCTTCCCCTCCTGTCGCACGAGCGCGACGACGGTGTCGCCCTCGAAGGCCAGCACCGGCTCGCCGGGACGGCTTCCCTGGGGCGACGGGGTAAGCTTCTCGACCAGCGTCTTGAAGTCCCGTCCGTCTTTGCTCGCGTAGAGACGCAGCCAAGTCCCGTTGACGTGATAGGCCAGCGAATAGCAGATGCCCTCGTGCCAGGTGATGCGCCAGAGCCAGACCTTCTCGTCCCCGACGGCTGTGGGCTTGCTCCACGTCTTTCCGTCGTCGGAGAACCACGTGTAGGTGAGGTAGTTGTAGTAGTTGACGTCTCGTCCGGCGGCGATGAGCATGAGTTTTCCGTCGGGCGTGACGGCCAGTTTCGCGTCGCGCATGTCGGGTTTCGTCGGGTCGGGCGTGCTGATGAGCGCCGTCGAGGTCCAGTCCTTTCCGTCGGCGGACGTGATCACGCGGATGTTCCCGTCATTCGAGCCGTGACCCGATGCTTCCCGGAACGCGCAGAACCACCGGCCCTTGAACCGCACGAGGTCCGTGAAGGCGTTGTGTGTGCCCCGGTCCCAGATCTTCCGGACGTCCACGAGCATCTCCTTCGCGTCAGTTTCTCCCGGCGGCGCGAAGGACACGGCCCTCGCCCCCAGGATAACAGCCATCACACAGAGCAGCGACACCCGCATGCGCATGATTCTGTTCTCGCCTATTCCAGTGGCAGCCGGAGCACCTCGCCGGGGTTCGGCGTGAGGAACGGCGCATCGATGTCCTTCAGAAACGGCAGTGAACCGTCCGGGTCGCTCTCGAGCGCGCGCTCGTAGCCGCCGCCTTTTTCGGGTGCTTCCATCGTCCCGTAATGATACGCCAGGAGCACCTTCGCCCCCGAGCTTTTCGCGAGTGCCGCCGAGCCGGGGGGACAGAGGTGCGCGGGGCAGTCGAGCGATACGTCCCAGAGCAGCACGTCGACGTCGCGGAAGTCGAGCAGCTCGTCGATGAGTCGGGTGTCGCCCGGGTGCCAGATCGCGCCGTCGGGGGTGCGGATGAGGTAGCCGACGCAGTCGCCGCGCTTCCACGGGTCCGTCGCGTCGTGGTCGTGAAGTGCGGGGGTGACGGTGACGGCGACGTCGCCGAAGATGAGCGTCTCGAAGTCGCAGGCGACGACGCGCCGGGCGCCGTCGATGCCGATGTCGCTCAGTCTCTCGAAGACGGGGGGCGGGGCG
>DATKVD010000100.1:0-7017 GCA_035530235.1 Planctomycetota bacterium | reverse complement strand
TTTTGCTGATCGGCGATGCTTCGCCTGCGCCTGTGTCAGTAGCTCCCCAGTTCCTTCGCGAGTTCGACGAAGCGTCGGAAATCCTCGAGACTCACGCTCGACGGCACCGAGTGATCCGACGAGCAGATGTAGCCGCCGTTCTCCTTGAGCACCGGCAGCTTCTCGCGCATCTCCGCTTCGAGCGTCTCGAGGTTGTTCCAGGACACCGCGTTGATGCCGCCGTGCAGCACCAGGTCGTTTCCGAACGTCCTCTTGAGTTCCAGCGCGTCCATCCCGGCCTTCACCTCGAGCGGGTTGAGGGCGTCGAGGCCGATCTCGACGAACTCGTCGACGAACGGTCGGATGTTGCCGCAGGAGTGGAGTTCGGTCTTCATCCCCTTCGAGTGGGCCCATTCGATGGCGCGTTTGTGCACGGGCTTCAGGAGCTCACGGAACGTGTCCATCGAGAAGAACTGCCGGCCCTTGTAGCCCATGTCGTCGTAGGTGAACGTGCTGTCGAAGGTGTAGCCGGCGTCGATGACCCGCTCGAGGAGTGCGATGTTGACGTCGAGCATGTGGTTGAACATGTCGAGACACCAGTCGGGCTGCTCGATCATGGCCATGAGCAGTCGCTCGGTGCCCACGACGCGGGCATGGGTGACGTCGAACCCGAACCACAGGACGGCGTGTGTCCAGTGACCGTTCCTGCGCCAGACGGGGTAGTCGCGCTTGAGCGCGTCCCAGTCGATGCGGTCCTCGGAAGGCGTGATGCGCTTCTTCGCCTCGCGCCACTTGTCCGGGTCGGTGATGGTGAAATCGATGTACTCGGGCGTCGAGGCGGCGTGCTTCCAGTTGCGGACGGTGACGCCCCAGCTCGTGGTGACGGTGATCGAGTCTTCCGTCTCCTCGACGGTCTTCTCCGGATATTGCGGACTGTTGTCGAGGTGCAGTCCCGAGACGTGGTCGATGTCGAAGAAGTCGGTGAAGTTCACGTCCTCGGGCATGCCTTCGGTGTGCCAGCGCTCGACGGTGGGTCCCCAGGGACTGTCGATGATGGGCACACGGTCGGCGTCACGGTGCTCGAACATTCGTCTGAAACGTTCCTGTGAGGTCATTGTCATCGATGTCTCCTGTTGGCCGGTGGGGACTGTCCCCTTCGCCACAGTTCCCTTTGCCCTACATGATCTCAATCGTATCGAGCGGCAGCCAGCCGTCGGCGTCGGCGCCTTCGTTGGCAAGTCTCACGCCGGGCTCGCCGGTTTCTGGGCTCACGAGCGCCGCGTGCAGCATCACACTCCCGGCTCCAAACGTCTCGGGCAGCTCCACCGTCTCCTCGAGCCACACGTCGCCCGGGAGCCACGTCTTCACGTCGGCGGGCGAGCGGTGGACGTGCGTGCGGTTTCCCTGCGTGAGTCTCAGCGCGAAGTCGTAGCGGTGATAGAGGGGCGCGACCCCGACGTTCTCGACCCACGCGGTGTATCCGAATGAGCCCCCCTGCTCGGGCCGTGCGTCCCAGTGAACCTGGCGCAGCACGTAGCGGTAGCCGATCCGGTCGCAGAACGCCGTCAGCGGCTCGATGTACTCGTCCGGGATCTTCGCCGACTTCGGCATGAACACCGTCCCGTGAAACTTGTAGCCCTGCTGAAGGATGAAGTCGAGGTCGAACCCCTTCTCGTACCAGTGCATCGGCACGCCGCAGCTCTCGAACGTGATGGGGCCGTTCTTCCACGCGTCCTGCGCCCCGCACACACAGACCTCTTTCGGGTAGCAGTCGAAATGGTGCATCCACCACTTCTCCTTCGGGAGATTTGGGTTGTCGAAGATGCCGAGGTCCCCGAAGCAGTCGAGCCGCCAGCCCATCCCGGCCTTGACCCCGGCTTCCATCTTGTAGCCCGAGATCATCGTCATGAGCGGGGTCTTCGCATGGGCGTCGACGTAAATCTGCGTGATCGTGTCGATGGCGTCCTCCGAGCACTCCCCGGCCCCTTCGCCCCACGGGCCGATGAAGGAGACGTCCACCGATTCGAGCTGCGGGTGACCGTCGAAGCGCCGGCCGAACTCCGTGACGACCGCACCCCACTTGTCGATGTACTCCGGACTGTCGTAGATGGGGACGTTCGTGGGCGGGGGTGCCTTGTGGGTCATCTTTTCCTGTGTCGGGTAGCGGTCGCGATACCACTGGGGGACCTTGGGCTGTCGGGAGGACCCGTGGGGCATGAGACGCACCTGGAGGGTCTGTCCGCGCTCGCGGGCGGTCGCCAGCGCCTTCTCGACCATCGACCAGTCATACTTGCCCTGCTCGGGCTCGAAGAGGTCCCAGAACCACCGGCAGTAGGCCACGGTGCACGGGAGATACCCGGGCGTGACACCCTCGTGCTTGCGGGGCGGAAACTCCGTCGGCCCCGACTCCGACCAGTGCGTCCCGTCAAACAGGGCATCGCCGTTGAAGCGCTGAAACGTCGCACACCCCTTGTGCGGGTTCGGCAGAAGTCCGGTGAATTCCTTCGGTCGTGCTTTCTTCTGAGGCTGTGCCGGCACGTTACTCTCTCCTTCAATAGAACAGGTCGTGGGGGACAGTCCCTATTTCGTGTTTCTCACGTTCTCAGCGTGTTTCCGGCAAATGACCAAGTCCCAAGCACCAAGTTCCAAACAAACCCCGAACCCCAAACACCAATGACCAACTCCCGAGTGGAGCACGTTTCGTTACCCGGCAGCCGCTTCGTTGCCGCTTGTTGGGTCATTGGGATTTGGTGCTTGTCTGGTCATTGGATATTGGTCATTGGTCATTTGGGTGTCGGGGACAGTCCCCTTTGGCTCGACGCACTATATCCCCGTCACACCGAGCCGACAAGCTCATTTTGAGGGCATTTCCGGACAGCGGTCTTCGTCACCCGGCAGGTCATTCCTCCCGGCGTTTCGGACTGTGCCTGTTGAAGTCTCTGGCCCACTTCGCGATCTTCTTCCACTTCGCCTTTTCAATGAGCCGGGCCTTCTCGGACTGCTTGTGGGCAAGGTGCCGCAGCTCCTCCTCCTGTTTGCGGTAACCCTCGAGGCGTTTGGGGTCGAGCGACTCGTCCTCAATGGCGGCTTTCACCGCGCAGCCGGGCTCGGTCCGGTGCCCGCAGTCGCGGAACCGGCACTTTTCGGCGAGCGCCTCGATATCCTGAAAGCCGCCGCGCACCACGTCCTCGTCACCCCACATCTGGAGTTCGCGCATGCCGGGCGTGTCGATGATCATGCCGCCGTCCGGCAGAAGGATCAGCTCACGCCACGTCGTCGTGTGTCGGCCCTGGTGGTCGCCCTTGCGAACGCCGGCCACCGGCAGCAGCTCCTTGCCGAGCAGGCTGTTGATCAGCGTGGACTTGCCGACGCCCGAGGAGCCGAGAAACGCAACGGTCTTTCCGACGGTGACATACGCACGGAGGTCGTCGAGCCCGTCTCTCGTGAGGGCGCTCACGGGGTGAACCGGCACGCCGGGTGCGATGCTTTCCACGTCCTCGACACACCTTTCGACGTCGTCGCAGACGTCGGTCTTGTTGAGGATGATGACGGGGTTGACCGTGCTCTCATAGGCGAGCGTGAGGTAGCGTTCGATGCGCGGCAGGTTGAAGTTCCGTCCGCCGTCGAGACCGCTCACCAGGAAGACGGCGTCGACGTTCGCGGCGAGGATCTGTCTCTCCGTCATCGCCCCGGCCTGCTTTCGGGAGAGACTGCTCTTGCGCGGGAGCACCGCATGAATTGTTGCCGTGTCCTCATTCGGGCGGGGTGTGATGACGACCCAGTCGCCGACGGCCGGGAGGTCGGCGCGCGACGCGGCGTCGTGTCGAAGCTTCCCCGACACCTCCGCCGTCAGATCCCCCGCCTCGCTGCAAAGCAGATACCTCGTCTTCTCCTGCCTGGCCACCCGGGCGGGGATGACACCCCCCTCGCGGTGTCCCGCGAAATGTCCCTCGAAGAACGGTTCCCAGCCCAGGTCGGTCAGGTTCATTGGCTCTCTCCTCGTCTGGCGATCATCCGCACGAAGCCGATGTACCGTCCGCCGTCAGCTTCAAGCACTTCCGCCTCGGGTGGGAACGGACACACGCGGCGCTCGGGCGGCTTCACCTTCTCATGAAGAAGCCAGTGCCTCCACCCGTCTTCGAGCGTGTCGGCCAGTTCGATCTGGACCAGCGATGAATGTCCCCAGTGCGTCTTCCACCAGTCGAGCGTGCGGATACTCCAGCATTCGTCCGACCACCAGGGGCCGCCGTGGCTCTGTATGGCCGCAAGATGTTCGGGCACCCGTCCGCCCGGAAATTCCTTCATCAGTCCGGGGACAACGATGCCGATCTGCCGGCCCGGCTTCAGGAACTTGACGAACGAATTGAGGTACAGGTCGTCGGTGCCGTAGTACTGGTAGCTGTCGAGACTGACGATCGCGTCGAAGAACCCGTCGGCGTAGGGCAGCGACCGCGCCTCGGCGTGGATCGGATACACCCGGTCCTCCACCCCGGCCTCCCGGATGCGCTCATAGTTGTCGGTCGCCTTGATCCACAGGTCGTTCGCGAAGACGGTGACGCCGAACTCCTTCGCCAGAAAGATGCTCGTCATCGCGGTGCCACAGCCCATGTCGAGGACCCGCATCCCGGCCTCAAGCGGCATGTCTTCGGTAAGCCACTCGGCGAGCCACAGGGCGTTCGGGCCCATCTGGTTCTCGGCGACCCATTTGCCGTCGTACTGGTTCGACAGGGGAAACCTGTCGTTGTGATACGCTGCGTTGTAGTCGTAGTCATTCTCGGACAATGTTCTTCTCCCTGTTATCGATTCGCGGTACGTGGAAACGGCCGCCCCGAAGGGCGGCCGAGAAATTCTCGATCGTCAGAGCCCGACACTCAGGCTCGACCCCGCCGGAGGCATGACGCAATCGCGATGTGTGAGTTTCTCGCAGTCATATGACGCCTCCCTTTTTGTGTGGGCTTCACTTGACGCCGCAATGCTACCACCCGCCCGGCCTGGCGTCAAGGACTCTTTTTGGTCGCGCGGATGGAGAACATGAGCGGGACGGGCCGTCCGCCGGGCCAGCGCCAGAACCCGTCGTCGGACTCCTCGAGAAACCGGTGCCACCTGAACGTGCAGAACGGGTACTCGCGGACCGACTCAATCCGCAGTCCCGCCTGGATCAGTGCATTGATGACCTCGGACAGGCTATACGCCCACTCGTAGTGAAAGGGCGCCTTCACGCCTTCGGCGACCGCGTAGCTGGCGCCCTCGTTTTCCCAGCGGACGGGTTCCCGGCTGCCGAGACCGGTGTCCGTGACGACGGGCGTGTCCGCCTCGGCGTCGAACATGTGACCGACGGGATGGAAATCCCGGACGTAGAACAGGCCGCCCGGCCTCAGGAAGTGCGCGATCACCTCGCCCCACCGCTTGAGATCCGGGAGCCACGAAAGCACGCCTCCCGACGTGAAGACCACGTCGAACTGCCCCGACAGCTTTCCGGGAAGGTCGTCGAGATCACAGCAGACGAACGTCGCCTCGATGCCGCACTCGCCCGCGAGAGACCGGGCAAGCTCGATGGCCTTGCCGGAGAAATCGACGCCGGTCACCCGTGCCCCGAGTCTCGCCCAGGACAGCGTGTCCAGCCCGAAATGGCACTGGAGGTGCAGGAGGCGCTTGCCCTGCACGTCGCCGACGGCGAGACGTTCGAAGTCATGGAGCGAGTTCCGTCCCGCCTTGAAGCCGGCGACGTCGTAGGTCTCGGACCGCACGTGCAGTTCGGCCAGTTCGTCCCAGTACTCGCGGTTGACTTCAAGCGGGTCGTCCATCGTTGCGGTTCTCCTTTCAGACAAGGTCCGGCAGCATATACCCACGGGTGGCGGGGCTCCGGTCCCGCCACCCCTCAACACCATGGCGTCGTGGGACAGGAGCCCCACCACGCGCCGAGAACAGCCCCGGTAACGCCCCTCAGATGAGGTCCGGGAGTTCACAGAAGAATTTCACACGCCGGGCCGGGGTGCCCGGTGCGATGGGGGTGCCGCAGGAGAGGATGAAGTTTCCGTGCTCGCCGGCGGAGGTGATCTGGTAGCGGGCCTCTTTGATGAGGTCCTGCTTCGAGGCGTTTTCGATCATGTCGGTGGCGACGTTTCCGAAGAGCACGCGGTCGGGGCCCATCACCTCGCGGACGTGCCTGATGTCGATCGTGTAGTTGCGCCGGCTCTCCTCGAGGGAGAGTGCGTCCCAGTCGAGGTCGCGCATGGGCTCCAGGTGCGGCGTCGCGTTGCCCATCGGGTAGTAGACGACCCAAAATCCCCGCTCGTGGTAGAAATCAAGCGCGATCTTCACCACCGGCGCGACGAACGTCTCGAACTCACGCGGTCCGAAAAGGTCCCCACTTCCGAACATCTGGAAGAGATAGATGACGCCGATGCCTGCGCGTTTCTGTGCCTCGAAGCGCGGCGAGGGCTTCGGCAGGTGCGTGGCGGTCGCCCGGTGCACCAGCTCCGGCTCCAGCACCATCGATTCCATCAGCCCCTCGAACCCCAGGTCGTAACACGCGTTCTGAAAGGGCGAGGTGCCGCCGCCGTAGGGCGTGTGCCGCCGGTCGGTGCGTTCGCACACCGCACCGAGCACGTCGTACTGTCCCGAGGCCAGGAGGTCGTCGGCGGCGGGTGTGCCCGAGGCTTCGGTCTCGCCGAACGCGCAGCGCGGGATCCAGTCCTCGATGTCGATGACGTCGCCCTGACCGAGGGCGTCGGGGTCGTCGGGCTCCGCCAGTTGGTATGGGACGCCCTTCCTGAAGTCCTCGATGCGGTTTCGCGGGGGCTGCCACGCCCCGTGCTCCTTGAACGAAGCCCAGCCGATGGTGGAGTCCCAGGTGATGTCGAGACCGGCGGAGCCGTCGCGAATGGCCGCAGCCGAGGGGTCGCCGGGGCGGCCCACCCTGATCTCACGGCCCTTGCGCGTCACGTGGAAGAGTTCGTCGCCGCGACGCTCGATGCGCGAGCCCGCCAGTCCCGGACGCGTCGCCTGGACCGGCGCCGCCATCCACGACGGACCCGC
>DATKVD010000099.1:0-3122 GCA_035530235.1 Planctomycetota bacterium | reverse complement strand
GATCCCGTCGTGCATGGGGTCCCACACGGTGAACATGTCGTAAAGGTGCAGATTGCGGATCTTGTCCCACGGACGGAACAGGTCGAGCTTCGCCGTCTCGAGTATATTGCTGTAGTAGTATTTCTGCCAGGCATTGGGTTCGATAGGCCGCTGTGCCTTGGAATGCACCCAGGTCAGGGGCCCGTCCTGTGCACAGTTTGCCTGGAAGAGTTCTCCCAGCCAGCCCACGCTCGGCAGGTCACCGTCGGGCATCTTGTAGTTCACTTCGAAGACACGATCGTACCCGTAGGGACTGGTGCCCGATCCGGGCGGCGCGGTGGTCGACGCGTTCGCGGGGTACTCCGTATTGGGTCGTCCCAGCGTGGGGAAGTTCCCGAGGTTCCACCTCGGACACCAGAGCAGGTTTGACTTGTCGTGCAGACCGGCGAGCACCCCGGCGTCGACGTCCTCGTAGATCCTGGCGTTCATCGGGTCCCAGCGACGGTAGATTCCCAGGTAGATCGGGTAGCTCGAGGCCGGACCCGCCAACCCCGTGGTGCCGCCGTAGGGCCGCACCAGCTGCATCGACGGGGTCCTGTCCACGAGGACACACTTCCGATTGTTCACCATCTCCACCTTGCCCGGGGTGACGGGCACGTGCAGGTCCGCGTCTCCGTAGAGCGGCTTCCATAGTTCGACCGTGACGCCTGAAAAATCCGTTCCTTCGAGTTCCAGTCTGGTGAGTCCGGGCGGCCAGTTGCTCGCCCAGCCGAGATGCGCAAACCGACTCCACGTCAGCTTCTCCGCCGTCCCGTCGAACGGATCACCGTACATCCCGTCGGCCCCGATCTTCGGAACCACGCTGACCAGTCCCATCGGCACGTTGGGGTCGGTGGTGTACCGGGTCAGGTCGGCCAGAGGGTAGGCGTGACCTGCGATCTTCAGGATGTAATCGCTGATGTCGAACGCCTCGTCCGCGTCCGGAATCCACGGGATGTTCTCCCACGGGTTGTAGAGCTCCACCCGGATCCGGAATAGCTCGTAGTTCGGGGTGTTGGCCGCACTCTTGCTGTAGAAGACGACCTCGTTCAGGACGGGGTGCTTCTCGACGCCGAGTGCCCAGTTGGCGCTGCCGTCGGGGGCCGGGTAGTAGGTCTCCTCGTGGTCCCGGTCCACCATGTCCGCAAGTGAGGCGACCAGCTGACACGCCTCGTGGGAGGCCGACGGGGTACCCGACCAGTCGAGCATGGCCTTGACCATGTAGTAGAGTCGTTGCTGCTCCTGGACGCGTCTGTTGGCCCACAGGGTCTTCACGGTCCCGTCTTCGCCCGGGAGGTTCTCACCCCCCTTGGCCCCGATCATGTTGATGTTGATCTTGCGGAGGATGTCGATGTGACGCCAGTCGCCCGGATAGGCGTATCCCTCTCCGGGCCAGATCTTGCCGCGCAGGATGGTGTCACACCCGGAGGTGGACAGGTATCCCCGGGCCCGACCGAAGTCCAGACGTGCCTGGTTCACGTCGCCGTTGGCGGCCGTCAGCATCGCGCCAAGCACGCGTGAGGTCCCCGGCACGATGTCTTCACTCTGATGGTTGAACGCTTCGGCCGCGCCGAAGTAGTGGTCGTCGCCCATCGGGTTGTCGGGAGAGGGGAGCTTGTAGTAGGTCGCCCCGTCCCGTCGCCACCCGATGCGCCACCGCGGGTTCCCATCGGCCGGAACGCCGTCGGGACCCCACCGGGCCCTCACCAGTTCCGGTGCCGCCCGCTCCGCGCGCGTCGGGTCCACCTTCTCGTCACAGTAGGTCTGCACATTCGAGCTGTCCGTCGGCCTGTACGGGATGCTGTGGTAGGGCAGTCCCACGGCACGGTACGGGTCGATCTGATAGGGTGAATACTGCACGGCGTTGAACCTGCTGGGGAACGTGCCGCTTTCATAGAAGTACTCCCCTGGATAGCCTCTCCAGGAGAGAAGCCCGAGGTGCTCGGCGGACGTGGTGCTGTCCCCGTTGACGGCATGCAGGTCTCGACCGTCCATGTTGTTGAGGTATGAGGCGGTCCTGAAGACGTTCCCGGCGGCGTTCAGGTTGACATAGCGTTCCTCGGGCACGCCCATCTTCGCAGCCCACCGCCAGGAGGCCCCGCCGGGCAGACGGAAGGCACCGGTCAGCTTGCCTCCCGGATGCAGGTGACAGGATCGTCCATGGGTGAGGAAATACGCCGAGTCATGATGGTACCTTGTGAGGGCGTACACCTCGTTGTATCCGGCGTCGGGGAAGTACCAGCCGACCACGGGAGGATCGCCGTTTGCTCCGTACATGTAGTTGGGATCGGTCCACCCGTCCATGTCGTCGTCCAGTCCGTTGTGGTTGCCCGAGACGTAGGCGTAGTAGCGGGCCAGCTGGTTCTGCTGGACCGGGTCCAGGATGACACAGTCGTTCTTGTCGACGATGCAGAAATCGTAGCTCTCACCTCCGAAACTGGACTGTGGCCATTCCCGGTGACCGGCACTGGCGTCGTAGAGTGCGGTCTCGACGTACCCGTCACTGGCGGAGTGGTACCAGACGTCGTTACTGGCCACGGTGGCGTAGCGGTTTTTCGAAGCGGCCCACCAGTCCGTGTTGCGTCCGGGGATGCTCATGCGAAAGTCGGTCTCGGCCGCCGAGTCGCCGCTGCTGTAGTTGCCCATGCCCTGCCAGCGGTCACGTCCGCCGACGGCCTGATCCCGGTTCTCATACTTGTAGAGGGTCCGGTCCTGGTCGTCCTGGAGGACGGCGAGACAGTAGTTCTCCACCCCGGCCGCCAGCAGTTCGGTGGCGAATTCGTCCGTGTAGACACGACTCAGACGGGTGTTGATGCGCATCAGGGTGATGAAGGTGGTCGCCATGACGGCCAGGAGGGCGAGGATCCCCAGTGAAAGGATCAATCCGCTTCCGTGATTTGTTCTGCTGCTGCGGTGAAACATGGTTGTACCTCCTGCGTCGTGAGACGCCTACTGGCGTCGATGCCCCCAGCGTCTTGCGAGAATACGTACCGGGCCCGTGAAATCGCACCGTCTGCTGCCGGGGTCGATCCGAAGCGTGGTGCTGCGGTCCACCAGCAGGATGAGGTGCTTCTGGCCGTAAATGCGGTGGCTCTTGTAGGCCC
>DATKVD010000098.1:0-3114 GCA_035530235.1 Planctomycetota bacterium | reverse complement strand
GGCTAGCCTGTCAAGAAAGAAACGAACCCCGATACGATGCCTCGGGGCAGGCCGGGCGAGCTACTGGGCCGGTCCGAATTTCGTCTCTTAGTCGTCGTCGCACTCGCAGTAGGTGACATGGGATACGTCGTGCTTCGAGTGCGAATCGACGTGGTCGCCCTTCTTCACGTCGTAGAAGAACGTGTAGCACTGGCCGGCCTTGACGATGGCCGCGACGGCGTTTCTCGACGCTGTGTTCGTCTCGAAGTCGTCCTTGGACAGGAAGTCCAGGCCCAGGAGATCGTGGCACTCGTTGTTCGTCAGCGAGCGGAAGTCACGGCCCTCTAGGCAGAAGTCCGCGTGCGTCTCGAAGTCGCATCCAGGGGGCGGCGTTGGAGTAGGCGAAGGAGACGGGCTCGGTGACGGTGAAGGACTCGGGCTTGGCGACGGCGAAGGCGTCGGACTCGGCGTCGGGCTCGGAGAAGGAGAAGGCGATGGGGTCGGCGTGGGCTCCGGGTTGCAGGGCGGCTCCTCGCACTGGGGGGGCTGGGCGCACGACTCTCCCGCGAAGTGCTTGTAGTTCAGGATGCCCCCGTTGGGCCCCGGGCAGTTGCACGTCCCCCGCGTGAGGTCGACCTGGATCTGACACGTCTTGGTGATCTCGAGCTTGGCGAGGTCGGCCTTGAGGGCTCCGGTAAAGTCGACATCGTTCATCCCCTGCGTGATGGAGAACGGGTAGCCCCCGATGAGCCACTGCTTTCCGCCGGGGACCGAACAGACACAGGCGTAGCCGGTGAGGGCCTTGTCGGACTCGACCTGGAAGCCGTACTTCCACCACCGGAGCAGCCTGAACCAGTCGTCGGTCCCGGGGTCGACAATGGTCTGAGGGACGACGGCGACGGCTTCTGGCGCGGATGCCGACTCGTGAGGTAAGACCGGGTCGGGTGCCCCTGGGAGATCCTTCTGACACGCAACGACCGCGAACACGATCCCGACCAACAGAGAGAACGCCGCCATCCAGCGCAGAAGCCGCATTGTCTTTCTCCCTACTTCGGCCCGAACTTCGTGACCGACTCACCCTTCCGGGAAGGCATCAGCCAGGTGGTGTTGGACTTGAAGGCCGCATAGGCCGCGACCGCGCCGGCACCGAGAACGGCCCCCCACTCGTCCTGAGTGACGCCACCGCTGGCTGCGGCAGTGTAGGCGGCCCAACCGGCACCGAAGCCGGCTACAGCAGTCGTGAGGAGCTTCTTGAGAAGCATGGGTGTCTCCTTGTCTTTGATCTTCCGATTCAGCCACCACAGCCCCAGTCGAACCTTCAATGGAGGCTTGGCTTCACCCTTCGGGCAGGGCCCGTAGGTTGCGATCACCGCTTTTCGGACTCGCTTCTGGAGCCGACGCATGTTGGCCGTCGGAGCGGTCTTGCGAGCCGCGATCCAGTGCAGCTCCTCGATGTGGAGCCACTGTTCCCGCGTCATAGGCGGCTTGGGCATCAAATCAGTCACAATTCCAAGCCGCGTTCTCTCGCTTGGCGATGTTTCCCGTCCCCACAGCCGCGCACGGGGCAGCATTCGTGCAGTCCGAGCAGTAGACCATGTACCCATTCGGAGACGCCGGAAGGGTGGCGAAGGCAAACGTGCAGAGCCCAAGCCCAAGCTCGGTCTGGACAACAGCGCAGACCGCCGCGCCGTTGGTGACGGTTGAGGTGAGGGTGTATGGGCCCGCATCGTTTGCGACGGCGGTGATGTCCACGGAACCTGTGACGCCCCCGGTGAAGTCGGAAGCGTTAAGGACGAACTGGGCGGCGGGGGTCGTGACTCCGATGGCCTGCCAGAAGAACGAAACACCGTTGTTCCCGCCGTCGTCGAAGGCGATGGCCTGGCAGAAGGTGGGGTCGCCCTCTGAGCAGACGAGTCCCGCGTACTCTAAATCCGTCGGGTCCGAGGTCTGGACGGCCACAGCGTTGAAGCCGTAGGGGCCAGTCCCGTCGTCGTGGCACATCCCCATCGCCGTGAGGGTGGCGAAGTTGTAGCCGGGAATGACGCAGCCGTCGACCTGGGAGGTCGGCGCGCTCGCGGCCCCACCAGCCCCGCCGCCCGGTGGAAAGGTCTGCGCTCCAAGAAACATCGCCGTGAGGGTGAACGCCCCCAGCAGGGCCCACTGAAACAGCCCCCGAATGATCTTCATGTTTATCCCCTTTTTATGGGTAGAGAGCATTGCCCGCTCCTCCGTTGTAGAGAAGCGCCACCTCTCCCGCAGTGAGCGGGCGCGAGTATTGGAACGTGTCGTCCTGAATCTGCCCGCCGAACGGGGTGCCCATCAGGAAGTTGAGCGCGGTCGGCGCTACGAAGCTATCGCCGCCAGTGGGGAAGGCCACCGTCCTCGCGTCGAGGGCCGTGCCGAGGTCGTCCCCTTGGTAGGTGCGAATCCCGGTCGACTCGACCACGACGACGAAAAAGAGCCACAGCCTCCCGGAATTCGGAGCGTTGTAGGTGGTCGCAGCAGGCACGCCACTCGGTCGCCCAGGGATAGAGACTCCGAAGTTCGTCTGCCCCGAGTCGGCAACGACGCTCACGGAGCCCTGTCCGGTGAAAGTGAGAAAGGAGCGGACCGACGGAGCTCCCGCGTTGAGGATCTCCTGCCACCAGCCAATGGTGTGTCCGTCCACTCCCCCGGTGTACCCGGAAGCGTCCAGGGTGGCCTGGTCGGTGGCGTTGCCCAGGAGTCCCGCAACCTGAGTGGCCGGACCCGTGGTGACGGTGAAGTCGTTTGAGTTCTGAGAGTCCGCACGAGTGACCCCCGTGGCCTCGCTCATCGTCCAGTAGGACTCGAGCCCGATCAGCAACACGGGCTCTGGGATTGGAGTGACGCCCGCTACCGTCGAATCGCATGAATCCGGCGGAAAGACGGGATCGCAGGGCTCCTCCTGGGCCGCCAGGAACGGCGCGAGGAGAAGCGCCATCAGGAGGAATCGCGTCTTCATGGATTCGCCCCCGTTCCAGAGATCGTGGCGTGGACGTCGTCTCTGGTGCCTCCGTCGGCTGTCCTGAAGGCTAGCCCCATCCGGCACTCCGCAAAGAGCGGGACGATGATCTGTCGGGCCAGGGCGTCTCCCGGGGTGGCGAAGGTGCAGAC
>DATKVD010000097.1:0-2448 GCA_035530235.1 Planctomycetota bacterium | reverse complement strand
GTATCTTGAACGCGAATACAGCCTCGGCAGTTACACCGACGACCACGCCTACAAGACGTTCATGCACGCGGTGGTGGCGGGACTCGCGGACGTGACGCTGCCGGAAATCCACCTGCGCGGCCTGACCGTCTCGCAGGCCATCGAGCGCGTCTGCCGTGCGGCTGGCTGGACGTGGTGGGTGGTCTACGATACGGCCGGGCTGGTGCGGCAGATTGACGCGACGTTCAAGCCGCTGCCCGACCTTCAGTTCGCGACCATCGCGGGAGGCAACCCCGCCGCCTCGCAGTACGTGCGCCTGCCAGCCGCATCGACCACCACGATGAACACCGACACGACGTGGACGCAGGCGGGCAACGTCAACTTCGACACCTCGGACAGTCCGAATTCCATCAGCGTGCAGGGCCAGTACCGCGAGTTCGAGGCGACGTGGGTGCTCACCAAGGGGTGGACCGCGGCACAGGAGGCCGTCGTCGCCGCGGACACCGAGGTCGGCCTGCGGACTTCGGCGGCTTACCTGGCGGACATGGGCGCACACGACGCGGTGTATCGCCAGTGGGTGCTCGACGAGGACGGCGCTTACGGCACGGGAACCGGGACAACCCAGTGCACCGTGATCTTCGACACCGACTCCTACATGCGCCAGCGGCGGAAGTTCGAGCGGCCCTACAGCGCGCCCGAGGAGAAACAGAAGCCGATTGGCGTCTGGGTGAAATCGACGGACGCCCGCGCACCCGCGGCCACATGGCTCAAGGTGGGCGGCGGCGGCGCACGCAACGCCTCCGACCGATGCGGCATCATCTTCGACATAGACGCCGTATCCGTCACGGACGAATCGAAATCGGGCCTGCGCGGGAAATACAGTTCGGGCGGCCTCGAACTGGACTGGCAAAGCGACCTGAAAAACGTGACCGACGTGAAGGTCTGCGCCATCGTGCGTTCGGACGCACGGGTGGAGGGCTACCCTATGGTGGATACGGACGCCGCCAGCCGCTTCGTACAGCAGCAGGTCGTCTACAACAACGCTTATCGCTGGGTGGTGCGCGACGGCTCCAGCGAGTGGGGCGCGGCGGCCACGCTGCTCGATCAGGGAACCGACGCACAGGTGCTTGAAAACTCCATTCACAAGACCTGTCAGGACATGCGCGTCTCGGCCTCGGTCGTCATCCCGTGGGTGGATTTCGGGTTCGACCTGAATCAGCGGGTGATGGGCCTGCACGAGCCGCCGGGCCTGGGCGTGGACGGGCGTGGGATTTCGTTTCTCCAGAACCGGGATCCCGACGACCCGCACTATCCCTACGTGGTGCGCATGACGTTCGACATGGAAGCGCAGGAGACGGAGCTGGGGCTGACCGACGAGAGGGAGGTCAGGAAATGACGGTGCTGGACGCGGAAAGCGAGTGGATTCTTCTACCGACACACGGCGACATCGAACTCGAAACCTTCGACGGTTGTTGCCGCATCGACGAAGCGAACCCGGCGACCGCGTATGCCAACACCTTTTCGATGCAGAACACGCAGGCCGCGAACGCCGAGGAACGCCTGCTCTTTCACTTTACGGCGGCTCAGCTGGCGGGTCTCTCCAAGACCGTCTATCCGCTGTTGCGTTGGGCGGCAAGCGTAACCTTCGGGGGCGCGTCAGGGGCGTTCAAGTGGAAGTATGAACTCTACCCGATTACCGAGCAGTTCGACTGGGCGGGCACGGGAGCGGGTGCGCCGACGTGGACCGGGCGACCTGCGGTCGACACGACGAACTACTGGGTATTCAGCGGGCCAGTGTACCCGTTCGCGTTTACCAACAACGCGCCGAATTGGGTGCTGAATGATGTTTTTGGAGTAGCCGTGTTAGACTCGGCGGGGCACCCTGCGTGGAGCATCGGGAACACCAACTGGCCGGGGCCGGTGTATGGGATTGAGATTCGGGTGACGAACGTCACGGGACACGCGGGCGGAAGCTATGCGATTACGACAAGCCTGACCTACGGTGCCGCAGGGTCGCACCTCGTTGTTTGAGGCCTCACTTGGTCGCGTGCACCCGAACCGCACCGACGACCACTGGGGGTTCGTCGAGCACGGCAAGACAGCGGGTGTAAACGCTGCACACGTCCTCGGAGGTGTGTGCATCGGTCAGTGCGAACACGAACCCGCACGGGTGTGGTTGCGGGGGTTTGACTTTGCCACCGTGCTTGCGCTGGATGGCCGCTTCTTGGGCTTCCATCTGGCGAAGCGTGGACGCACTGGCGGGGGTCCACCGGATGGTCGCGGCGTCGACCCTGACTCCGGCGGGTAGCGATTGGGTCAGCACCATGAGCGTGCCGCACATCGCCTCCTCGTCGGCATCACTGCGGAGCGTGACGGAAATGGCGAAAGTGGCCCGGTACTTGGGCGGCTCTTCGCCACGCACCAGCGACGCGAGACCGAACAGAAGCAGGAGCGCGAAACCGACGACCA
>DATKVD010000096.1:0-8058 GCA_035530235.1 Planctomycetota bacterium | reverse complement strand
TCGTCCCGTTGAAATCCCGTGCCACGGTTCATCTCTCCTGTTCAGCCACACGTTTCAGGCAGGCGAGGGCTGCGTCCAGCCGCCCCACATCATGCGACAGGTCGCGCGGCACGGGCGTGTCCCCGCGCCGGTGCGCCCGGTCAAGATCGTCCCGGACGTCTTTCACCAGCGTCACCGCTATGTGCAGGTTCGGCGTGTTCACGACTACATATCCTTAGCCTTCGTCCAATCGGCTGTCGGCCATGCGTCTCCGGACTCATCGGTCACGAGGTCCACGCTCGCGCGAATGTCCGTGCGTTCGGGGTCGCTGTCGCCGTCCGCGTCCCACTTGAGCTTCAGCCGCTGCATCGCCCGACCATACTCGCCGTTCCAGAAGGTGCTCTTGTTCCAGTAAAAGTCGTCGTCGGCTGCCGACTGGCCCATGTAGAAGATTTCCATGACGCGGGCGCACGACGCCTGCCGCAACTGACGCCGGTTATAAAGGTCCGCCTCATCGTTCTCAGTGTTCAGGTCGTTGTCGTCGATGTCCAGGCTGTCGCAGAGCAGGAAGTGTGCGTCCTCGTGCTGTGGCCCGAACGTCGGCATACTGAACGTGATGCTCGACGCAGTGGGCATGGCCCCCGGCTTCGCCTCCAGCAATGCAGTCGTCGAGGCCTCGACGGACTTGACGGGATACGCCTCGCCGTAGACAATGGCGTTGCTGCTGGTCTTGGAAAGCACGAGGACGTGGCCGCTCGTCGCCCCGCCGTTGATGAAGTCGGCGGTCGCGCTGGAGAAGACCACGGACGACCCGCTGTGCCTGATAACCCCGTCGGTGCCCTCCGTCAGAAGTTGCGACGGGTGGAAGTGCACCCGGAACAGTTCCGGTTCGAGCTTCAGCAGGTCTTCGTCCGTTGAGAAATTCGCCATTATCGTTTCCGCCTACGCGCTTTTCTTTTTCGTCCGCGACTGTGCTTTTTTGCCAGGTACGCCCGGTACGACCGCTTTGCCGCCGCCTTTGTCTTGAACTTGCCCCCCCCGAACGTCCACCCGCCCTTCACCTTCCGTATGGACATAGCTCGCCTCGTTCAGTTTGACAACCTCCGCGAGTGCTCCCCTCGGAGCCACCCGCACCGTCATCGCTTCGGGCATCGTCCCGCCCTCGGTGCAGTTCACCGTCTGCACGCCCGCGAGCTGCGCGAAGAACAGTTGCGCGAACAGGTAATCCCGCTGCGACTTCATCATGTCGTTCGAGATGCACGGGCCGCCAGCCCCATCGTACTCCACGATGTAACCCGGTTCCCATTTCAGCTTCTCGTCGACGTGCCGGTGCCCGCCCGTGAACCCGCAGTCCATGCCCACGAGCACAATCTTCTCCGGCTTCAACGCCTGAAGGATAAACTGCACCGCCGCATACGTACAGTTCAGACCCTCGTAGTACTTCCAAAGCCCGCCGTGGTTCGCATAGATTTCGTCCAGCACCGCGCAGTGCACGCCACTGCGTATCCACAGCAGGTCCTTCCACGGCAACCTCGGCAACTTCGGCGCGCAGATGGGCGGCAACACCGCCGTCCAGCCACCGACGTTCACGGCCTCAATGCGGTCGAAGATGAAATCCACCGCGAAGAAATACTTGTCCACGCCGGGGTTGTGGTTCGTCACGCCCCGCAGCGAATCATTGAGCGCGACGATGGCACCCGTCCGCACGCCCATGAGCTGCTGCACGTTCTTGCCGAGACTCGGCCCCGAACCCACGAGGTAGACGACCTTCGCCGTCGGCACCGTCGCCGCGCTCACCGTGCGGCCCGTGATGAGTTCGCGGTTGCGCTCGTAGTTGGCTTTCCAAAGATCGGGCTTCCCGTCGTTGTGCTGTCGCGATGCCTGCCAGCCGTAATCCCGGTTCGGGTCAACCGAGCACGGGTCCGGCACCATGTGGTGGTGCTGAATCAGCACGGCGTCCGGGTGCACGGGACACTGGTACGTCTCCTCGCGCCGCCCCGCCTTCAGGTCTTCGACCACCAGCACCACCGGCGCTTCGATGCCGCAGATCGGGCACACGAACACCGGCTTGATGAACGCCATGTGAATGCCGGTCTTCGGGTCACGCATGAACTCCAGCATGTTCCCCCTCCCTCTTTCGTGTCAGTTGTAGAACACCGTCGCGTAAGCCGTGCAGTTCTTCCCCGTTCCGTGGACGAGGGTGATGCCCGCCGCCGTCTTGTTGGTGATGCGGCAACTCGTGCCGAGCATCCTCGTCGCCGAGGCGGTCTTCGTCCCGAGGACCACCATCGTGGGCGTGCCCGGATAGGTCGGCACGAAAACGGTGTTCCCGCTCGACTTGATGGTGATTGTCTGCGTGCGCGGGATCAGCTTGCAGAGGTCCGCGAACTGCGAGTGTATGTCGCCGTCGCACATCTCACGCACAAGCTGGGCGGGACTCTTGCCCTTCTGCAACGTCGACACCACGGTCGGGTTGCTCGTCGGATAACCCATCTCCATCTCCTTCGTTCAGTTCCGCCACCGTCTCCTCCAGCGGCTTGAGTTCACAATGTTGCGACAGCAGTCCGCCTTCCGTCGCGTTGATGACCCGTATGCCGTTCTCCCGCATGAAGTAAAACGCGCCAAGCGTCCAGTCTGCAACGTCCACGAGGTTCTTCACGCTCACCACGGGCCGTCCGTAGATGTCCGGCAGCACCGTGAACTCGGCGGGGTGCCAGAAGTCATACTTGGCCCACGTCCCGCAGTGGAAGCGCCCGTAGGTCAGCGCACAGTCCGCGCCAACCAGCACGACCGTCTTCGCGCCCAGGGCGAATATCGCCCATTGCAAGATGCTGAACGTAACGTTGAGGCCCGCGTCATACTCGGGCAAGCCCACGTTTTCCGCCTGTGCCTTCATCGCCGCGGGGTTGCCGTCCTGCGCGTCGGACGTGAACCACAGGCGATCCTTGAAGCCCAGTCGGGGCACGCTCGGGTTGACCACGACGTCGAACACGCCGACCACGTTCGGGTATTCCTGGTGCTCCAGCGGCTTGATGTGGTAGTCGATGCACGCGAAGTAGTCGAAGAGGTCCGGGCCGAAGCCCATCTCCGCGCACCACGCCAGTGTCCAGTTGACCGCCACCTTGACGCCACGCTTGATGTCGAGCAGCGCGGGGACGTTACTCTCCAAGCTCGGGCCTGACGCCACCAGATACACCACGTCCGACTGCGGCACATCCGTCGCTGGGCGACTTATCAAAGAACGGTTCGCTTCGTAATTCTCCAGCCACACCTTGTTGCGCAACTCTTGGCCTTCGTTCATCACGAGGCCGAATCGCTGCTTGTCGCGTGATCCCATGAACCAGTTTCGGACGCCCTTGTACTCAGCGGGGTCGCGCTGGTCCGTGTAGAGCGCACCCTTGTATCGCAGCAGGTCCACGCCCGACAGCAGGCTGCCTTCCGCGTCGTAGACGTGGCCTTTCGGCACGTCCACCCGGCAGACGAAATACTCGCCGTTGTGAATCACGTCGCCCGGGCTGGCAACCGGCTGAAGGCCGCGCAGGGACCGCTTCTGCGGCACCCTGCGCGCCTGTCGTCCTCTTCGCTTCACCGCAAGCACCCCCTCACGGGCTCAGACTTAGAGCCCGGTGCTCTTGTTGCCGAGCCAGCCGTGGAACTGCTGGTTGCCCCACTCGACGCACAGTTCGCTCACGATCTGGGCGTTCTTCCCGTCGGTGCTCTGCGCAAGCTCCTCGTAGAGCATCTCGTCGATGACCGCGGCTGCCACCTCCTCGGGCGTCAGCGCGAGACAGCAACACGACTGGCCGATGGGTCCGCCGAGGTTCCGGCAGAGCATGATGCCCATGTCGCCGTAAGGCGACTGCCAGCGGCCCGCCGTCATGCCCCCGATGGTGCCCTTGCCAAGCTCCACGCCCTGAAGCTGGACGTAGCCCAGGTTCAGGTTCGACAGAGCCCGCAGGAACAGACTGTCCACGACGCACACCGCGGGAGACCCGCCCTGGTCGTAGATGGCCTGGAAGAACGTCGCCAGACGCGCCGTGGTGAGCGACGTGGTGGTGGTTCTTCGCGTGGTGGAAATCGCGTCCACGATGCCACGCATGTGCCGACGAGTGGTGTTCGCGGTAGCCGTCACGATCTTCCCGTGCAGCATCGCACGCTCGATCTCGCGGGCCTGCTCCAGCCCCTGCTTGAGCACCTGCAAGTCCCACTCGCTGCCGACCACCGACGCAACGCGCTGCCGCGTGCGCGACAGGCTAACCGCGTCGATGAAAATCTGGCACTGGTTGGAGACCTCGCTGTGCGTGGTCGCGTAGGCGGTCGGCCCCGCGTTTTCGAGGTGCGACTTGTCCACGATGACCACAGTAAGGGACGTCGCGTGGGTTGTGCGCGTGGTGCTCGCGTAACCGCGAGTGACCGTCAGGGCGGTCGAAGCCTGCGCGGTGATTAACAGCCACTCGTTTTCGATGCGCACCGCCTGATTGATGCGGAAGTTGGTGCAGGTCGCCGACGTCACCGTCAGGGTCGTCGCACCAGCCGTTTTCTGCAACACTGCGCCTGTCACACCAGAGAGCGTGTGCGGCGCGTCCGTGATCCACTTGTGGGTCGTGTCCTTCGCGAACTTGCGCGCGATGCCCGCGTAAAAGGGCACCTGGTAGATGCCCCCAAACCGGACGGCTCCCGACAAATCCTCCACGATGTCCACGTACTGCCCGCCCGTGGCCCTCGTGTGCATGTTGCCAAAAAGTCCTGCCATGTTTCGTTACCTCGCGTTTGTGTCGGGCTGCCTGCCCACCGCCCCCGTGGGGATGAACCCCCGGTCCCTGACCTTCTTCTCGGCCAGTTTCTGGATGCGACCCGCCATTGAGTCGTCCGGCGGCTTGGTGGTTGTTGGCGTCCCGCCGCCCGGAGTTCCGGGCCACGTTCTTGCGTTCCCTTTATTGAAGATCGGCGGCACTTGCTTCTGCAACGCCGCCAGCGCATCCCCAACCCCCTGCACCTCGCCCGATTCGTCGATGGTGATGCCACTCGCGTCCACGAGCTTCACCACGAGATTCGGGTCAACATCCTCTTCGAGTCCAAGCTGCACGGCCTTGGTCACGATGGCGGCTGCCACCTTGTCCCTGAGCGCGTTCGCGCACATCTCCTGTGCCGCTTGCCGTTCGGTCTCGCGTTCGGCTTTCATCGCAGCCATCTCGTCCTGCAACGCCTTCACGGGATCGGTGTTCGGCTCTGCTTTCTTGCCAGTGACCACCGTGAACGCTTCGCTGAACTTCTGCACCTGCTCCTTGAGCGGCCCGACCTCATCCCGCAACGTCTTGAGTTCCGTCCTGTAGCCCTTCGCCTCTTCGCGCAACTCGTGAAAATAGGGCTTCAGGTCGTCGGGAATCTGCGGCTTCCCGCCTGCCGGTTTCGTCTCAACCGCGGTCTGCGCGGCTCCCTCGTTCTCGTCCGCCATCTGGCGTCTCCTTCACTGGTTTTCCCTGAGCGTCGAGCCCAAGGGCCTGTCGCATGAGCGACAGATTTTTTACAATCTCCTTCATCTTCGCCTCCGGGTCGATACCCGAAAGCGTGTTATATTTCTTCACGAGGTCTTTCGGGTCTTTCAGGCCCGCGTTCATCAGTTCAAGATCGCGTGCAATTTCCTTGTCGAGGTCGTGCGGCATCAGGTCTTCGACCCACGCCACGTCGACGTCCCATGTCGCCATGAACTCCGCCGCCTTGTCGGGCGTGAAGATTCTGCCCGATTCGTGGTGCTCCCTGACGAGCAGCGCCATCTTCAGCAGCTCCGACTCTTCCCTCATCCAGTACCGGCGCCGGTTCTTGGCCAGGTCGATGAGCGGCCTGAGCGACAGTTCGAGGCTCACCCCGCTCTTGGGCTCGCTGAACGTCCGCACCGCCGCCTGCGGGATGGACTTGCCGTTGAGCGCCAGCGTGTAGATTTTCTCGATGAGCGTGAGAAATTCCTGAACCTTCAGGTCGGGCACGATGAACTTCGCGTCACCCCCCTCGCCGGTGCGGATGGCCTTGAGCGTGCCCACCGCGATTTTCGTCACGTCGTCGGGGAAGTTGACGAGCACCAACTGGCTCCACCCCTGGTCGTGCGCGTTCTTGTCCATGATGCTGAATAACGTGTTGATGAAGTGGTTCGCCTCGATGATGTCTCGGATGTCCGAAAGGCCCCACCATCGACCGTTGTCTGGGTCAATTTCGCCCCGGAACCGCTGGAAGGGGATCACCCCGTAGGGGTTGACCATCGGGTTCTCGGTGACGCCGGGGCCGCATTCGCCCGGGGGCAGCAATTTCCACGCGCCCGCGTTGGAGGTGTCCTCGGTGTAGAAGAACCCGATCTCCGTGGGCGAGTAGGCTTCGGCCTTGGTGTAGGCGTCTCCGTCCGGCAGGGTCGCCGGGTATTCCACCCACAGACCGAGGAGTTCCTGCGCCTCCGTCGGGTCCTGAATCGGGTAGACGAACGACGGGTGCCTTGTCCTGAACTGCACGCGGCGGTTGACCGGGTGGTAGAACGGCCCGAGCAGGTGCGTGCCGTAAATGGACGCGCTGGCGCACGACTCGCGTATGCACAGGTCGTAACCCGACAACTGCATCAGTTCATCCAGCCGTGCGTCCTCACGCTTCGACGTGTCCTTCGCCCCGCGCTTGCGGATGTGCCGCTGCACCTCACCGCCGTAGACGGAATCGGCGATGGCCCTCACCACTCGCTGGCAGATGTTGACCTCGCGCGGCTTGCGCTTGCGAGCCAGGTATTCCTCGTCCGTCTCCCGCATCTGCTTCTGAAAATACTTGTCTTGCAGGGTGGCCTCGCCGCCGATGTAGAAATCCTCGCACTGCTGGAGTTCGTCACGAAGCGTGTCATTCGCCTGTTTCATGACCTGTCGGCGGATTTGCAGCATGTACTTGGCGGTGAGGTTCTCGGCCGCAAATGGCGAGATAGGCATTGGCCGGTCCGTGAGGCAGGGCGAAAGGCATCAGGCCTACGCGAACTGCCAGGATTGAAGTGGGAATCGCGCCCGGAAGAAATAGCGAAGGGCATCTGGCCCGTGATCGTTCAATTTCACGCAGTCTTCGGGAATGGGTTGACCCTGCGCGGGCTTGCGGTAGTGCAGGCCGATCAACTCGTCCACGATATTGTCTCCCTTATACCTTTGGCATCTGGGAGAGAAAATGACGGCGGATTTTCCGTCTCCACCGCACAAAAACTGGCGAATGATCTCGTGCCCCTCCTTTCGGGTGTTCTCCGAGCCCTTCAGGCCGAGCGACCGGGCGCCCTGGATGAATATCTTGTGCTTGGCCGCCTCTTTCTTGAACGCCGCGGCACTCGGGTCGCCGTAATCGCCAAGGGTCGCGCCGTAACCGTTGAGCCCGTGGTAACTTAGAACCTTCTGCACCGCGTCGCTGTGGGCCAGCCCGCGTTCGCGCCACTCGTCGATGACCAGCACCGTCGGGCGCTCCCCGACCATCTTGCGATTGTCCACCTGTATCCAGAGGCACACAGTCGGGTCGTTCGTGCCGACGTCGAAGGTGCGATAGAGCGGCAGGTTGGGATTGTAGGGAATGGATGATTTCGCAACGTGCGTCTCAATGCTGAAGGACTTGTAGAACCTGTCCCCGCCGTAGGGTCGCATACACAGGTAGAACGATTGCCAGCCCTCTTTCGAGTGGGCGCGTTTCCACCGGCGTGCGTCGCGCACCGTCACGTAACCCGCGCCCTCGGGGATGTCCCGCTTGCAGACGCCCTGGCAGTCCTCGAAGAGACAGCACTGGGCGCAGGAATATTCCTCCGCGCACCGCTGCATCACCTCAAAGATGCACCACTTGTAGAATTTCGTCTCGGGGTCCAGGCGGTCGAGCGCGTCGGCCATCACCCCGTAGGCGTTGTGGAACGTGCTGAAGCGTTCGATGCGTCCCTGGTAGCCGTGCTGACTGACCGACGTGCCCAGCGCCTTCTCCAGAACGTCCGGGTCGAACTCGTCGATCTCGTCGAGCATCAGGCGCGGGATGTGGTGCCCGAGGACGTGCGTAGGGCTGGCCGCAAGGATGCTGACGTGTCCGCCGTTCTTGAAG
>DATKVD010000095.1:0-22934 GCA_035530235.1 Planctomycetota bacterium | reverse complement strand
TAATGGTCGGCCATCTTCGCCGCCGCGGGGATGGTGAACCCGATGGCCCAGGGACAGAGGTCCGGCTGCTCGTGGTTCAGTGCCTTGATCACCCGTTCCTTGTGCGTCATGACGACTCCCTGTCTCCCCCGCCCTCTCAGGGAGCGGGGCAAAGAAAACGGAGAGCACCGGAACGTGCCGATGCTCTCCGCCGTGTCTGGTCATCTCGAGGGACCGTCCAACGTCAGGTCGACTCGCCCTCTTCCTTCTTCTTGGCGGCTTTCTTCCTTGGGGTCTTCTTGCCGGCGGACGCGTCCCCTTCCTCTTCCTCTTCCTCGGCGGGCGCTTCCTCGCTCGTCTCCGGCTCCGGGGTGACGCCCAGGTAGTCCTCTTCCTCCTCCTCCCGGTAGACCTCGGTCATCTCGGCACCGTCGACGGCCTTGCGAAGCAGGAGGTAGATGGTGGTCTGCAGGCTGAAGAAGAGTGAGATGACATAGGCGATGACCATGCCGGCGACGATCCAGAGGAAGATGCCGATGATGACGGCGGCGGTGAGTTCGTGCCAGCCGAGGTCGGTCTGGGCGGGCCCGTAGACCTCCAGCCCGACGCAATCCTGTGCCCTCTGGAAGGCGGCGGCGGCGAAGCTCGTGACGTCCCAGCTGGCGATCCACGACCCGAGGACGTCGGCCGCGCCGACGATGGCGTTGTTGATGGGGGACACCAGTCCCTTCACGTGGGGCAGGATGTCACGGTCGAAGTGTCCGCCGGTGCCGTAGTTGACGGCGGCGAGCGACCACGTCAGGAGGTACTTGACGAAGAAAGCCACGAAGAAGGTGCAGGCCAGTCCGTAGCCCAGTGCCACGACGTTGTAGACGATGTATCGCCAGGGTCGGCCGAAGACGTAACTGTAGGCCCGGCTGATGGCGTCGAACGAGTCGTTGCCCTCGGTGGCCACCGCCGGGTACATCAGCGGCGCCCCCGCCATGCCCCCCAGACCGATGAGGAACATCAGGAACCCCGACAGGAGCACCAGCGGGAAGAAGAAGATCGTGACCAGGACATTGAGGATCATCGGACGAAAGACGAGTCCGAAGAGGGCACAGCAGAGCGCCAGACCGATGACGGCCACGGCCGGCAGGAGCGTCGCCCCCAGGTAGGCCCCGTACTTCTTCCGGGCGAACCCCACCGCTTCCCCGAGACCGATCCGGTCATCCGTGGCGATCTCCACCGCCGCGATGCGCGTGATCGCCCCTCCGAACAACGCCCAGATCACCAGCACCGCGAACACCGTGCCGCCGAACAGACCCCAGATCCTCGCCGTGTCAGTGAACACACACAGCAGCACCGCACCCGTCAGCACCGCAAGCACCACGACGAGCATCACCCCCTTGGACAGGGTGAAGCCCGTGTCACTCACGGCAAATTTGACGACCAGTCCGACGAACAGGACCGCCGCCACGATGAGTGCGATGATCCATCCACCCGGCTTCGCCACTTCGTCCGCCGGGATCCCCGTCAGTCCCCACAGCACGAGATAGGTGATGACGACGCCGAAGAACCCCAGCAGCAGTTTCCAGACGTCAAACGCCACCCTGAAGCTTCCGAAGATATCCCGCCAGTCCTGCTTGAGCTCCCGCATCGATGGCCTCCTTTGCTCGGTCTGTCGCCAGAACCCGCTCGGAAATGAAGACGCAACGAAAACAGTCCCGGACGCCCCTCGGACGTGCGTCCGTCGACCGCACTATGCTAACAGACGACACACGAGGGGTTCAAGCATTCTTTTTGGCCTGGGCGACGGAAAATCCACCCCCCCGGCCCGTCGACCGGTTGAGTGTAACACCCGCCCGCACGCGGTGACAAACGAAAAATGCCGGCCCAACCTATATAATTGCTCTGCAAGAAGTTACGACTTGTCGGACGACCCGGGTTTCTTGTCCTTCGAGGGGGCCTCATCGCCCGGTTTGTCCTTGCCGGTCGAGGGGGGCTTGTCGGCGGAGGCCTTTTCCTGGTATTCCTTGCTGCGGTAGTCGGTGGTGTAGAAGCCGCTGCCCTTGAAGAGGACGGCCCCGCCGGAGCCGATGAGTCGTCGGACTTTCGCCGCTCCGCAGGCCGGGCACTTGCGGACGGGCGCCGCCTTGATCGACTGATACTTCTCGAAGCGGTGTCCGCACCCGTCACACTCGTACTCATACGTCGGCATCGCTCGTGTCCTCCTCCTCGCCGGCGTCCTGGACGTCGGTCGGGTCCTGCGACGGGGCTTCCTCGGACTCGGGCGGGGTGCTCCGGGCCACCTTGACCTGTGCCGGTCGGAGCACACGGTCGTGCAGTCGGTATCCCTTCAGGAGCACCTCACTGACGGTCTGGTCGGGCAGTTCGTCGGTGATTTCGACGGTCATGGCCTCGTGGCAGGCGGGGTCGAAGGGGTCGGCCGGGTCGGGCTCGAACGGCTCGACGCCGATCGACCTGAGGACCTCGTCGATGTTCTGCTTGAGCAGTCGGACCCCGTCGACGAAGGCCCGGAGATCGACGGCCTCGTCGGCGTGTGCCAGTGCCCGGTCGAAGTCGTCCAGCACCGGCAGGAGTCTCGTCACGAAACCGCCGACGGCACGCTCGGTCCATTCGAGCCGCTCACGCTCGATGCGCTTGCGGTAGTTGCTGAACTCCGCCCGTGTGCGCTGCAGGAGGTCCAGGAACTCGTCCCGCTGCCGTGACCGTGCCTGAAGTTCCTCGATGCCGACCGTCTCGGACGCTTCGGCGTCCGGCGACGCTTCCGCCGGCTCCGTCGTGTCTTCAGACGTCCCGTCCGGCACCTCCCGCTTCCCGTGCTTCTTCTCGACCATTCCTCACAACCCCTTAAACGCGTGATCGGCCGTCGGTTCCCGTCGGGGGCGTCCGGCGCCCCTCACGTCTTCCCCTTCAGATGCCGCTTCAGTCTCTCGAAGAAGCTCTTCCGCTGGGGACTGACGTTGGCTTCTTCGGTCTTTGCGAGGTCGCGCAGCAGCCGCTCCTGCTCGTCGGTGAGCTTTCGAGGTGTCTCCACGTAGACCTGCACCAGGAGACTGCCCTTGCGGTGTCCGTGGACGCTGGGCATGCCCTGTCCGCGGAGTCGGAGCATCTGTCCCGACTGCGTCCCGGGCGGCACCTTGACGGTGCTGGTCTCTCCGGTGATGGTGGGGACCTCGATCTGTCCGCCGAGGGCGGCCTGTGAGAACGTGATGGGCACGCGGGCCAGGAGGTCGGCGCCGTGCCGCTCGAAGAACTCGTGCTCCCTCACCCCCATGAGACAGTAGAGGTCGCCGCGCCGTGCGCCCGGCTCTCCCGCGTCGCCCTCGCCCTCCATCCGGATCTGCATCCCGTCCTCGACACCCGCCGGTATCCGCACCGTGATCTCGCGCTGCTTCTGAACCTGACCCGTCCCGGCGCACGTCGTGCACGGACTCTCGATGAGCGTCCCCTCGCCCCGACACCGCGGACAGGTCGTGCGGATGCTGAAGAACCCCTGCGACTGCTGCACCACGCCCGCCCCGCCGCAGGCCGTGCAGGACTTGGACTGCGTCCCGGGCCTGGCACCCGAGCCGCTGCACGTCTCGCACAGCTCCTGACGTCTCAGCTTGACGGTCTTCTCGATGCCGGTGGCGCACTCCTCGAGGGTGAGGACGATTTCGCAGCGGAGACTGGCCCCGCGTCTGGGACCGCGTCGGTCCATCCCGGGAACGCCGAAGACGTCGCCGAAGATGCTGCCGCCGCCCCCGAAGATGTCGCCGAACGCACTGAAGATGTCGTGGATGTCGGCGAAATCGTGCGGCCGGAAACCGCCCTTCAGTCCGCCCCTGCCGAACTGGTCGTACCGGGCACGCTTCTCCGGGTCGCCCAGGACGTCGTAGGCCTCCGCCGCCTCCTTGAACTTCCCCTCGGCGTCCTTGTCGTTCGGGTTGCGGTCCGGGTGGTGCTTCAGCGCCAGTTGACGATACGCCTTCTTGATCTCGTCGGCCGACGCGTTCTTCTGAACGCCCAGCACCTCGTAATAGTCCCGGTCACCGGCCATCCGTCTTCCCTTCCGTCCCGGATGAGGCGCGTCCGTCCCCCCTCAGCGAGAGGGCCCGAAACACGGAACGGGCGGGGAGGTCCCCGCCCTTCCGGTTGCGCCCTATCTCCTCTGGCGGGCCGACCTTACGACACCAGCCTACCAGATTGAAGCTGCACAATCAAGTCCGGCCGACATTCCGGATGCAGGGGCACGGCATGCCGTGCCCCTACGTTGGGTTTCGGTTTTGCGGCCGGGGCCCGCGGCCTTACCGCACCGCGCCTTCGACCGCCTGCTTCTTGCCCTCCTTCTCCTTGATCTCGGTGACCATGGTCTCGGTGGTGAGCATGAGCGACGCGACGCTCGCGGCGTTCTGGAGTGCCGTGCGGGTGACCTTGGTCGGGTCGATGATGCCGGCCTTCACCATGTCGACGAACTCACCGGTGTTGGCGTCGAAGCCCATGTTGCCGGTCATCTCGGCGGCCTGTGCGACAACGACGCGGCCGTCGACGCCCGAGTTGTCGCCGATGGTGGCCATGGGCAGTTCGAGCGCCCGTGCGACGATGTCCACACCGTGCCGCTCGTCCTCGTCGTGGAGCTTCTTCTTGAGACCGAGCACCGTGCCGATGCAGCGCAGGAGTGCCACCCCGCCGCCCGGGACGATGCCTTCCTCGGCCGCGGCGCGCGTGGCGTGAAGGGCGTCCTCCACACGGGCCTTCCGCTCCTTCATCTCGGTCTCGGTGGCGGCGCCCACCTTGACGACGGCCACGCCGCCCGCGAGCTTCGCCAGTCGCTCGCCCAGCTTCTCCTTGTCGTAGTCGGAGGTGGAGTCCTCGATCTGTCGCTTGATCTGACCGATGCGCGACTGGATGTCGCTTCTCTTGCCCGCCCCTTCGATGAGGGTCGTGTTCTCCTTGTCCACCACCACACGCTTGGCGACGCCGAGGTCCGCGAGCGACAGGCTCTCGAGCTTCAGTCCCAGGTCCTCACTGATGAGTCGACCCGCGGTGAGCGTGGCGATGTCGTCCAGCATGGCCTTGCGTCGGTCGCCGAAGCCCGGCGCCTTCACCGCACAGCACTGGAGCACCCCGCGCAGACGGTTCACCACCAGTGCCGCCAGCGCCTCGCCTTCCACGTCTTCGGCGATCACCAGCAGCGGTCTGCCCGAGCGCGCCACCTGCTCCAACAGCGGCAGAAACTCCCGAAGGTTCGAGATCTTCTTCTCGTGAATCAGCACGTAGCAGTCCTCGAGCTGCACCTCCATCGACTCGGTGTTGTTGATGAAATACGGCGAGATGTAGCCCTTGTCGAACTGCATCCCCTCCACCACGTCGAGCACGGTGTCGAGCGATTTTCCCTCCTCGACGGTGATGACGCCGTCCTTGCCGACCTTCTCCATGGCGTCGGCGAGGAGTTTGCCGATGGCGGGGTCGTTGTTGGCGGAGATGGTGCCGACCTGGGCGATCTCGCTCTTGCCCTTGACGTCGCGTGACATCTTTTCGAGCTTCCGGACGACGACCTCGACGGCCTTGTCGATGCCGCGCTTGAGTGCCATCGGGTTGATGCCCGCGGCCACCGCCTTCAGCCCTTCGTTGTAGATGGCCTCGGCCAGGATGGTGGCGGTGGTGGTGCCGTCGCCCGCGACGTTCGAGGTCTTCGACGCCACCTCGTTCACCATCTTCGCCCCCATGTTCTCAAACGGGTCCGGCAGCTCGATCTCCTTCGCGACGGTGACGCCGTCCTTGGTGACGGTCGGCCCGCCGTACGATTTCTCCAGAATCACGTTCCGGCCCGTCGGTCCCAACGTCGCCTTCACCGCCCGGGCCAGCTGCGCCACGCCCTTCTGGATCTTCTCACGGGCCTGGGCACTGTACAGCAGTTGCTTGGCCATGAATCTCCTCCTCGATTATTTCTTGGACTTGCGGGCGGCTTTCTTCTTCTTCTTCGCCGACTTCTTCGCGACGCCCGACTTGACCTCCTTGGCCAGGACGTCGGACTCCCGCATGATGGAGTACTCCACGTCCCCCACGCGGACCTCGGTGCCGGCGTATTTTCCGAACAGCACGACGTCGCCGGTTGCGATGGACATCTCTGCACGTGAACCGTCGTCCAGGAGCTTCCCCGGTCCGGTCGCGACCACCCTGCCGCGCTGCGGCTTCTCCTTGGCGGTGTCGGGCAGCACGATGCCCCCCGCCGTCACCTCCTCGGCTTCCAGGATCTCGATCACCACACGGTCATCCAGCGGTCTGATCTTCATCGGCTCCCCCTCCTCACATTGTGTCGCTTTGTGTCGTGTTCGCGTCTCGTTTTGTCGTCTCCGCGTCCGACTTTGTCGCCCCGGACGCACCTCGTGTCGCCCAAAGGGCATCTCTTGTCCCGTCTTAGTACTCGTCGTGCTCGTGCATGTGCTCCTCGGGCTCTTCCTCCGTTTCGGGGATGTCGGAGACGGTGGCGTCCGAGAGGAGCATCACGCAGGCCACGCTCGCGGCGTTCTGAAGGGCGCTGCGGGCCACCTTGGTCGGGTCGATGATACCAGACTTCACCATATCGCCATAGGTGTCCTTATCGGCGTCGTAGCCGAAATTGCCCTTGCCGCCTTCGATCTTGTGGACGACGACGTACCCGGGCCGCCCGGCGTTCTCGGCGATCTGCGCGGTGGGCTTCCTGAGCGCCTCACGCACCACCTGCACCCCCAGCACCTCGTCGGCGTCCACCTTGAGCTTGTCCAGCGCCGCCGCCGCTCGGATGAACGCCACACCGCCGCCCGGAAGGATGCCCTCTTCCACCGCGGCGTCCACGGCGTGCTTGGCATCGTCGATGCGGGCCTTCTTCTCCTTCATCTCGGTCTCGGTCGCGGCGCCCACGTTGATCTGCGCCACCCCGCCGGCCAGCTTCGCCAGACGCTCCTCCAGCTTCTCACGGTCGTAGTCGGAGTCGCTTGCGTCCTTCTCGCGGCGGATCTGCCCGATGCGTCCCTTGACGGCGTCGGACTTCCCACGTCCCTCGACGATGGTGGTGTTGTCGGCGTCGATGATGACCTTCTCGGCGCGGCCGAGGGAATCGAGACCGACGCTTTCGAGCTGGATGCCGAGGTCCTTGTAGACGGCCTTGGCACCGGTGAGGATGGCGATGTCCTCGAGCATGGCCTTGCGACGGTCGCCGTAGCCGGGGGCCTTGACCGCGGCCACGTTGATGATCCCGCGCAGCTTGTTCACCACCAGCGTGGCGAGCGCCTCGCCCTCCACGTCCTCCGCGATGATGAGGAGCGGCGTCTTCGACTTCGACACCTTCTCCAGGAGCGGCAGCAGTCCCTTCACCGCCGACAGCTTGTCCTCGTGCACCAGGATCGCCGGCTTCTCCAGCACGCATTCCATCGTGTCGGGGTCGGTGACGAAGTACGGCGAGAGGTACCCGCGGTCGAACTGCATCCCTTCCACCACCTCGACCGAGGTGTCCATCGATTTCCCTTCCTCGATGGTGACGACGCCGTCGGCACCGACTTTCCGGATGGCCTCGGCCACCATCTCGCCCACCTCGACGTCGTTGTTGGCGGCGATGGTGGCGACGCGCTTGATCTGCTCCATGTCGGTCGCCTTGACGGGCTTGCTCATTTTCTTCAAGGCCTCGATCACGGCGGCCACCGCCTTCTGGATCCCGCGCACCATCATCGCGGTGTTCGCTCCCGCGATCACCTGCTTCAGTCCCTCGGTGTAGATCGCCTCGGCGAGGACCGTCGCGGTGGTGGTCCCGTCGCCCGATTCGTCACTCGTCTTCGACGCCACCTCCTTGACGAGCTGTGCCCCCATGTTCTCGTACGGGTTTTCGAGTTCGATCTCCTCGGCGACGGTGACGCCGTCCTTGGTGACGGTCGGGCCGCCCCACCCCTTGTCGAGGACCGCGTTGCGTCCGCGCGGACCCAGCGTCACCTTCACCGCACGCGCCAGCTTCTCCACCCCGCGCGCCAGTGCCTCCCTCGCCTCCTGCTCGAAGGCTATCTGCTTTGCCATGTCGTCCTCCTCCTATCAGATGAGTCGCAAGTCGAAACTCAAAACTCGAAAGTCAGAAGTCACAACTCGGGCCTCCGGGCGGTCACCTTCGCCCGCCGGGCTTACTGGTCATTGGGCATTGGTCATCGGACCTTGGTCATTCTGACGGATGGGGATGCCGGTCTGATGCGGGCGTAGACTTTCCCCCACTCCCTCTAAAGCAAACGGCGTGCCAAAGGGGGCAGGCCGGGGGCCGCCCGTGGTCTAAGCCCTTGTCAAACAAGGACTTATGGAATCGGATTTCTCCCCGCACCCCCGCCGGGGGCGCTGTCAATGTGACAGATTACCCCATCCGGGCCCAAATCCGGGTGCCAATGTGGCATACTTCCGGGCTGCCCGCACTTACGGCGCAGACACGTTGCCGGCACCCTCGCACGCACTCCGGCAACCGGGAGAAGTCGCAGGTCACAGGTCGCAAGTGACGAGTCGCAAGTGACACGCTGCGCCGCACGGAGAGTAGAACCTACGGAGGCGCCCCAGTATCCCCGTTGCCCGCCCCGCGATCAGGGCCTATAATCTGGAACGATGCCGAGCGGTCGCAACCCCTTGACGGGATCAGGAGGCATGGCCATGAGCCGGTTAACGGGTACCGTCCTTCTCGTCGCGGGCGCGGCAAGAAGTAGTGCGACGAGCCCTTTTTCATGAAAGGCCAGCCTATGGAGCAGTTCCCCTCACTCGAGACGAAGACGTTCACCGCGGAGATTGCGGACAACCGTGCACTCGCGGTTCACCGTGCGGGGTATAACGGCGTCGCGTCCCTGGTGCCGAGGGCGACGGGCGAGAACCTGTTCGTCCCGACGTTCGCCGGGCTCAATTACGAGACCATCCGGCTCGAGGGGCTGCCGCCCTATCCGGATAAGTTCGAGCCGCGCAAGGAGCCGATGCACGTCCAAGACGCGGATGACGAGCGCGTGGTCCTCGTCCAGAGCGAGACCTCCCACGCCCGTGTCGGCGCACGCATCACCTTCCGGGTCGAGGAGCCCGGCTACCTCCACCAGCGGATCGAGATCACCTGCCACCGGCGGTTCTGCCCCGCCGGCGTCCCGAACCGCTTCGAAAGCCTCTTCGCCAGTTACCTCCAGACGCCCCGCGACCGCCACGTCTACCTCCCGGGAAAAAAGGTCCCAGGGACCTTTTTCGGGGTGACGCGGCCGTCGCACGAGTCGCACGACTGGAAGGTAAGGCCGCTGCCGGAGGAGGACCTGGACGCAGCGGGACATCTGAAGGCGATCGAGGCGGCCGAGGCGCTGCCCGGACTCGACACGAGCGATCAACGGGACCCGCGGTGGTCGGGGAGTGTGCTGCCCGAGATCCTCGACGGCCCGCTCGCGTTCTACTACGGTCTCTCGGGCGAGCTGATGCTCCTGATGATGTTCCGGGAGCCGGAGCGGTTCCGCCTGGCGTACTCGCCGTGCGGGGGCGGCACCGAGCCGGCGTGGAACCCGGCGTGGGATTACCTCTTGGTCCTCGACGACGCCGAGATCGACACGACGTATGAGTGGAACCTGTGCGCTGCGGTCAAGCCGTTCGCCGGCTGCGCGGACGTCCTCGACGAGGTGCGGCGGTACGCCGAAGCCGCAGACTAGCGCCCCAAGCTCCCCCGGGGCAAGCGCGGATGGAGCCGGCGGCCCAGAAAGGGACGAGGTCCCTTTCCACGGCTGGGGATGGATCATGGAAAAGAGCAAGAATCCCAAACGAGTTGCAGCCGCCTTGCGTGGGGTTGTCAGAAGTCGGAAGATGAGCTTGCTTCTTGACTATGCCTTCCTTCTTCTCACAGTTTCGCTGATCGTGCTCAGTTTCTATTTCGACTGGTCTGGGTGGATCAAGACCCTCTCTGTGGTCTGGGTAGTTGTAACCGTGATAGGATACCTTGGTCATCTCGGGCAGTACCTGGATTCCAAGAAACGTCTGAGAGACGTTGAGCGTCAGATCAGGGAATGACCCGACACGGGAGTCCGGGCGGCACCGCAGATGAACCCCCCGACCGCGCTCGGGGCAGGCGCGGATGAACGCCGACGCCGAAGAAGGGCGAAAGAAGAAACGGCATCACCGCGTCAGCAGGATCTCGGCCGTGCGGGGGGCGAGGGTGAGGGGGCTGGTGACGGGCTTCCAGTCGACGCGGCCGGCGTGGGCGAGGGTGCCGCCTGCGAGGACGAGTCGGCGCGCGCCCGAGGGCATGTCCACCGTGACCGCCTCGGCGGTCGGGTTCACCAGTGCCAATCCGCGCTCGAACGCGCGGGCGTAGACCTTCCCGTGTCCCACCTCGAGCGCTTCGTCGACGCTCTCATATTGAACGAGCGGAGCGCCGAGGTCGATATCCCATTCGGGGTAGCGGTAGACGACGTAGTAACTGGCGGCGGGGGCGGGGTTGTAGTTGAAGACCGAGCGATCGCCCGCCGCGATGAGAAACGACGCGAGGGCATAGATGCGCCCGGCGTGGTCGGTCTCCTCGCCGTTCGACTGGGCGAAATACGCCCGGCCCATCTTCTCACAGCAGAGGATGGAGCGAAGCTGCTCGCGCCACTTGCTTTCGGGCAGGACTCCCTCGGGACGGGTCGCCGTCGCGGAATAGGCGAAGAACTCGTCCATCGCCCCGTCGATCGCCGCGTCGCGGAAGAAATCCGCCGGCGCGATGTCGTCGGTGTCCGGAAGGACGAAGTCGCCGCAGGTGTTCGCAAAGGCGAGGGCGTCCGGGCGCTCCACCTTCACGCGCCGCGACACCTTCGACAGCATCGCCGCCGTGTCGCGCGCCCACTCGGCGTCGGTGATGTCCGCCTTCATCTCGTCGGCCACGTTCTCGAAGGTCCACTCGATATGGGCGCCCGCGTTGTCGCAGAAGACGCCGTCGTAATTCCCGGCGGTCATGATGCGGGCGCACAGCTCGGGGTAGTAGTCCTGCCAGCCGGAGCGAGGGTCAAGGAAGAAGCGGTTGGCGTAGCGCGAGGTCGGGTCGTAGGGGTGGTGGTAACCCCAGGCGCATGTGGTGCGCGGTCCGCCGGGGGCGCCGCGGGCGCCGGCGCGGTTCCTCAGCAGGAAGTCACGGTGGTCGGCGAAGATGTCGTCGGCGTGGGTGGTGCCGCCGTGCTCCGCGCGCATCCGGCCCCCTTCCATGTGCTCGACGTCCGCGACCCCGCGGGGCAGGTAGCAGTCGATCGCGTTGACGTAGACGACGAAGCGGACGCGGGGGTTGAGCCTTCGCATCGCGTCGCGGCGTGCCGGCGGACACGCCCGACCCACGACGACGTCGTAGCGACCCATCACCTCGTCCGACGGCGCGTCGTCCGGGTTGGCATACCAGCAGATGAATGAGCGAATGGGCAACGGCATCCTCCCTCTGCCCATGTAGGGGCACAGCATGCTGTGCCCAGAATGCCCCCTCCCCTTGAGGGGAGGGAACACGCAAGGGCGACGACGCAACCTCAATAGGACTAACGGCTTACGTCTGAAAAAAGGGTCCTGGACCCTTTTTTTCAGCCCCGGACGAAGCGTTTCGCGTCGATGGGGTAGGCGCCCCAGGTGTCGCGACAGCGTTTCATCTCGAGGATGTTCTCGCGTTTCGCATCGACGGCGAGCGAGTGGGTGGAGCCCATGATGAATCCGCCGCCGGGGGCGGCGTGCTCGAAGGCGTAAGCCGCGTCGGCACGGATGTCGGCGAGCGTCCCGAGGATGATGTGCTCGTGCCAGATGCCGCCCCAGAGGGTGAGGCGCTCGCCCACGCGCTGCTTGAGCTTCGCGATGTCCATCCCCGCGGTGGCCTGGATGCCTTCGTAGCCGTCGTAGACGTCGGCGAGGTCGTCGATGACGGGCCAGGTGTGACCGCAGCAGTGCTTGAGGATCCTGAGCCCGAGGGCGTGGGCCTTGTCGGCCATCGCGTGCGACCACGGCGAGATCATGTCATGGTAGAGGTCGGGACTGGCGAAGAGTCCCGTGGAGGTGCCGAGGTCGCCGCACGGGGTGATGCCGTCGAGACCGAGCGCGGCGTAGACTTCCATCTCGCGAAGGAGCTTCTTTCCGACGTACTCGTTCTGCTTGCGGCAGAGCTCGGGTTCGAGCAGGAGGTTCATCATCTGGTCTTCCATCGTCGCGCCGACGGTCGGCCACGACACGTCGCCGCAGCACATCATGATGAAGTGCGTGTCCTTCATCTCGCGGACGGCGTGCCGCACGAGTTCCCAGCAGGAATCCTCCGGCGGGCGGATTTCCCTGTCGATGTCGTCGATGCACTTCTCGAAATACTCGAGGGTGGGCATCTCCCAGGCGTCGCGGTTGATCTCGAAGGGCATGAGGTCGTGAGTGGTGGCGGAGATGCGGTAGAGGTCGCCGCGGGCGTTGCGGTAGGTCACGTCGTCGAGCTGCTCCATCGGCTCGGGGACGAAGTCCGCGGGCTGCACGCGGTAGACCATGACGATGTCCATGTCGAGGGCGCGGACGATGTCGAGGATGTCGCGTTTCTTGTCGGCCACCACCTCGTCGCGTCGACCGTCCCACATCGCCTGCGTCTCACGCATCTTGGCGTGACAGAGCGTGGGCCGGCCGAGGATGTCCTCGAAGACGTTGTAGTCGATCCAGTGCTCACCCCACGGGATGCGGTCGCCCTCGCGGTGGTCGAGCGCGGCAAAGACACGTTCTCTCGGCAGCACGCTGCGCCCCCCAACCAGATGTAGTCCCGCCCCCTCGTGGGGCGGGTGCGGTCTTCGGCCCGGGGCACGAGGCCCCGGGACTACACGACAGACATCAGCGGCGCACGGTGCTCCTGAGCAGCACGGAGCCGTGTGCCGGGAGGTCGATCTCCCTCGGGACCATCCTCAGCGGCTCGTCCTGCCAGACGAGTTGGAAGGCGTCGAACCAGTCGGGCCAGACGTCGGCGATCGGGCCGAGCTGGACGACGCCGCCCCAGTCGCTCCAGTTGAAGAGCGCGATGAGCCGGTCGGTCGGTCCCTCGGCCAGCCAGACGGCGGGCGGGTGCTCGATCTTTCCGTGCGGGACGTCGAGACACCACACGCGTCGGGCGGGGTCCGACATCTCGAGCGTGCGTGCGAGCCGCGTGAGCCGGGCGTCGTCGAGCGTGGTGAGGTCGCCCGAGACCTCGAGCGCCGCACCGGTGACGGCGCACAGACTCAGCCACGTCCGCCAGCTCACCTCGTCGAAGCCGTCCGACCACCCGATGGAATCGATGTTCGGGAGCACGGGGCGTCGTGCCAGGAGCATGTTCGTGTTGGCGAACCACGCGGCGATGCGCTTCACGAGCGCCCACGTGCCGAGACCGATGTCGAGTCCCGAGCGGTGGTAGTCCGCCCCCCACCCGAGGACGGCTGAGCCCGTCCCCGCCACACTGCACAGCCCGAGAAACCCGTCCGCCGGGAGATACTTCCGGAAGAGCTTCACCATCCAGTCGAGCCATTCGAGCGCGGTCCGGGTGCGATGACGGAACCGCGCCCGACGGCACTGGAACGCGAAGCTGAAGAAGTCGAGCTTGATCCCTTCGAACCCCCAGTCGGCGAAGACCGTGCGGCAGACCCGCTCGAGGTAATCGCGGACGGCGGGCACGGAGACGTCGAGGACGAAGAAGACGTGTCGTTCGCTGCCGTCGACGCCGTGCCCGGGACGATAGGCGAGCCGTCGGCCCGTGTCGTCGAGGAGCAGCCAGTCGGGGTGGTCGCGGACGAGGTCGGACGACCCCGACGTCCAGAGGGCGATCCAGGTGGCGGGACGGAGTCCGGCGGCCTTGATCTCGCGCACGAGCTTCCGCGGACCGCCCGGAAATTTCGCCGCGTCGTAGGGGGCGTCGGTCTCGTAGAGGAAATCGATCATCGCACGCTTGCCGCACCTGTAGACCCGCTCGTAGCCGTGGTCCACCTGGACGAACTTCACCCTCGGGAAGTGCCGCTTGAGGACGGGGAGTTGGCAGAGGACGTCCGCTTCGGTGACGTCGGCCATGAAGCTATAGTTCCAGCTGCACCAGATGCGCTCACGGGGGAGCGGGTTGGCGGCGAGACGTGCGAAGGCGCCGTCACGCTCGAGCGCGGCGTAGTAATCGGCCGTGGCCTGCTGCGGGTCGCTGGTTTCCACGATGCCGAAGAAGAGCTTCTCGCCTTCGAGCGTGTCGCCGGGGGCGAGTTCGATGTATTCGAGTCCCTGGGGCAGTTCCTCGATCTCGAACCCCCAGCTGACGCCGTCGGAGCCCCTGAGACGGAACATCACGTGAAACCGCTCGGCCGACGCCGCCGCGCAGAAAAGCCCGATCGCTTCCGTGCCGCTCCCCACGAACACCCCGGGAAAGACGAGGTCCTCCGACCACCCGAGCGCGACGGTCTCGGTCGGCATGGGTTTGAAGTAGCGGTCCCCCTCAATGGTGCAGGTGCCGATGTAGTCGCCGCGGAAGTTCTCGGTGGCGAAGTAGAACGGCTCGAGGCCCTTCGGGAACTGGAGGACGTTGGAGGCGCCGGTGACGGAGGTGTCGGCCACCCAGCGCAGCGCCCGGAGCTTTACGGGTGCGTCGCCGGCGTTGGTGACGCGTGCACGCGCAACGACGTGACGCTCCGACCGCGTCAGCTCGAGCGCGACCCTGCACTCGGACTGCTCGCCCAGCCGGTCGGCGAGGACCGCGCAGGGAACGAGTCCCTTCCACCCGACGGGTTTCACCGGGTGCAGGAAATCGAGTGCTCCGCCTTCCGATGCCGTCATGCCTTCCCTCCGAAAAAGGGGAGGCTCCCCTTTTTTCGAGACGTAACCTCTTTCTGCGACAGCAGTTACATATTGTAAAAAGGGGGACAGTCCCCCTTTTTACACGATTTTCACGGTGACGACGCCGAACGCGGGCACGTCGACGCTGAGGACGCCGCGGCGGATGCGCGCGGTGTTCGTCGCGAGCGGACGTTCGAGGACGTCGGTCTGGACGGCCGCCGCGGCGGGCCGCGCGAGCGCGGCGTCGAGTCTCATCTTCGCCGTCGTCGGCTTCCCTTCCATCTCGTAGAGCCGGACGATGAGCGCGTCGCCCGTTCGATTCCTCTCAGGGCGACCCTGAGCCCTGTCGAATGGGTCGGAACCCTCGGCCCGTTTCATCCCGGCCAGATGCACGTTCGGGGTAAGCACCTCGGCGAAGCCCTTCGTCGCGGGAAGCGTCCCGTCGTGGACGTCGGTCGAGACGATGCTCAAGGGGTTGTTGAACGCTTCGGCCTCGCGGGTGGCGTCGGAGGGCGTCCACTCGCCCACGTGCGGGATGAGTGCATAGCGGATGACGTGCCGACCCATCTCGGGCAGCGGGTCGGGGTCGGCGCTGCTGCGCAGCAGCGTGAGGCTGAGCGTATCGTCGTCGGCGCGGTGACCGTACTTGGAATCGTTGAGGAGCGTCATCCCGACGGGTGAATCGACGTCCGGAAACGTCCCGGTGAGGTCGGCCCAGCGGAGCGCCGGGACCTCGCCCGGGTTGCGGTCGATCGGCACGCTGTCCGCGAAGTAGTGGCCGCCCGCGTAGTAAGGCGACCACGACTTGATTTCGTCCGCGTCGGCCGGGCGCCCGATGAAGCCGAACGGGATCTCGTAGGTCGCGCGCGTGTCGTCCAGAAGGAACATCGGGAACATGGCCCGGAGGGTCGGGACGGTCTCACCCCGCTTGCCGCGCTCCAGCCAGTTGACGTCGAGTTCGAAGTCGATCCGCGGCGACCGCGCCGAGACGGAAATCGTGTAGGTGAGTGTGCTGTCTCTGAGTTCGCTGTGGAGTCTTACGCTCGCACGGTGCGGACCGTTCTCGACCGGCTCCAACGTCCAGCCGTCACTCAGCCAGTTCTCGCTGAGTGTCTGCCCGAACATCCACGAACTCATTCCGTGCTGGGCCTCGACAACGTCAAGGAGCACGCCCAGGGAACCGTAACCTCCGAGCAGGTCCACACCCGTTGCCTTGTGGACGAGGCCGCCGACGGCGCCGTTGTCCCGGTCGACCTCGAGGCGGAAGAACTCGTTCTCGATCACGCCCGCACGGTCGGAGGTGCAGCCGGTCGCTTGGAGAGGTTTCGCGGCGCGTCGGACCGCGAAAGTGCGCCAGCCGAGTGCCGGGACCTCCCGGGCGGGAAACGCCACGTCGATCCAGTGGTGACCCCACCCGCGACCCGTCGCGACGGTCTGCCCGGCGAAGGTCTCCCCGGCGTCGTCGGTGACGACGGTCGGGGTCTTGCCGTAGTCGCGGCCCCACAGTCTCACGGTGACGACCTCGGAGCGCGGACGCGCCGTGGGGTTGAAGACGACGAACGGGTCGCAGCACTTCCCTCCCCCGCCGCGACGTGAGACCGCCCCCGTAAACGGGACGTCCCCGGGCCCGCCGCCGAGTCCCTGACCGACGTCGCCGACGTCGACGCACCCGCACGTCTTCCGGGTGTCCACGCGGTCGGCAATCGCCCGCAGCGCACGCGTCTTCGCCATCGACGTCTGCGTGAGGACCTCCTGGTAGAGTCCCGAGGCATACTCGGCACTGTCGTGCGTGCACGAGCCCGGGAGGATGTCGTGGAACTGGAGGAAGCACGCGTGACGCCAGGCCTCGGCGAGGTCGGGCTGCGGGATCTCCGCGAGGGCCCGGCCGAGGAGACCGAGCGTCTCGGCCTCGACCAGCCGGTTCTCACTCATGCGGTTCCCGGCCTTGATGGCGCTCTGGGAGGTGTAGCACCCTTCGAGGACGAAGTTCAACTCGTCGCGGACGACGGGGAGGTCGCGGGCGTCTTTCTCGGCGATCCGGAAGAAGGCGTCGGTGGTGCTGAAGCGGAGCTTCGGCCAGACGGGCCAGGTGTTCATCTCGACGGCGTTCGCGAGGTGTCGGCGCGTCGGTCCCCCGCCGTGGTCGCCGACGCCATAGACCAGGAGGAAATCCCTGAGCCCCGTCTCCTTCTCGAAATCCAGGAGTCCCTTGACGACGGTCTCGTCGATGGCGCAGTTGTAGCCGCGCCGGCAGTCGTCGAAGGTGAGGACGCGCGAGCCGTCCTTCGCCTCCCACCAGAAGAGCCACGGCCCGTACTCCGCACGGTGACAGTAGTAACGCGTGACGCCGGCGGCGGCGAGGACCGTCGGGACGGACCAGGCGTGACCGAAGGTGTCGGGCGACCAGTCGATCTTCACGTCGTCCGGGGCAAGACCCAGCTCGTCCTTGAGGAACCGTCGGGTGTAGAGGAGGTGTCGGCAGAGGATCTCACCCGAGGCGAGGTTCTTGTCGCCCTCGACCCACGTGCTGGCGGTGACCTCCCACCGTCCCTCGGCGACGCGCTGTTTCACGCGCGCCCACAGCTCGGGGAGATAGGTCTTCAGGATGTGGTAGACCGAGGCCTGGCTCTGCGAGAACTTGAAATCGGGGAACTCGTCCATGAGCCGGTCGACGGTGGTGAAGGTGTCGTTGACGATGGCGACGGTCTCGGGCCAGTTCCACATCCAGTTCATGTCGATATGTCCGTGCCCCACGCAGTGGAGGGTGTACTGCTTGGCGCGTTTGCCGACGGGGGCGAGGATTTTCTCGGCCGCCTCGAGGGCCTGCTCTGAGGGCGTGCCGCCGGAGAGGGCCTTGCCGAAGGACGAGACGGCCCGCAGGATGAGCCGCTGCCAGACCTTTTTCTTCCCGGGGTTCGCCTCGGCAAGGGCCGCCGCGAAGCGCACCTCCGCCTTCAGCCGTCCGAGGCGTCCCTCCGACGCCGCCCGCACACCGTCGATGCCGCACAATGCACGATCCAGTTCTTCCGCAAACGACATGGGGTTCTCCACACAACCTCGTGCTGGTGAATGTCCTCCCGCGCATGCAGGGGCTCGAGGCATGCCTTCATTTCAGGCCTTCTCGGCCCTCACGCCCTTCCTGGCCAAGGCCTCCTGCATTTTCGGATCGCCCATGACGACAGCGATAGCCTCCTGGATGAAGGGAACCATCTGTACTGGGGGAATCGAGCGTCCCCGCCGGTGTTGGCCGACACCTGCGACCAGGGCGGCGCGAAAGTCCACATTCTCATCCGGGTCTGCCATCCATCCTGCGACTGTCTTGAGGAGCGACGGGTGCTCCACAACTACCCTCTGGCCGTCCTCTCGAGCCAGAAACCCAAGCCACCTGACAAGGTCCGTTGTCCTGTCAAAATCGCTCCTCTCCCGCAGCTCTCGCAGCACACCCAGGATCGTCTCCTCGTCCTCGTCCCTGAGCCCCTTCTTGAGGTCTGACAGAAGCACGTGACGCAGCAGGCGCGCACGGTCCGACGGTTCCAGTTCATCCCGTTTGCGGGCAATGGCGACCAGCAGGGCTCGACCGCATGCCTCGAAAATCGAATCGCGCTGCTGCATGCGTTGACGCAAGATCTCTCCACTGCCCATGAAGAAGAAATGGTCGAATTTAAGACATTCGCTGACGAATTCCGTTTCGCGGGTCAGGCAATCGCACAGTCTCTGCGCTTCTTGATCCGGCGACGCAAAAAGCCGGTGCTGCGTCCCGTAAAGGGCTTCCCAATAGAGGTGAGGCCTGTGGCTTAGGTCTATGATGGCAGGGTAATCCCCCTTGTCCAGGGCTCGCCGAAGCTGTCGTGACTTGCGCCGGGCTCTCCAAAAAGGCAAGCGCATGGCCACAAGGCTCCCTGCGAGCAGGACAAACCCAACGACCGCCCCCATTCCGACGGCGAGGAATCCGCCGGGCTGCCACCCGAAAACAACCAACAGCACGGATGGCAGCAGGACATAACCCGGGTGCACTGCGCGGGAAAAGATGCCAGCCAGCAGTTCCCGCAGATCCGCCAGATCCGGCATCCACGAACCCGCTTCGTCCTCCTTGCGCGATTCCTGCTCATACGGGTTCTTTGGCCTGATTGAGAGCGACTTATAGCGTGCTCGCAGGATGCCGATCAGCCCGGCGCTCTGTACCGCCACTGCCGCGACCAGCAGTCCCGTACCTTCTCCACCCAGCGATCTCATGGGCGTTAAGACCGCTACGACCGCCACCGGATAAAGACAGTCCGACAAGCCCACCGTCAGTTCCTTTGGCCTGGTCGTGCTTGAGCCAAGACTCTCCCTGACCGTGTACACGCGAAGGGAGATCTCGCGGCGATAGGCGGCAACCGCTGCGGCTCCCATGCCGGCAGCCAACAGGGCGATGGCGCCGGCATCCCATGATGGCAGCCGCCAGCAGGCCAAGCCAAGCCCCGCGGCCACTAAGACCGCTCCCACAAGGGCGAAAACGTAAGGACGGTGATCCTCCCAGTCGCGCACGTACCTCGAACGTATGCCGCATTTCACCCAGGCGGCAACCGGCGCTGCTAGAATCCCCGCCATCACAACGACGCTGATTACGAGCGCCCTGCGTTCTGTGAAGCGCATCGCCATGCCTGCAGTCGTCGTCAAGAGTGCCGCACAGGCAGCAAGCGCCGTAAAAACATTTGTCTCCCGGTCGAACGCCGGCACACGAGTGGCCTCTGTTGCGAATCGCTTGGCGAGGACCGGAGCAAAGACGAGCGCAAACGCAACGCCCCCCCACGTCCATGGACTCAATGAGAGGTATGACTCGTACAGAGAATTCATTCTTCGCGCCTTACTTTCGCTGTAGAACGATCTTTCACAGCAAGAACAACTCCATGCGGTCTCCTCTCACAGCCACCCGGTCATCTGCGCCAGGAGTCGGCTGTAATCGACGAAATTCGGCCAGGAGATGTCGAACGGCACCCCGTGATCGCAGCCCGGGATGAAGCCGCCGTCTTTGACGACGGGCTCGATACGTCGGAGTTCGTCACGGATGACGCGGCCGCCTTTCGCGATGGCGCGCTTGTCCACCCCGCCCGTGAAGGCCATGGCGCGGCCGAAGGTCCGGCGGAACGCGTTGATGTCGTTGTGTGCGGCCACCTCGATCGGGTCGCACACGTTGATCCCCGACTCGATCCAGATGGGGATGAGTTCCCCGATGTACCCGTCGGAGTCGATGTCCACGAGGGGCACGCCGGCGTCGGTGGCGAGCTTCGTCCACCGGTCCCACGAGGGTTTCAGGAACTCGCGCGTCATCGTCGGCGAGATCATGCTCGCCCCCTTGTAGGCCATGTCCTCGGAGAGGTGCACCCGGTCGGGGACGACGTGCTCGAGGACGCGCGTCAGCATCTCCGAGACGAAGTCGTTGTAGAACGCGGCCATGTCGCGGACGAGGTCGGGCTGTTCGATCATCATCATGCAGAGCCCCTCGAACCCGCACCACTCCCGCATCTGCCAGAACGGCCCCGAAAAACCGACGGTCAGCACCCAGTCACGGTCCTGCACCCGCCCGCAGCGCTCCGCGAAGTCCTCCGGGAACCGTCCGGGATGGTCAACGTCGTAGCGCTCCTTCATCGCTTCCCAGTCGTCACGGGTCTCCACGGGACAGCGGATCCACCGACGCGTCACGAAATCCTTCGCCAAGCGCAGGTAGGTCACGTCGAAGTTGTCGGCGATCTCGCAGACGTTCCCCTTCCAGTCCTGGACGACGTAGTGACCGTCGGCGTGTTCGAGGACCTTCTCCTCGAACTGGGGGATCATGCGGAAGTCGAGGCCGATCTCGACGCGGGGCTGCGTCGTCTCCGGTTCGATGCCGAGGGTGTCGAGGAGGTGGTCGAGCCAGTAGCCGTCCGTGGGCAGTCCCTGGGTGTGCCAGGCGGCGAGGGTGGATTCCCTGGGACCGCCCGGATGGAAGGGGATGCGGTCGGGGCTGCGGAAGAGGAGTGTGGCGAGGGTGCGCTCACGGGGGTTCATCCGGGTCCTCCGGGGAGGGCGCGGTCGGACGGTCCGGGCGGGGCCTCGACCGGCTCGAGCCACTCCATGGGCCAGTGCCACTCCTCGCCGTCGGCGGTGCGGATGAGCATGCGGGGAGACCCCCGTCTGAGGTCCCGGAGCTTGACGGCGGTCTGACCGGAGTAGCCCGGGAGCGGGTCGTCGGAGGTGAGGTAGACGGGGGTGCCGTGGGGGAGCTGCCGGAGCTTCTCGTAATGTTCTTCGAGCTTCGCACTCCGGCGCTGTGCGGCGACGGTGTCGAGTCGTCGACGGATCCACCGGCGCAGCTCCCGCAGGTCCACCTCGCACAGGTGCGACGCCGACAGCTTCAGACGTCTCAGGAGACGCGGCCTGAGTTCCACCGGGAGTCTCAGGAGTCTCTTCTTGGGTCGGCGACGCTTGCGGATCGGCAGCCGGGACCCGCTCACCCGGAAACCGGCCGCCTGAGCCCGCTGGAGCGCCCACTTGCACGCCCCCTGCTCCCCCTCGCCCGGGTGCAGGCCCAGACGCTGCTGACGGTAGTGGTGCAGCTCGTGGGCGAAGGTGTGGGCCAGGTGGTCGGCGAAACTCCCGAAGACCAGCTCCCAGTTGTGGATGTCGTTCTCGGTGGCCGGGTAGCGTCGACGCATCCCCAGGATGATCCGGATGAGCTGGAAGCGGTCGGGAAGCCCGGGCGGCCGGGGGTGCTCCTCCACGAAGTCCCACTCCCCCCTCACGATGAAGAAGTCCTCGGGTCCGATGGTTTCGGTGAGGGAGTGTGCCTCCCAGTCGCCGATGCGGTTGCGGAGGTAGACCGCGACCACGAGGTCGGCGGTATCGGTGCCCTCGGCGACGCGCTCGAGGACGTCACGGATGCCGGCCTCATCGAGGCCCGTCTTGGCCACAGCCCCCTTCTCGGCGAACATGTAGGTCTGCATTCCACCCGCCCTGCAACGTGGTCATCCGGAGCATGTTGGCGCCCCACGAGGGGGGCGCACTACACAAAGACCGTGTAGTCCGGGCCCCTTGTGGCCCGGCGGTCTTCTCTCACCAGTCCAACTCGGCGGCGACGAAGTAGTGGTCACTCGGGTACCGTCCGTCCTCGTGGTCACGGACGATCCCGGCGTCGGTCACTTTGACGTCCCCACGCACGAAAATCCAGTCGACTTTTCCCTGGTCGTCGGGCCACCAGTCGAAGCTCTGGGTCCTGCGCATGTGGTCGGGTCCGAGGAACCAGTGCACGGTGTTGCCCGGCTCGCCGGGTCCGTGGACGGCCTCCCAGGTGTCCCGCCAGCCGGCGGCCTTGTAGGATGCGATCGCTTCACTCCGTCGGTCGCAGTTCATGTCCCCGGTCAGAATCACCAGGCAGTCGGACGGAAACGCGGCGGCCCACGCGTTGATGAGTCCGGCCTGATGACGTCGGGCCTCCCCGCTCATGTGGTCCAGGTGCGTGTTGATGACCACGACCTCCCTGGACGACGACCGCTCGGAGAGATGAACCCACCCGGCCAGACGGATGTTGGCACTCTCCCAGGAGCGTGACCCCGGGACGTGGGGCGTCTCGGAGAGCCAGAACGTGTCGGCCCAGACGAGCCGGAAGACGTCCCGACGGAAGAAGATCGCGTTGACGGGGTCGCGCCCGAGGGGCACGTCGGCCACCCCATAGGCGTCGAACTCGGGAAACGCCGAGGTGAATGCGGCGAACTGGTCCTCACGGACCTCCTGGAAGCAGATGAGGTCGGGGGAGCGTGAGCGGATGACACGGCAGCAGAGGTCTCGTCTGAGCGGCCAGGCGTTCTCACCGTCCCCGGCGGTGCTGCACCGGATGTTGCAGGTCATGACCTTCATCGCGTCCTCCTCTGCCCCGTTCTATCCGAAGTTCCCCGTGGGCGCAAGTCCTTAAGGCATCTAACGAAATGACCTGTTGCCGTTGACAACAAGCCCCGTGAGGGGCGTCAGTGAATAGCCGGGGGCGTCAGCCCCCGGTACCCGGGCAGAAAAAGCCGCTCAGCCCCGAAGGGGCGGCAGAAGCGCTGCGTGACCTCCTCTCGTCCCGACCCGTCGGGACTCGGGGCAGGCCTGTCGCCCCGTTGGGGCTTGGGCGAATATCAGAACCCCCACCGGGGGCTCGCGCCCCCGGCTAAATCCCCACGCCCCTTACGGGGCTGTCGAAAGGG
>DATKVD010000094.1:0-15539 GCA_035530235.1 Planctomycetota bacterium | reverse complement strand
CTGTGCGCCGTCGGCCGACCGGAGCACGCGGATCCCCTTCGTCCCGCCGACGACCACCTGTGGGCCCGTCGTCATGACGGTCTGGAGGCGTCCGTCCTCCTCCAGGTCGCGCGGTTCTTTCGACCAGATCCCCTCGCCCGTCTGGAGGTTGACGGCGCGGACGCCGCCCGCCTGAACGACGACGGCACGACCCGGACCCGCCGCCAGCAGCGTCAGCGGTCCCGGATCCAGAGGCGTCGGACGCACGGATGACCCGTCGAGTTTCCCGGCCGAGGCGTCCACAAGGAAGCGGCGGTGTGTCCCTTCGACGTAGAGCCGGTCGTCGTCGGCCAGGAACCCCCGCACGTCGGCGTGCAGGTCGAGTCCCGACAGGAGCCGTGCCTGAACGCCCACACCCGCAGCCGCCGGACGCTCACCCCGAGGGCCCTCCACCAGCCTGCCGCTCCGCTTCAGAAGAAGGAAGCTTTCCCCCGACACCGTGACCCCCGTCGACACCCAGCACGGGACGTCGGGTTTGTCCCGGAGAATGCTCTCGTAGCGCTTCATCGCTTCGTCGCGTCCGCCCAGCGCCTCGACGCACCGTGCGACCTGGAGTTCCGCATCGGTCACCCGCACGTCGCCGGCGGTTTCGGGCGAGGACGCGAGCAGTCTCCGGGCGGCCTCGAAGTCGCCCTTCGCCGCGTTGAAATCGTCGCGCTCGAAGTACCGACGGGCGAGGGCGGTTCGCCCCTCGAAAAGCCCCTGCTTCACCCCCGGCACGAAGTCCGCCAGCTCGGCCGACGACTCGGCCAGTCGGAGCGCCTCGGTCATCTCGGCGACGTACCGGGCGAGGAGGTCCGTGCCGTGCTCGGCCGCGGCCGCCCGTGCCAGGAGATACGCATAGGCCACCCGGTACCGGAACACGTAGGGACTGATCGTCCGGGCCTCCCCGGCGAGTGTCAGTGCCCGTTCCAGTTCGTCGGCACGGAACATCCGCATGGCGATCTGTGCCAGCAGGTTCGGCTCACTGGCCGACCGCTCCGCCACCTCACGCCATTTCGCTCTCGCCAGTGCGGTCTCCCCGGCGTCGGCGTAGAGGTCGCCGACCGCCTGGATCGACTCCCACTTGGTGACGGGGTTGAGGAGACTGAGCACCTCGAGTTCGTTGACGGCCTGCTCGTATTCGTCGACGGCGGGGTCGGCGAGCACGCGGGCGAGGGCGAGGTGGGCGTCGAGGTTCTGGAACTCCATGTCCACCACCTTCTGGTAGCAGAGTCTCGCCTGGGCGATGTCGGTCTTGATCTTTCTGGGCTGTGCTTCCTCGGCTCCCGGTCGCGACGGCAGCTCGGCGTCGACCTCGACGGTCTCGTGGATCTGTCCGAGGAGCATCCAGAGGTCACCGGCCTCGCGGGAGTTCGCCTGGACGTTGAGGAAGTCAACCCACGGGGCGAGGCCCTCGCCATGCGGACCACCGAAGAGACCCGGATCCTTCCGTTCCTCGCCGGCGGCGTAGAGGAGCTTCTGCCGGTGACCGTAGTGCATCAGCAGTGTCACCAGCCGGTCGTTGAGCTTTCGCTTGAAGTGAAGGTCCGGTGCCGAGAGCAGTGCCTTGAGGGTGGCGGCGATCGCCTGGGCGTGGTGGCCCTCGCCGAGGCTGTGCTCGAGGTCCGAGAGCGCCGTGTTCAACGTGAAACTCGCACTGGCGTCCTCGGTGCCGTCGGGACGCTTCACGCACGCCGACAGCCCGCGAAGCAGCACCCCGAGGGCCGTCTCCGTCTTCCCGTGCCTGCGGAACACGTCCGCCAGGGTCACGTAGCCGCCCGCCCGGAGGACCCCCTCGTCGCACAGCCTGCCCGCCTCGACCGCCGCCTCGTCCGTGAACTCCTCGTGCACGAGACAGAAATCACAGAACTCGAACCGCTCCTCCGCCGATGCGGTGCCCCCGTCGATCAGCCGCCTGTAGAGCACGAACGCCCGCTTGACCAGACCATACCGACCGTACGCCCGGGCCAGCAGCAGGAACTTCTCCGGGAGTTCACTCTTCGACGATTCGAGTTCGGTCAGCACCGCCTCGGCTTTCGACGTCTCCTTCCGACGGACGTGGACCTCGGCCAGAGCAACGTAGGCGTCGAAGTCCTCCGAGGAGAACTCGATGCGCGCCCGCAGCACCCCGGCCAGGTCGTCGTCGCGTCCACTCCTGCGGTAGAGGCTCTCGAGGGCGCTCAGCACGGGCACGTGACGCGGGGCCATCCGCCGGGCCTCTTCGAGCAGTGCCGCCGCCTCGTCGAGACGTCCGCTTCGGACGAGCACGCGTGCGAGGGACTGCCGCGGGGCGACACTGCCGGGGTTGTCGGCGACGGTCTTCCGCAGGGCCTGCTCGTGCACCGCGAGCTGTCCCAGCTTCTCGCGGCATTCGTGCACACGGGCTTCGAGCTTGCGACGCTGCCAGGTGTTCTCGTCGAGGAGCCCGACGGCCTCGGTGTAGGCCTCGATGGCGTCCGCGTAGCGCTCCTGGTGCTCACACGCCTCGGCGATGCGCGTCCTGAGCCGACAGCGCGTCACGCTGTCCGGGGTGTCGTTGATCTCCCGGAGCACCGTGAAGTACCGCTCGTACGTCTCCTGCACTTTCCGCCAGAGCGACCGCACGCGGTATTCGTCCGCCAGTTCCTCGTAGGTCACCAGGTCAAAGCGTCGGATGCCGGTGGTCATGGCGTCCCAGGCGTCGAAGGCCTCCTGCACGTATTCGGCCCGGGCCTGTCGGCGGGAATAGAGGAGTTCCCCGAGTTCCTTGAGGATGCGGGTGCGCAGCTCGGCGTGCTGACGGGTCACCTTTTCGGCGGCCGAACGGTAGTGGTCGACGGCCTCGGCGAACCCCTTGTCGCCCTGTCGGGCGGAGAGCGCGGCGAGCTGATAGTGTGCGAAGAAGTCGTCCGGGTCCTGTCCGAGCACGGCCTCGAAGTGTATGCGGGCGCGCGTCGGGTCGCGAAGCAGGTCCTTGTAGACACGGCCCAGGATCGTCCGAAGCGCGGCGTCGGTGGGACGCTGTTTGACGAGCGTCTCCAGGTACGGTGCCACCTTGTTGAGTGCCCCGGCCTCCCCCACCACCACCGATATCTCCCGGAAGGCGTCGTCGTTGCGCGCATCCGACATCAGCGCCGCGAACGTCCGCTCGAACGCCGTCCAACCCCCACCCATGATCTGCTTCAGCGTGATCTTCTGGAACGTCTCGACGTCGTCCTGGGCGAACGACCGCACCGCCGACGCGGCCGACACCGCCGCCAGAAGCATTGCGACCCGCAGGATGTGTCTCACGTCTTTCATGCGTGTTTCCGTCTCGCGGCAAGATACCCGGTGAACGCCGGCCAGCGTCGCAGGACGACGTCACCGGCGAAGAGGACCGCGGCAAAGATCATGGCCCATTGACTGAGGTCCACGGCGCGCTCGCGCGTCTTGCCGGCCACACTGAGCCACGTCTCCGGCGTGCCGCCCGGCTCCCCGCCACCCGCCGATGCCCAGCCCTTCAGCGTCGCTTCGTCCGCCGTCAGTGTCGTCTCCTCCGCCAGGAGTGACACCACGAACCCCGTGGCGACGACGTCGCGCGGTCCTTCCCCCGCAATCCGTGCCATGTAGATGCCCTTCGCCGGGGCACGGTACTCGCAGGCATAGCGTCCCGGGGCCGCCTGGGCCATCGGGACCTCCTCGACCGACGTCCGTGAGAAGACGTACCCGGCTTCGCCGAGGTAGTAGAAGCGTGCTTTGAGCGACTCGCCGTTGAGGAAGCGGTTCGACGCGTCGAGGAAGTCGACGGCGAGCTTGAGATGCTGACCGTCGACGTCGAGCTGCGGGACGAGCCGGCGGCCGACCGGACGCTCGCACAGGGCGTGCACGACCGAACTCCAGAGCTGGTTGAACCCCTGGAGCCAGTCCCGCACCCAGAGCGAGGCCCAGCGCTCCTGGGCGTCGGAGGTGAAGACGGCGGCACGTCCCGTGCCGAACTCCCAGCTCGTCAGAAGCGGCTCGTAATCCGGCGGCACCGCGAGGAGGTGCTGTGCACCCAGTTTCGCCGCCGTTCGGACGTACCCGAAGAGCTGCGGCGCCACCGGGACGTTGACCCCGCGCAAGAGCGGCGAATCCGTCACCTTGCGCGCACGGAACGGAAATTCCATCACCCGCGGCTTGCCGATGGACTCCAGTCCCTTGCGGAACCGCTCCGCAAACGCCGCCGGGTCGTCCAGCCGGTACGACCGTCCCACCCCCCACCTTGCGATGCCCTCCAGTACCGGCTTGTTCGCGTCCGCCTGCTTCAGGGCGATGGTCGACATGCTGATGCCGTCGGCGGCGAGCTGACCCGCGATCCGCTCGTAGTCGAGGTCCCCCTCGAGGTAGCCGTCGGTGAGCATGATGATGCTCTTGCGGGCGGTCTCACGCTGCTTCAGCTCGCTGACGGCCCGCACGACGGAGCGGTAGGCGTTGGACCGGGCGAGAAACGCGTTGGGTTCGAGCAGTCGCTCGATGGCCTGACAGAGCTGGTCCGGGTTGATCGCCTGCTTCGTCGCTTTCAACCGGTCGCGGACCAGGGGCATGAGGGCCTTCGGGACGAGATGCGGCCGGTGATGGGGATCGACGAGGGCCTCGATCTCCCGGGCGAGCTGGTCGGGGGGCATCGGCGCGGCCGGGAGGGTCTCGCGTTTGATGAGCGCGTCCAGGGCCTCCAGGTCGTGAAAGCGCGGCGTCGTCTGGAGGCGTACGTCGATGGCGGAGGCGATTTTCACGCGGTCGTAGACCTTCTGCGGACGCACGACCCATCGCGGGGCATACTGCTCGGACCCGTAGCCGATGAGACCGAAGGTGTCCCGCTCGCCCAGTCCGTCGAGGATCTGCTTCGCCGTCCGACGGATGATGGTCGGTCGCGAGAGCACCGCACCCGGCGTTCCGCCGTCCCCGTCCTCCCGGTCGGCGAGGAGAAGACTGCGCGACGTGTCCGCAATGACCACCACCGACGTCGAAACCTTGCCGAGACGGTTGAGATCCGAGACCACCGGCAGTGCCTCTTCGACGGGTGTGCCGGCGTAGCCGCCGACGGCGTCGAGCCCGACGACCAGAAGCGCCCCGCCGAACAGCTCGACCCAGTCCTTGAGCAGTCGCTGTCCGGGGGTATTGAGTGAGGCGGCCCGGAGGTTGTTCAGGATCACCGCGTCGAAATCGAGGAGGTCCGGCAGCTGTTCGGGGGCGCCGTCGGCCGTTCGGAATTCACACACGATGCGTGCCCCCCTCAGTGCGCTCATCAGGTGACGCGCCTCGAGGTCCGTCTCCCCCAGCACCAGCACCTTCGGACGCGTGCGCAGTCGTGTGAACGCGAAAGCCGCGTCGTTTTCGAGACTCGCCTGCTGCTGTCTGCAGTCAAGACGTGCACGGTAGAGATAGAGTCCCGGGTCGTCCAGTCTCTGGCGGAACGTCTCACGGCGGCGTCCGGCGGCCAGACTCAGCTTGCGCTCCTCGAGCAGGTAGCCGTTCCTGTAGAGTGAGAGCGTGGCGTCGTCCGCGGCACGCGCCGACAGGCCGACCGTCACGTCGAAGCCGACCCCCGGCTGGACACGCGTGGGCAGCGACACCGACGTCACGGCCAGGTCGAACGGCGCCCCCTCGTGTGAGAGGGTGACGGTCCGGACGTCGACGCCCGAGCGACGACAGTGGTGCACCTTGCTCATCGCGTCGCCGTCGGTGGCGTTGCCGTCACTGAAGAGCAGGACGCGTCGGCCGAACCCGGGCGGAAACACCCCCATCGCCAGGTCGAGCGCCCGCTCGACGTTGGTGGATTCCAGGTCAAGTCCGGAACTCTCCGTGCGAGCCGCGTCCACGGCGCCCCGCACCGTGCCGGGCTCCGCCGGCGTGGTGCGCGGACCGACGGCCACGTTTGCCCCGCCCGCGAAGAGGACCAGTCCGACGGCGTGGGCGTCGTCGGCCCCCGCGAAGAGCTGCTCGATCTGTGAAACCGCCCCGTCGACCGCACCCGCGGGGACACTTCGCGAGACGTCGAGCAGCGCCAGCACGCACAGCTTCTCTTCGGGCACGCGACGCCACCACCGCACGGACGCCAGGGCGACCACGACCGCGATGACGATGAGCACGCGCGCGACGATCACCAGCACCTTGCGCGTGCGCCGGACGGGGTCGAACGACGTCACCGCCGCCCAGAGGACCACCGGCAGCAGCACCGCCACAAGCCCGAACGCCCAGGGATGGAGCACCTCAAGGTGTCTCACGTCCGCCTGCTCCTCGATGAGACTCGGAGTAAACTCCGTCAGAAGTAAATCCTGCGGTGAAAGACGATGGCCTCGAACGTCAGCACGAGCGCCGCGACGAAGAGCAGCCAGGGCCACAATTCGCGTCCGCCCGGGTAGACCGCGGCGAGTTCGTCGGCGTCCAGCGTCTCGGCGTCAAGGGCCAGGTCCTTCGCCGGACGCACGTCCGACTCGAACCGTCCGCCGGGGTTCACCGCGAAGGCATCCTCGGTCTTGCCGACGCGATACCGGTAGACCCCGGCCGTCGACGTGGCGCCGAAGAACGCGACGCCCGTCTCGGGATCGACCGGGACCGTCTCACCGTCCCCCGCCGGCGTGACGACCGTCACCTTTTCCGCGTCCACGTCTTCCCCCGCGTCCAGTGCGATGGTGGCCCCGGGGGCGACCTGCGTCGGGGGCTCCGTCCCGTCCCGGAACCACAGGAAACTGTTCCACAGGAGGAGCGGCAGCTCCTTGCGCAGCACGATGTCCGACTCCCGTGGGTTGAACGCGATGACGACGAACCGCTGCGGCCGTGAGCGGATGCGTCGTCCGGTGCCGCCGTTCGGCATCGCCCGCTCCCACGCCAGGACCAGCGGCGAGGTGACCATCTCGGCCACACGCTCGACCGGGGGCTCGCCCTTTTTCGGTTCCGACACGTCGAGACGTCGTGCACTCGTAATGAAGACGTTGCGGAGGTTGAGGTACGACATCAGGGGGTGACCCGTCTCCCACTTCCGGATGAGGGGCTTGTCGAAGGGCTCCCCGGCGACCACCGGCATGCCGGGCGGCACGCAATCGATGCTCAACAGGTGCGTGGGGGGCAGTTCGTCGGCGCTGTCGGGGATCCATCGGTCGAAGATGACGGCGTCGCGCTGGTCGCGAAGCACCGACGGGTTCGCCGCGATCGCGTCGCGGTACTGCTCGGGGGTCAGCACCATCCCCTCGACGGCCCCGGCGTTCGAGCCGACCGCACGCACCAGGAACGACGACGCGTTCGTGTCGTCACTGACCAGCAGCACGCGAAGCCGTGCCGGGGGCTTGAGCACCTCATACGCGACGTTGTCCGCCGCGAGCGCGTCGACGACCCGCAGCCTCGCCTCGAGGATCCCCCCCACCCGCAGCTTCTCCCGGAACACCTGCACCGCCTCACCGCCGGCCGGCACCTCGACCGACGCGATGTCGAACACCTGGCCGTTCAGGAGCAGTTCCACTTCGACCTCACGCGGTTCGCCCGAGGCGTTGACGATGGAGACCAGCGCCTCGTAGTCGGTCGGCGAGTCGAGGTTCCGCCGCACATGGAAGCCCGTGATGCCGAGGTTGTCGGAGGACTTGCCGACGTTGACGATTTTCAGCGTGGCGGTCTCGATTCGTGCGAGCGCGGCGAGGTCGTCGGGACGGACGGCACCATCGGTGACGAGGACGATCTCCGGTGAAGCCCCCGACCGGCCCATCGACGCCGCCAGCCGGCAGGCGTCGGCGAAGTTGGCCTCTTCGGCCGTGGGGACGAGTCCATCGAGTGCGTGCATGATGACGTCACGGTCGCCCTGGAAGTTGAGGACGACGTTCACGGTGCGTCCCACGGTCATCAGCATCATGCGGTCGCCTCGGCGCATGTCGCGCACGAGACCGCGCACCGCGTCGAGCCCCCGGGTGAAGCGCGTCCGCGTCGACGTCCCGGACGCTTCCCGGTCGGACAGCACCTGGAGGCCGGCGTCGTCGGCCTGCATGCTGGCACTGACGTCGAAGAGGACGATGAGCGACCGGTTCCCTTCACGGGTCTCGCCGAGGTAAGGGAGCGCCGCGGCCACCGTCAGCAGGACGAGGATGACGACCTGTATCGCGAGGGAGATGAGGGTGCGCTTCTGACGGTTGATGCGTGAGGTGTCGGCCAGTGCCAGTCTTGCGACGAGCGCGTCGGGGACGCGCAGCCGCCGACGGGGCATGCGCAGCAGGTACGCCGCCGCGATCACCACCAGCAGCCCAAGGAGCGTCAACTTGACGGGATCCAGGAACGTCATGCGTCGGGCACTCCTCTATTCGACGATGCCCTCCCGGCGGAACCGGTAGAGCACGGTGTTCTCAAGGGAATCGGTGGTGGAGATCCTCAGGTACTTGGCGTCGTAAGCCGCACAGGCGGCGGCCACCGCACGACAGCGATGCTCGAACGCCTCGCGATACCGCCGGAGCGTGTCGGCCTTGACGGTCATCGGCACGAGTTCCCCGGTCTCGGCATCCTCCACGTCCAACTCGCCTTCCAGGCCAGGGTCGGCTTCCAGGGGGTCGAGCACGTGGAGCGCGACGATCTCGTGTCCGTAGTAGACCAGCCCCTTGAGCGCTTCGGCAAGCCGGCTTGCCCCGAGCGACGTCGAGGGGCCTGCCCCGAGCGAAGTCGAGGGGTCGGCGGTGCAGAAGTCACTGATGACGAAACACACGCCCGGGCGGTGGAGCTGCATGCCCGCGGCGCGCAGTGACGTGACGAAGTCGGTCTGACCCGCCGGCGTGCCCGTCGACAACCGACGCAGCATCTGGCGCAGGTGTCCCCTGCCCCGCGCGGCTTCGAACGGCTCCGAGAGCGTCTCGGCGAAGCGGAACACCGTCAGTGCGTCACGGTTGACGAGCGCAATATAGCCCAGAGCGGCGGCGAGACGCGCGGCCGTCACCCACTTCGTCGTCCCCGCCCCGAAATCCATCGACGCACTGACATCCAGCAGGACACAGACCGACAGGTTCTCCTCCGTCTCGAAGACCTTGACGACGAACTCGTCGAGACGGGCGTAGACGTTCCAGTCGATCATGCGGAAGTCGTCACCCGGGGAGTACTCCTTGTGGTCGGCGAACTCCATCCCGGAGCCGCGGGCCCGTGAGACGCGTTCCCCCATCGACGCCCCCGGGTGGATCACGCGAGAGCACATGCGGAACCGCTCGAGCTTCTTCATGAAGCCCGGGGTGAGAAGGTCGTCCGGGGTCACCACAGTCTCGGCCGCGTCGCTCGTCATCAGGTTTCCTCTCGTCCGGTTTGGCTACGCGTCGCCGGGCTGTCTGACGGCTGCCATCTCATTCACGACCTCTTCGATGAGGTCCTCGGTGCGGATGCCGTCGGCCTCACCCTCGAAGTTCAGGATGAGCCGGTGTGCCAGTGCGGGTCGGGCGACGGCGAGAACGTCCTCAGGGGTCGCGACATCGTGCCCGCCGACCAGCGCCCGGACCTTCGCCCCCAGGATCAGCGCCTGCACGCCTCTCGGCGACGACCCGTAGCGCAGGTACCGCTTCGTCTTCTCACTGCCTTCGGGTGAGGCGGGGTTGGTGCGCAGCACGATGTCGATGGCGAAGCGTCTGAGGGCGTGCGGGGCCTCGACCGACAGCACCAGGACCTTCATCTCCCGGGCGCGCTTCGCGTCGATGACGGGTGTGAGCCCCGCGAAGGCCCCCCCGCCCGAGCGGCGTGAGATCTCCTGCAAGTGGTCGATGTCCGGCTTCGACAGCGTCAGCTTGAAGAAGAACCGGTCCACCTGTGCCTCGGGCAGTGCATAGGTCCCGCCCGTCTCGTGACTGTTCATCGTGGCGATGACGAAATAGGGCTGGTCGAGGTCGTAGGTCCGGCCGCCGGCGGAGACGTGACGCTCCTGCATCGCCTCCAGGAGTGCCGACTGCGTCTTGGGCGTCGCACGGTTGATCTCGTCCGCCAGGAGAAGCTGCGTGAAGACCGGGCCCTTCTGGAAGATGAAGTGCTTCCGGCCGTCGGTGGTCTCCTGGACGATCGTCGTCCCGATGATGTCGGCGGGCATCAGGTCGGGCGTGAACTGGATCCGCGAGGAATCGAGCTTCATCACGTGGGCCAGTGTCTTGGCGATCAGCGTCTTGCCGAGTCCCGGGGCACTGTCGATGAGGAGGTTCCCGCCCGAGAAGAAGCAGATCAGCAGGTCCTCGATCACGTCGCGATACCCGACGATGACCGTCGCCATCCGGTCCCGAAGGGTCTCGAAGTCCCGCTGAAACGCTTCAATGGCGGCCTGGTCGATCTTGCCTGTCATCACGTTTCGTCTCCATAGAGGTACGGCGGTTCTCAATCCCTTGTCGCCCCGCCTTCGAAGACCTCTTCAGCATCGGGGGTGACGCCCGAGAGGAGGTCCTCGATGATCTGATCGGGGCCGGTCTCGTCACTCTCCGCTTCGAAGGACCGGGTGATCCGGTGACGCAGCGTCGCCACCGCCATGGCCCGGACATCGTCGGTCGAGACCTGGCAGCGTCCGTCGAGGAGTGCACGGACGCGCGCCCCGGCCAGGAGTGCCAGGACCCCGCGCGGCGAGGCCCCCACGCGGATGGCACGCCTTCCCATCTCCGTCGCACGCTCCGAATCCGGGTGTGTCGCCGTGACCAGGAGCGCCGCGTAGCGCTCGACGTGCGAGGCGACCGGCACGTGTCGCGCCAGTTCGCGCATCTCGAGGATCTTCTCGCGCTGCGTCACCGACTCGAGCACCGGCGGCGTGTCCACCGTCGTGCGCTGGATGATCTCGTCGAGTTCGTCACCGTTCGGGTAGCCGAGGATGAGCTTGAAAAGGAACTTGTCGAGCTGTGCGGCGGGCAGCGGGTAGGTGCCCGCCTGCTCGATGGGGTTCTGCGTGGCCATGACGAAGAACGGCTCCTCGAGGACGTGGGTCTCGCCGCCGACGGTGACCGTGTGCTCTTCCATCGCTTCGAGGAGTGCCGACTGCGTCCGGGGCGTCGCACGGTTGATCTCATCGGCCAGGAGGAGGTGCGTGAAGAGCGGTCCCTTCTGGAAGTGGAGGGTGCGTGTGCCGGAGTCGTCCTCGTCGACGACGTTCGTGCCGATGATGTCGGCCGGCATCAGGTCCGGCGTGAACTGCACACGGCGGAAGCTGAGGTGCAGCACGTCACTGAGCGTGTGCACGAGAAGCGTCTTGCCCAGTCCGGGCACCCCCTCGAGGAGCACGTTCCCTCCGGTGACCAGCGCGATGAGGACCTTCTCGATCTGGTCCTCGTAGCCGACCATCATCTTCGCGACCTCGTCACGCATGCGCTCGAAGTCGGCACAGAACTGCTCGATGCGTCCGGCCAGGGCCGCCTCGTCAAGCCCTTCGATCACCTCTCGGGCGTGACCCGCGTCTTCGGACGTGTCTTTCCTGCCGGGGGTCTGCTTCGTCATCGTCGGCTCCTTTGGATTGTCCGTCTGTCTGCGTGTCCCGATGCATCGGGACCGTCGCGCTCACCGACCCAGGTACGTGCTGAGCTGCTGGCGGAGTCCACGGGGGATGTTCTCCCGTTCGAACTCGCGCTCGAGCTGACGGCGATAGATCTCCCGCATCGCGTCGAACTGTTTGCTGGTCGGGTCCTTGATCGCTTCCATGACGCGTCCCTGGAACTCGACGTCGGAGGCCAGGAGTGCGGCGAGCTTCCGGGCCTCGGTCTCGGGCAGGTCGGTCCCGATGGTCTTGGCCAGGAAGCGTTTGATCTTTTCCTGTTCGGCACGGGTGCGGGCCTCGGCGGCGGCCACACGTCTCTGGTATTCGAGTTCGGCTTCGCCGGGACGGGCCGTGACCGCCGCGATGGCCTCGTCGATATGAAGGTCCGAGGATTCGAGCGGGATGTTCGCCGCCGAGGTGGTGCGGCCGTCGCCGAGGTCGATGACGGCTTCACGCTGGTTGATCGCTTCGATCTCGGCGAGCTGTCGCTGCACCTGCTCCATCTCGGCGATGGCCCTCATCTGGTCCTCGACCGCCCGACGGAAGGCCGCCGCCTGCACGCCTTCCGGGACCTTGATCTTCGCGTTGGCCTCCCTGAGCCGACGGATGATGTCGGCACGTGTCATCTTGCGAAGCTCGTCCTCGCCGATCTGGATCGCACGCAGGGCGTCGAGCATCGCCTTCTCCTGTTCGTCGTCGAGACCCTCCATGGCCTGGATCGTGGCGGCCATCCTCGCGAGCGACTCGTTGAAGGCCCGGACCTGCTCTCGCTGCTCGCGTGAGACCTCCAGGCCGGTCACGTCCGCTCTCCCACCCGGCAGCACCAGGAGCGACAGCGCCGCCGCAAACACCAGGCACAACGCACCGTGCACCAGGCCCTTCGGCACGTGCACCGGGATGCACAGCGACCGCTCCGCCTCCTTCGCCGCACGGGCGGCGTCGCTGAGCATCAGTGCCGTGAACGACGTCCGGGGCAGTCCGTCCTCAGTGCGTGCGCGTCTCAGGAGGTCGTAGCCCCCCGCGAGCCGGTCCTTGAGGCCAAGCTGCTCGTCGATGCGCTTCGCCACGCGATACCCGTCGGGGACCGCGGTCTTCCCGAGGACGGAGCCGAGAACGGCTCCCGCGAGGGCGACCAGCAGCAGCCACCAGGCCTGTCCGGGCGACAGCCCGGCGAGCCGACCGATGACGATGGCGAGTGCCGCGACGACCGCACCCGGAAAGAACCCCCGTGCCGCCCCGTCGAGACACGACTGACGGGCGAGCGCCGACCGCGCACGAAGCACAACCGATTCCACCCCGCGCAGTGCTTCGGGAAGCTCCCGGTTCACGTCTGACCCGGTCATGAGTCCTGCCCCTTCGAGTCTTTCGGTGCGAACAGTCGCCAGGCGAAATGCGGTCTGGAGCCCGGACGGTTGAACATGCCCCCCCAGAAGTTCGTCGGATGGTAGAACTCGTGGTACGGGGCGGCGGTCGCGGTGAGACGCAGCGCCCTGAGCGGCCCACCGGGCAGTTCGACCGGCAGGAAATCGGTCTGGGCACTGATCCCCAGCAGCGTGTCCACCTTCCGCCAGTGCTCACCATCATGACTGACTTCGACCGTCACGTCCACCTTCTGTCTTCGGACCGAGTAGGACCCGAGACTGCCCCAGTCGTGTGTGGGTCCGATGAGTTCGACGCGGGCCAGCGTGGTCGGTTTCTCGAAGGTGAGCGTGACGCCGAACGGCTCGAAGCCCTGGTACCTGACCCCCTCGTAGCGTCCGAGCGGCTGGAGCCCGACACCCCCGTCGTCACGGGTCCTGCGGCCGATGACCTGTCCGGTGCAGGGGACGTCGCCGTCCGGACCGGAGAGGCGACTGCGCCAGGTGCCGTCCCGCGACAGACGTTCCTCGGGACGCGACACCCTCAGCTCGACGATGTCCGTGGGGGTCTGCTTTCGGGGAGGCAGGAGCGGCGGCCGGTCGGGACGATCGGCCCAGAACGCGACGTCGTGTGCGGTGGGTTCAACCCCGGTGATCGCCACCATCGCCTCACACATGATGTTGACACGCTTCCCGTGGAGATCGTCCATGTCGGGTGTGAAGAGGTCGAGTTCCCTGATGGTCTTCGACGGGTAGGGGTTGACCCACTCGACGACGACGAGGCCCACGGATTTGCCGGTGGGGGTGTTGCCCACCCAGCCTGCACGGTAGTAGAGGTCGCCGGCGCGGTAGTCGTTCCAGTTGGCGGTTGCGTGTCCCTCGTGCGGGAAGGAGAAGGCATCCACGACGAGCCAGGACCCGTCGTCGTAGACGACGCGACAGGTCGGACGCAGCCACTGGCCGTGCCAGCTCATGCCGCCGAGGGCACATTGCCACCTTGCCCGCAGGAACGCGATCGAGGCGAGCCGACGTCCCACCGGGATGGGACCGGCCTTTTCGACGACGGTGGCGGCCACCTCGGGGGGACAGTAGTCGGGCGGCCGACCCATCATGAGGAGTCCCCTGCCGTCGTTCTGTGCCGGGTCGATGATATCGAAGAGCACGCCGCCGAGCGTCTGGGGACCCGCCTCCAGATAGCGCAGGTCGATCTCGGGGGGATGTCCGGGCTGGAGTGTCTCGACCCCGGTGGCGTGACTGACGTGGTTGACAAAGCCGCGCAGGTCGAGCGGGTGAAACCCCGGCGGCACGCCGTTGCGCCACCCCGGGAACTCGGTGTGGAACCACCACGTGTTGACCCAGACGGCCAGGTCGGCGACGTCGGCACGTGTCGCCGGACGCGTCTCGGGGGCGTACCACAGGTCCTCGCAGGCTTCGGCAAGATTCCCGGCAGGCGGCGTTCCCGTGCCCGAGCCCCCGCCCCACGTGATGCCCCCGCCGGTGAGACTGTGCAGCACCTCCGTCTCCGTCCAGGGTCCGCGGAAGACCCGTTCGACGGACGGCCACCCGGGCGGGCCGTTGGCCGTCCGCTCCGGACGCAGCCACTTCCCGATGAACGTCTCCCACGTCGTCCTTTCCGGTCCGGGCGGCAGCCCGGCCGCACTGCCCAGGTCGATGCGCAGCGTTTCGGGAAGCAGACGCACGTCGAGTGCGACCTTGCGGCGTTCCTTCTCTTCGCGCGGGCCGAACCGAAGCCACCCGCTCTTGAGTCGCGCTTTCACCTGACGGGCCTCGAGGTGCGTGACGATGCTCCGGATGAACCACGCATAGATCTCGTCGGGGGTCTTCCCGCTCCTCTGACACCGACGACACTGCGCCCAGCGACCCGGTCCCTTCGGATCGATGTAGGCCTGGTCCCACAGCCATACCGTCCCCGGGTAGCCGTAGGCTTCGACCGTCCGGTCGATCTTGTCGAGCACCAGCGGCAGTGTCTTCGGGTGCAGCGGACAGATGTTGACGTGTCCCCCCAGTTCGGGGGCGGCTTCGTCCGGGTCGCTTTCCCCCATGCTCCAGTCATTCGCTTCCTTGATGATGTCGCTCCACCAGTATCGCGCCATTCCCTCCGACGGGGGCATGATGGGACGGACCTCGATGTGGTAGTCGGCGCGGACCTCCCGACAGAGCTTCGCGAGCGTACCCTTCTGCCAGCCGTAACTGGCGTAGGCCCACCCGCCGCCGTCACCGTGGTAGGCGTTGACGTAGACGACATTGAACTTGAACCGCGAGAGGAGTTGGAGGATCCGTCTGGCACGGTCGGTCTCGTCCTGCGGCACGTTGAGGATCGAGGTGTATCCCTTGTGCATGTAGATGGCACGCTCGGGCGTTCCGGGCCAGTCGAGGACTTTCATCGACGGGACGGCCGGGCCGGACCTCGCGTCGGCGTCGTCGGCCCGCCAGCGCATCGCCATCATCAGGCTCTGCACACCCCAGTAGAGCCCGTCGTCGTCCCGGCCGAGAACGGTGACCCGTGCCGGCGTGACACGGAGCCCGTAGCCCTGGGGTGCGGGTTTCTCGGCATCGACCGTCAGGCCTTCCTCCACGGCAAGCTTCCGGGCGTGTGCGCCCAGGCACGGCTGACCGAGGTAGATGACGCCCGTGGTCACGTCCCCGGCGTCGTTCTCCCTGACCACCGGCAGATCGATCCTCCACCGTTCGCGGAT
>DATKVD010000093.1:0-9284 GCA_035530235.1 Planctomycetota bacterium | reverse complement strand
AAGTCGCTTGATCTCGTCTCCGCTGTGAATGAACAGGAAGCTCGCGTCCCGGGCGTGCCTCTTCGAGAACGCCGCGTGGTTCCGCGCGCCGATGACGTAAGAGTCTGCGAAGACAGTGGCATCAACCATGCGCCCGTCGTTCGTGCCTGACGCTCTGGCAACGACACCACGCTTTTCGTCTGCCCACGAAACCTCCGGGTCGGCACTCACGTACGCGTACGTGACCTTGATCCCGCGCTTCTTCGCTTCCGCGAGGAGCCACGGGTTCTCGGTTGCGTTCTGGTCTCCCGCGCTGTCCCACACGGCCCCATAGCGCGTGGTGTCGAACTCTGGCATTCCGTTCTTCGAGAGCACCTTAAGAGAAAAACCCTTGCCGGAGTTGTGCGTTACGGTGAAATCGCGCAGAAGGTAGCGTCCGTCGCCTTCGAGCGTGAAGCCGTAGTAGCCGCCCTCGCCGAGATGCTGGAGCGTGAACCCCGTGTGAAGGACCGTTCGCTTCTGACGCCGCGTCGGCGCGCGTTTGTGGGCGATACGCGTTGGGATCAGGTGGGTGTCGCCGGAGATGCTGAGCCTGTAGTAGTTGCCCACGAAGCCCGTCTGCGCGCGCTTGCGGCATGGGCTCACGTAGCAGGCCATCCCGAGAGACCGCACCAGCGCCGCGAGGCCATCGGCGATGGCGCGCCACCGGGTGACGATGTCGAAGCCTGCCCCGTGCATGTGCCCGTCCGAATCCAGCAGTCCCGCGAGCAGTTCGAGTCGCACCTCTCGGCTGTTGTGGAGGTACTGGGCGGGGATATGCTTCAGGCGGCTTCCATTCCGGTCGTTCCCGCCGTCGTTCTGGGCGCGGCGCTCCGGCGACACGCCGCATTCGCGCAGGCCAGCCAGCACCGGGTTCGTGGCGTAGTCTCCGCCCGGCTGTCGTCCAGCATGCGCGGCCACCATCTGGTAGCCCTTCGCCTTGTTGTCCTTCTTGTCGCGAACCGCGAGGCGCACGCCGGGTGTGGACTCGGCCATCGTAGCGACGAACGCTGCGACCTCTGGGTCGGCCGTCGTGATCGTCGTGTTGATTCCCGTGCCGTCGCCGAGCCACAGGCCAAGGAAGTACGGATTCAGCGGGACGGGCGACACCGGGAACTCGACGCCGACCCGGTACAGCATCGAAGCCCTCTGGGCACTCTTGCCGCGACGCAGCTGGTCCTTGACGCGAACCTCCACGGTCACTAGTCGCGATCGCTTGAGGCTCCCGCGAGCCCTCGTCGTCCGCAGCGACAGCACGTGGTCTTCGTTGACGATAAACGGCTCACCCTTCGTTGGGACCACCCGGTACATCTGGCCCACACCATGAATGGTGCGCAGAACTTCACGCGGCCTTGAGTCTGGCCCCATGAGCCGGTCGCCAACGCGGACGTCCTCGACCGTTCTCGTCGTCCCGCCGGCCAGCATGACCATCGTTCCCGGCGCGTGGCAGCCGCACCCACCAACCGTCACGAGCATCCCCTTCGCCTTCTCCTCGGCGCTCAAGCTGTCGAGGTGCATGAGGAACGCTCGCTTGGCGATGGCGTTTGCTGTCTGGTGGAGCGCCGTGTTGAGCGTGGACCTCACGACGGCACGCTCGTCCACCGACAAGCCCGTTCCCGCCCACGGCTCAAACAGGTTCTTCGCGGCATCGGTCTCGAACGTGTTGGGCTTGCCCGAAGCCTTGTTCATCTCCAGAAACTTCCTCGCCATGCCGTCGGGGTCGGCCTCGAACGCCTCGGCGAACGCGGTCTCGGCCTGCCGTTCGGCTAGATCCAGATTGGGCAGGCGTGGAACCTTGGGCGGAGGCGGGACGGCATCCCCGGGCACTCCCACGCGGGAGGCGTCCGTGACCCCGTCACCATTGGAGTCGAGGTCAACGTCCGGCACTTCGTCGCCTTCACCGACGGTAGGCTCGGACCGGATGGACTGCGACATGGACTTGCCAGTGATGCCGCCCGCCTCGGTGGCGCGCCAGTCGTCTCGGGATGTCGTGCCGGCGCCGGCCGCAGCCTCTTTCTTCTTTCGCTCGCGCGTCTTCCACGCCTTGGTGGTCGCAGCACCGGGGTCTTTCGTCCTAGCCATGCCAGTTCTCCTCGTCGTCCCGCCGGTCCTTGTTCTCGGCCACGTTCTTCCACGCCTGATCCAGCAGACGCTCGTCTTCGGGCGTCAGGTCGGGACCGTCGTCGCGGCCATCCTTCGGGTTCTTCGGCATGCGCTTCTCGGTCATCGTAACCCCTTCAATCTCTGGTACTCCTCGAACACTCTCATCGACGTGGAGCCGGGCGATAGGTCGAACCGCCCAAAGAAGCTCTCGCCGTTCTCTTTCCACCATGCCGGTCCGCCCGGGCGCCGCATGATCGTTTGTACGGATTCCGGCCGCCCATTGTCCGGCCCCGGCCGGCGCCTTTCCGATTCAAATCCCAGTAGCGCCCAAGTGTAGTAGCCGTTGGTCGATCCACGACGGCTGGGTCCACCTGCGGCAATCACCCTGATTTCCTTGAACCCAAGCCGCGACGCCGTCTCCACCTGTGTCGCCAAGACGGCCGTGCCGATGCCCTTGCCTTGCATCCGAGACGAGACGCCCATGTCCTGATTGTGGATTATCAGACCATCGATGATGCGGTAGGATTCGCCCGCGCCGCCGGGGAATGTCGTGTGGACACCAACAGCAGAGTCGGGCCAGCCGCCGCCGAGTCGAACTTCGATCTCCACCTGCGATCCCGGTGGTGCGCCCGCGAGGTCCGCGAGCTGTTCGTGGGAAAGGTCAAGCCCTGCGATCTCCACCACGTCCCGATGGCTCGCGCCGAGGATCGTGTGGGAGCCACCCTCGATGCCCCGGCGGTCCTCAAACTTCCGGGCACCCTCCCAGCCAAGCGTGTCTTCGTAGAAGTCCTTTCGGATCTGCGTCGGGGTCGATCCGGTCCCTTGCAGCGGGCGGCGCCGCGTCTCCCACGCCTTGACCGTCGCTGCGTGCGGGTCTTTCGTTCGGGCCACTAGGCACCAGCCTTCCAGTTGAAGCCTTCGTGGTAGACGAGCCCGCCGTTCGCTTTTACGGTTGCCGCGTGGGGATCGAGCGTCCTAGCCACGCCGTTTCTCCCTGTCTTTGTCCTTCAGCCGCCTGTATTCGCGGAGCACCCGCATCGAGGTCGAGTCCGGGGAGAGGTCAAATGTCCCGCGCCACGCCTTGCCGTTCTCCTTCCACCACGCGGCCCCGCCCGGCCGCCTCATCAGGTCTTGGATCATGATGGGTCCGTCCGGACCCCTCACCTTCCAGTCTGACTGGAAGCCCAGCCGCGCCCAGACGTAGTAACCGACCTTCCCCCTGTCCGGCCCACTCGCCAACAGCTTGATTTCCCTGAATCCCAACTTCGACGCGGTCTCGGCCTGCAACACGAAGCCGGCGGTGCCGATGCCCCTGCCTTGAGCTGGCCGCAACATGCTCACGAGCATGTTGTGGATGGTGTCATCCGCGATCGCGACAATGCTCGACCCGATGCCGCCGGGGAACGTCGTCTCGATCCCGATCGTCGTCCCAGTCACGCTGATTTTGACGTGCGAGCCCGGGGGGGCACCAGAGAGATCCGCGATCTGCGAGAGGGTCAGATCGTACCCGGACGCCTCGGCTGTCTCGCGAGGGCTCGCGCCGGAGAACGTGCGCGTCTCCGATGCGGGCTCGCGTCTGCTGACACTGTCGCGGATCTGTGTCGGGCTCGACCCTTGGGCCTGCATGGCGCGGCGCCGCGTCTCCCACGCTTTCACGGTTGCCGCGTGGGGATCGAGCGTCCTAGCCATGCCGGCTCTTCTCGTCCTTCTTCTCGTCGTCCTTCTTCTCGGGCTCTGGCTTCTTCTTGTCCCCGTAGACGAACGGGGCGTCGTCCAGCTTCCAGCCGCCATCCGGAGTCCTTGGCATCACTTCCCTCCGACCTTCCCTTCTCGCCTGTAGTAGACCCCATCCTTCGCGTACATCTCGGCGAAGACCGACCAGACCTCATGTAGCTCGTTCGGATAGTTCGCGTTGGCCTGCGCAACCGTCAACTCGCCCTTCATGATCCGCCTCTCCGTCGCGGCACGAGACCCGTCGAGGAGCGCCTTGTGTCCTAAGATGTGCTCCGGCTTCCACGGGCGCGTTGTCCCCACACGATAGAGCACTGGCTCGCGCCCCCTCGACCCCGGCCCGGTCGCTCGGATCTCACGAAGTCCCATTTCCACCGCGAGCCTCAAGTCGTCTGCGCTGGGAGGATTACCCGAGGGGTGGTTGTGCGTCAGAACGCTGCCGTTCATCTTGCTCGTCTCGGAGCGGTTGAACAGAACGAAGTGCGGCTCGTCTGACGTCTTCGTGAAGAGGAGGTTCCCCTTGCCGTCGAGCACCATCGCCTGCTCCAGCGGGTCGTTCCTGTGGTCGTCCTCGTGACGCTCAAGCCGCTCCATGTTGGCTCGCGTGAAGTTGCCCGTGGGGTTATCCGAGACGTTGTCCGGACGCCAGTCCTTTCGGCCCTGCACGACGCCGCTGCCGCCAGCGTCCTGCGACCGGACGTGAATCCCCGCCGCCTTCTCCTGATTGCGCCGTCGCGTCTCCCACGACTTCAGCGTCGCGGCGGTCGGGTTCTTGGTTCGAGCCATCACTTGCCTCTCAGGGGAACCCGTAATGGGCGGCGCGTTCCGACACCAGACGAACAAGGCCCGGCGCGCGCCTTTCCAGCCAGATCCGATCGGTGCGCATTTGAGCATACGCCTCCGCCACGACCTCCCCGGGTGTGGTCTGGCCGTTCAGCTCCCTGTAGCCGTCTACTGTGTCTAGCAGGTCTAACGCGCCCCACGCTGAGCCATCACGGAGCATCTGGTCCGACAGGTCGTGGCCTAACTCGTGGTACAGCACATGCTCCCTGCCGCCGACGTCGAGCGCGAAGAACTTTGGACCCACCTCGTAACGCCCGCCGAGGTTGCGGGCCTCGCTCTGCAAGTTTGGGTTGTACCGAACACCAGCAACGCCGGAGGCTAGCCTCTCGCGAGTTGCGGCCCACGGCCTCTCCTTCGGCCACGTCCGCGCGAGCCGGACGCCGTGCTGAACCTCCGGCGGCAGGGCCGCGAAGTCCCCGCTCTGCTGGGTCGTCCCGCTGTTGCTCGCGTTGCGAGCGCGGGTCTTCCAAGCCTTGACCGTCGCCGCGTGCGGGTCCTTGGTGCGAGCCATCAGCCCTTCCTCTGGATTTCTCCACCGTGCTCGCGGAGGTACTCGATGACGTCGAGGATGCGCGCCCTGCTCGTGCCGGACGAGTCCACGAACCCGCGTCGTCTGGTGATCCGTTCAGCATGCCGACGCGCTTCGGTGATTGTGGTTCCGTAGCGTTGCCGGACAAACCCAGCGATCGACATCGTTGACGGGCTTGCCCCACCCATAGCCCTCGCGAAGGCCCGCTCGGCCACTTTCGGAGCAGCAGCACCAGAGAGTGCTGCTCCGATGAGCGTGTCGTCGGCCGCGCGCTCCGCCTTCGCGGCCTGAATCTCGGCGACCATACGGTCGGCCTCGGCTTGAGCCTCCGCCTCCGTGGAGAGAAACCGGGTCGAGCCGCCGGGAAACCGCACGGAGACCTTGCCTTCGTTCAAGAACTTTCCGCGCACAACCTGTCGGGGGCCGTAGGGCGCTCCGTCATCGTGGACGCTGGGGCCTGCGGCAAAGTCCCCCGTGCTCCGGACGACCCCACCACGGCTCGCGTTGTGGGCACGCGTCTTCCACGCCTTCAACGTCGCCGCGTGCGGGTCCTTGGTCCTAGCCATTCCGCTGCCTCCGCTTCAGCCGCAGGTACTCGTCGTGGACTCGCCTCGCCGTGGAACCGTCGGTCAGGTCGAAGACGCCAACAAACGCCTTGCCGTTCTCCTTCCACCATGCCGGGCCGCCGGGCTTCTTCATGATGTCGTGAAGGTAGGCGAGCCCGTTCGGCCCCGGCAGCTTGGAGATCGAGTTAAACCCCATCCGCGCCCACGCGTAGTAGCCGGCGAGGTCCACCGCTCGCGGGTCTCGGCCGTGGCTGAACAACGGGCCGATCTCGCCAATGCCCTTCTTTTCAAGCCGGGCAGGACCAGCGCCTCCAGCCGTCACCTCGATCCGCTCGAAGCCGTGCGCCACAGCGGACTCGACCTCCAGCGCGAACGCGTCAGCGCCGATGCCCTCGCCCTGACGCCCCACCCGAACCGTGAAGCTGAGGTTGTGGATGAACCGCACGCCACGGCGCGCGCCGACAGCGTGGCGTCCGGTGTGAATGCGCCGGACGCTCACGCCGGCCTCGTCGGGGAACTTTGAGACTACCTCGGCACCGCCTCCGCCGAGGCGGCGAACGGCGACCTCGGAGCCGGGAGGGGCACCAGCCACGTCAGCGAGCTGGTCAAGGGTGAGCCCCGTCTCCTTGAGCGCGGCGGCCTCCGACATCAGCGAGCCCATCGGCGGATCGTCTATGCCGCGCTCAAACTTGCGTGGCCCCGTCCAGCCCTGACGCTCAAACCGGTGGACAGTCGCCGAGGACGCGTTCGCGGCGTAGTCCCCACGGATCTGGGTCGCACTGGAACCCTCGCCCCGGGCGTTCCGGTGACGGGTCTCCCACGCCTTGCGTGTCGCCGCGTGCGGATCTTTCGTTCTCGCCATCAGAGCCAGCCCTCAGACTTGAGCTTCTTCGTCGGGCACCAGCACCCGGCTGGGCTCAGGGCGCACCGGGAGCCTCGGTCGCGGCTTCGTCCTGAACCACGGCTGGCTCCTCGACCTCCCGCTCATCTGCCACCTCCTCCGCCTCGATGTCGATCGGTTGGGTCAGCTGGCGGATCATCTCGTCGGGGTCGATGTCCGGCCAGATGTCTTTCAGTGCCTTGAGCGCATCGTCCGTCGTCTCGATCTTCAGAGAGACACGGTCGCTCTGGCCCAACACCGTCTTGCCCAGCCAGATGAGCATGGTCGCCTGTGACGGGTGCCCGTCGTTCAGGGCCACCGACACCTGCTTGCGGCGCAAACTCGCCTTCAGGCGCCCGCCAGCCCGCGTCACGGCCAGAAACACGTCGGATTGGTCGTGCATCCGGCGGTGGAGCGTGTCCACGGAGATCCCGAGGTAGGCGGCCTGCTCCTCCTGCGTGGCGCCGATTTCGGCCAATCGCTCCAGATCGTCTATCTGGGATGAGGACAGGACGATCTTGGGGCGACCGAACGGCTTGGTCGCGTTGCCCTCTTTAAGGGCTACGATCCCCGCAGAAGTGGCTCTACTCACCGCTCTGCCGCCTTGTCGTTCTGAGCATTCAGACGAGCGGCGATCTTGCGGGAACGCTTCGGGGGCCGGGTGGTGGGAACGGGTGTGGACTCGTTGAGAATCCAGAGGAGCGACTGGTGCGCGGGTCCCGGGATGTTGCCGGTCTTCTCCCATCGCACGACGGTGTTTCGGTGGACCCCAACGAGATCGGCCACCAGCTGCGTGCTGAGGTTCCGAGCTGTCCGGGCCTCTCTCAATTCATCTCCGGTCATGCGTCTAGCCCTCCTTGAATGCCGCCCGGATCGCCGAGGCTCCAAGCCGGGAGCCGGACTCGTCGAAGCTGCCGGCGCGGAAACCTTGCTGCTCCAGAATCGAGCGCACCGCATCGAGGGGGACCGAGGCGATCAGCTCGGCCTTGAACTTCGCGCCCGGGGGGAAACTGTAACTGACGCGCCCCTTTGTCTCTGTGCGCCCGACCCCGGGCTCCTTGGCGGCCCCGCCGTGGGTGGGCCGGCCAGCGACTATCGCGCTGTAGTCGGTGAACCTCTCGGGCACCACGACACGAAAGGCGTGAATCGTGTCTCCGACTCCGCCACTGAACGCCGGCTTTTCAAAGTCGTCCACTCGCGCCAAGTGGAGCGCGACACCATCGGCGTTGCCGGCGTTGCTGTGCAGATCCTTGCTCGTGGACCTCCCGAGCCGGTAGACCACGAAGGGCTCGCCGGGGGCTGGCTCGCGTTCGCCGCGTTCGTCGGCGAGCGTACCGTCCGGCAGGCGCACGCCGCGATCTGGGCGGCCGGCCCCGAAGTCGCCAACGGACCGAACACCATAGGACCCGGAGCCCTGCGACGCGCGGCGAGTCTGCCACGACTTCACGGACGCCATGTGTGGGTCCTTCGTCCTAGCCATTTCTGGTCTCCCCGCCCTTCGTGTACACGAACGGGGTATCGTCCAGCAGCCATCCTCCGTCGGGTGTCTCAGGCATTCGCATTCCCTCCCTTCGTGCGCTTGTCGCGGCCCTTTGCAGGCTGTAGACGGGGTCCTCTCCGCCCATGTGGAGCCGGTCGTACAACAGGGCCCGCTGCGCCGTCTCCCTCGGGATGATGGTGTCCACCAGCTTGTGAACCTCCAGCGGCTCGGCTGTCGTGCTCACTTATCCCCTCCTGTCCGCTTCCCAGATTGCTTGCCCGATGACGGCGACGACCGCCGGGACGACCGAGTTGCCCAGAGCCTTGAGGCTCTCTCGGTTCCAACGTCGAGCCCTCTTCTCGTCCATCAGATAGTCGAGAAGGAGTTGCGCTTCTCGGTCCTCCAATGCTCTTTCGCGTGGCACGACGCGCATAGAGTCGCCACGTTCTCCGGACGGTTGTCTGTCTTGTCCCTGTTGATGTGGTGCCTCTGGCGGTGGCGCGTCCCGCTGCATTCCTCGCACGCTGGCTTCCGCTCCACCGCCTTCTGCGCCCGACCGCGAAGCGTCCCCAGCTTCGGCGCGTCCGTGACCCTTGCGCTTCCCATGCAGCGAGAGTCGCAGTATCGTCTGCGCCGAAACACGGAGAGGTCTTCCAGCCGCCCGTTGAACCGCTTCCTCGTCATCGAGGCCCCGCAGGAGTCGCAGAACTTCACGGGGTCCGGCTTCGCTGGTCTTCCCATCGCTCACCACCACACATCGAGCCAGTCGGCGTCGTAGTTCATCAGTTGGCAAACCCACCGGGAGTTGAGGACTCCCCGGACTTGACGATGGAGGTACTCGGTTGTCCTGCCCGTTGCCAAGCGGCTCGGCCTTATCGTTCCGCCCATTGACTCGTTCGTGTCTGCGCTGCATGGTGTTGTCCAATTGCCCACCGAAGCATGAGAGTCTTGGCTCTTCCGCTTCACCTGGACTGTCAGCATCAACGGCACCGTCCCGCGCTGGTGCGCCGGGGCTTCGCAGTGGTTGTGTGTCCCGTCCCCTCGCTGTGGCGTACGCCAGTCTCGGCTCTTCCCACTCGTGCTGCTCTTCTCCGGGCCTTGCGTACGCCACAGCGAGAGGACGGGACACACAAC
>DATKVD010000092.1:0-10750 GCA_035530235.1 Planctomycetota bacterium | reverse complement strand
AAAGCCGTGCCACAGGAGGTTGACGAGGTTGACCAGCCACGGGTTGACCTTGAAGAACTGTCCCAACTCCTCGATCTCGGTCAGGATGACGGCCCAGGCGGGACTGAGCAGAAACAGCCAGTTCAAAGGCGGGTGGTCGACGCGGCTGTGCACGAACTCGCTCAACAGGACCAGCACGAAGAGCGGCGCCAGGTTCCACAGGACCAGTCCGATGAGGGAGACGGTGATGGCCCGCGCGCGCGTCTTCGTCCTCATGCCCGCCCAGTTGGCGAACCACGCGAACATCGTCAGATACACCACCACCGTCGCCAGGGAGATGACCAGGTACCCCGCCGCCCCCAGCTCGCTCCACGGCCGACTGTACCGCCACGACGACCAGAACCCCCGTGACACGAACGACTGCACGGCGAAGATCGTCAGGAACGGGATCAGGAAGACGAGGATCATCCGCCACACCCCACTCATCTTCTGACGGATGATGTCCTCACCGGAGAGGGGTGTGGTGAGCAGGACCTCGAGGGTGCGGCTGGTGCGCTCACTGGAAACGGCGTTGGCGCTCTTGACCACCACGGCGAGCACCGCGATGCACCACAGCACCAACGCTATCACCGACAGGCTCTCGTGCTGTCCGCGTCCGCTGGCACCGACCACGAGTGCAATGGCCGCCAGCACCAGCGGCACCTCCACCATCACCATCAGACGGAGGAGGTAGTTGACCTTTCCCAGGGGCTTCTTGGTGACCTCACGCCACTTGACCGGCTCGTTCTCCGGAAGACCGCCCCGGTCCTTGACCAGCACGATGCCGCCGACCAGTCGGTTGAGACGGTTCCAGAAGCGGTCCTGACGTTTGAACAGCTTCAGCAGTCGTTGCTTGGGGGCCGCGAACGCCCGCTTCACCAGTGCGACGCGCGCGACCGCCATCAGCACCACCGTCGAAATCACGATGGGGATGTTGCGGGTCAGGACGACGGAGAACGTCTTGCTGCGTGCGTAGTCGAAGACGAACGGGGGAAAAAGCGCGAGGACGACGTCCTCGTCCCAGTCACTCCAGGAAATGACGCCGGACTCGGCCAGCACCGCCCAGAGGACCGCCGGACCGGCATAGATGACCGCTCCGAGGATGTAGGACGAGATGAAGGAGGCGGCGGTCGTCCGGCAGAAAGCCGAGCACATGATCGCCAGCGCTCCCAGCTGGAGACACGAGAGGAGCAGCAGGAAGACCCCGGCCGACAGTTCGATGGTGGTGACGCCCCCCAACGAATAGCAGATCGCCAGGAGCGGCAGCGACAGCAGCAGGAACGTGAACATGGGGATGAGCCGGCCGAAATACTTCTGCAGGAGGATCTCCCACGGACCGAGGTCGGTCATCAGCAGCAGTGCGAGGGACTGTCGTTCCTTCTCGTAGGTGATCACCCCGCTCATCATCGCCGGAAGGAAGAGGCAGATCCCGGTGAACTGGAGGTAGATGATCGCCTCGAACAGCTGCTTTCCGGCCCCCAGGATGTAGAACGGGTCGGTTCCGGTGTGTCGGAGCCTGTCGTGGAGGAGCAGTGCGAAGACGAGGAAGAGGAGTGCCGCGTAGACGACGCGGATGACGTAGGTCCGTCTGCGGGCGGCCTGTTCGGCCAGTTCCTTTCCCAACAGCGGCACCGGCGCCCGCCAGAGACGGCCCAGTCTCTCGAACGAGGATCTCATGCGGTCTTGCCCTCGGTCAGTTTCATGAAGACGGTTTCCATGTCCATCGCCTCGGGCTGGAACATTTGTATGCGTGCGCCGAGGGCGTGCAGAGCGTCGAGAAGGTCCTCCACCGAAAGCCGGTCCTCGCTGATGTGCACGGTGACCCGGTCGATCTCACGCTCCGCCGACGCGACCCCGTCGATCTTCCGTATCTTTTCGAGCAGTTCGTCCGAGATGTTGGCGATCCGGACGTGGATGACCCGGCTGATGGCGAGCTGAGCGTAGATGTCGTCGAGGGACCCCTCGGCCACCAGTCGTCCCTGCTCGATGATGCCGATCCTCGTGCAGATCTGCGACAGTTCGTGCAGGATGTGACTGGAGACGAGGATGGTTTTCCCCATGTTCTTGAGTTCCTTGAGGAGTTCGCGGATTTCGATGCGGGCGCGCGGGTCGAGACCGCTCGCCGGCTCGTCCAGGAGCAGCAGTTCCGGGTCGTGCAGCAGCACCCGGGCCAGACCCAGCCGCTGCTTCATCCCCCGCGACAGCGCGTCCACCGGTGTGTCCTTCTTCTCGGTGAGGTCGGTCAGCGCCAGCACGTCTCCCACCACCGAGCGTCTCTTCTTCCGCTCCATCCGGTACGCCGCCGCGAAAAAGTGCAGGTATTCGCTCACCGTCAGATCGTCGTAGACGCCGAAGAAATCGGGCATGTAGCCGATGATCCGTCGGACACCCGCCGGGTTGGTGCGCACGTTGATGCCTTTGACCTGTGCCGTGCCCGACGCCGGCGCCAACAGCGTCGCCAGCACCTTGATCGTCGAGGTCTTCCCGGCGCCGTTCGGTCCGATGAACCCGAACACCGACCCCTGCGGGATCGAAAACGAGAGACCCCTCACCGCGATCGTGGAACCGTACTTCACCCACAGCCTGTTGATGTCGACGAACGCCATTATCGGTCTCCCGCGTACAGACGTCGATAGACGACGGTGTCGTCACCGTCCTCGGTGATGACCGCGACGAGCCACTGTGCGGGGTCCGTCGGGTCGAGGACGGCGAGGTCTTCGAAGTTGTCCCCCATCGTCGGGGAGATCTGGGACACGATCGTGAAGAGCCCCCGTGCACCCTTGCGGGAACTCGCTTCCCGGATGAACCGCTCGAACGGACACCGGCTGATGACCTGGATGCCGTAGGAGGTCCGTCTCTTGCTCGTGCCCGTCCGGTGGCTGTTCCCTGCGTGCATGAGGAGAACGTGACCGTCGAACTCCCCGGTGCCCACCAGTGTCTCCCGGATGAGTCTGCCGCCTTTGGGGGCGTCGGACCGCACCTCGATGCCTCCACCCCACCGGGCCTGTTCCCGCTGCAGGAGTGACACGTTCAGGGCGTCCCAGTTGAACTGCCGGATTGCCGCGGGCGGCTCCAGGGAGAAGATGCGGTTGAGCTGGGGTGTCCACTTGCGGATCGTCTGGAACACCGTGTAGTGGGTCGGCATCCGTCCCGAGTACCTGGGGGGGCCGGTCGTCCCCGTCGGGTAGTACCGACGGTAGGAGGACGAGTCGTCGCTCAGGGTCCGGTGATCGAGGGGTGTGAAGAAGCAATGGCTCAGCTCGGTGTCGGCGTCCTTGCTGCGGGCGGCGAAGATGAGTTCGTAGCGGTTGGTGCGCAGCACGCGCCCGCCCTTCCCCACGTCCACGAACACCACCGACGTCCGACGGTCGGTCCGGCCCATGTAGCGCTCCGACAGGAACACCATGAAGAGCGTCAGCGCGATCGACAGCACCGGGAACAGCACCCATGTCAACCGCCGCTGCCTGACCAGCCCCAGCAGGAGGTAATCCCCCGGTCCCACCGCGAATACGAAGACCGCCAGGAGCAGGATGATAAGCCAGAGCGGCACCAGCCGGGCGGTCCGGGGCAGAAGTCCCCTGACGAGCTGCGACGCGTTCTCTATCGGCTGAACCCCGTAATGCTCCACGTCGCCACGGTCGAGCCGACCGCCGCGGAGGAGCAGGTCCTGCGCGTCCCGGCGGATCTTCCACAGGAAGCACACCGATTCCCGCCAGGCGGGTGCGTCGAACACCGTGTCGCTCTCCGACGTTTCCATCAGGACCACCGCCCGGCCCAGACCGCACCGGAGGCGCAGGGGCACGGCCGACCCCGCTCCGGCGGGCGTCACCGCCGAGCCGTCCACGGTCAACGTGAACGCCTTGCCGTCGCCCGCCAGGGCGTTCAGGAAATCGACGTGGTAGGACTTCACTTCCCCCCGCGGCAGGATGCACACACTGCCCCCGGCCCGCACCCAGGGTTCGAGGGACTTGAGCTGTCTCTGTCGCATCTCGCCGAACCCCCGCCCCGCCAGGAGCACCACGTCGTAGGCACACCACCCGAGCGGGACCTCGGGCAGGTCTTCGGGCAGGACGTGAACCGGCTGCACGGCGAGTTTCGCCTCGACGGAGACGCTCGACCGGTCGGGGCGGCCGGTCCTCGTCTCGAGCTTGTCGAAGCGGAGCCCCTGGGCCGCCGTGTTTGTCCACCGGTCCCGCTTGTCCCAGGGGTCACTCACGCCGATGTTCATCCAGCGCTGCCTGACTGCCGGAACGATGATCGGCCGCGTGCCCAGTTCGTAGGTCCCCCGTGCGGTGCGGAAGCGGTACGACGCCTGGAGCTGCTCACCCTCCCACGGGACGGTCATCGCCGGGAAGAGCATGCGGAAGGTCTGCCGGCCGGTGGTGAGGGCCAGTGCCGCACTCCGGTAGTGAGCCGTCACACTGCGTCCCGCATGGAACGTCGCCTCCAGTTCCCCCTCGATCAGGTCGCGCCCCGCCCAGTCCAGGGTCACGTCGACGGGGATGGGAGCCCCGGAGCGGTTCCTCAGACTGGGGGGCTGCACCGAGATGAGTGTCAACGGCCGTCCGGACTGCCCCGAAGCTTCGCAGTGCACGGTCAGGACCAGCACGACGACGCAGACACACTGCCAGACGTCCGTGAGGCCGAACGTCCTTCCGGCCGGCGCCCGGATCATTCCTGAGAAGCGGGGGTGTTGTCTTCCTGGTCGAACCATTGGTTGTGCCTGCTGCGATAGAAATCCACCCAACAGAAAGGGAACAGCCAAAAACGTGCGACGGCCAGGCCCAGACCGATGAGTCTGAGCAACAGGAGCTTCGGGAGGAGGTCTCGTGCGGGCGATCCGCCGTCCAGTTTGCGGAGTGCGAGTGGAGCCCACCCGTACGTCCCGTCGGTCAGCTGAAGCCCGTGCTTCTCGAAGAGCGAGAGGTCGCCGGAGTACCGACGGTTCGCGTCGAGGTGTGTGGGATCGCCCGGACCGATGCAGTAGAACGGCGCGTGGACGATGAGGTGACCCCGGGGCCGCAGGTACGTGCGCAGCGCCCGGACAAAAGCCGACGGATCCGGGACGTGCTCGATCACGTCGAGACACACCACCGCATCGAACGCGCCCTCGGGTATCTTCGCCTGGTCCGTGATCAGGGTTACCTCCAGGGCACATTCGTCGAAGAGCCTGCGTGCGAACGCCGGGGCGTACCCCGGCAGGTCGAAATACGTCACCCGGTGGCCGGCCTCGGACAGATACGCCGCATCGAACCCAAGACCCTCACCCACCATCAGCACCTCCAGTGTCCGTCCGTCGAGCTTGGCCAGATATTCACCCATCCACCGGCGCATCCGAAGCTTGATCCTGTTGCGATTCCAGATGATCAGTCCGTAGGGGAATGAACGGCTGTCCCGGTGGAAGCGTCCGGCCTCCCCGGTCCACACGTGCGGTGTGAGACTCGCCTTCCGGAAGTCCCGTCTCAAGTGGATGCCGAAATGGTCGAACTCCTCGCGCAGCCGACGCCGAACCCTCGGTTCGGCTTCAGACGTGAGCTCCGCAATCCAGCGGACAATTTTTCCCTCGTCATGCAGCGGCTCGGGCAACACCGGGGGCAGCTTCATGCCTCTCGACCTCATTTCGCAAACCACGCCGGGGATCGGTGATAGTAGAGCCACTCGACCAGGAGCACGCAGAACGCGATCATGGCCAGCAGCGGCCAGAGCGACCGGTCCATCTTCGGGGCCGACCCGGCCGCCGCCACCGACAGGTCCTCGTTGAACCGGATCTCCTCCGCACCCTCCAGGGAGGTCTCCTTCGCCGAGAGGAGACTTGCCCCCACCTTCGTCCGCACGCCGCCGCCTTCGGAAACCGTGTAAAACCCGACACGGGGCGCCGGGATGCCGCGGAGTTTCCCGTTCCCGTCGCTCGTCTCCGTCCGCCGGGCGCCGTCGGGACCCTCCACGTCACAGGAGGTGTCCGCTCGGACGGTGATGGGAGGCAGCACGCCCGTGGGGTTTGCACGCACCTCGGTCAGTCCGGCCTGGTGCATGGCGAGATTCACCAGGTTGGAGACGAGGACGGGAAAGCCGACACGGTACGGAAGCGTCGAACTGTCCGTGTGAAAGAGCATGTGATATGAGAGCGTCTCGCCCTGCCGCTTCTCCAGGACGAGCGGACCGCTCGTGCCGTGCACCAGCACCTCGAAGCCCAGGTTCTCGTAATCGCTCTCCTGCACGTTCTCCCCGGAATGGGGGTCGTCGAGCACCACGAGGTCGCGGAGTTCCACGTGCTGAAGCAGGGCACAGTTCCGCCGCCAGTCCACGACGGCCGTTCCCTTCCTGTCGACCGTCACGAGACCGCGCACCGCCTCGGGAACCATCCCCACGTAGAGGGCCGTGCGTGCGGAGAGGCCCCGGTCGTCCGCACGGTCCGTGATGACGAGGTCGAAATCGGTCTCGCCGGTGGTCGCGTTGTCGTCCGGGAACAGACGGATGCCCGCCAGTGTCCTGAGGGCGTGCCGGAAGGAGCCCAGGGACGGAGGGGCGTAGACCCACAGCCGTCGGAGTGCCGGGAGATCGAGGAGTGCCCGGTTGTCCGAGGGCAGTGAATCGAACTTGTCGGGGGTCAGTTTGACGGCCACCGTGGAGGCTTGCTCTCCCGGGACACGGAAGACGATGCGCTGCGACTCTCCCCTGCCGATGCTGACGTCCTCCTTTCCGACGACTTCACCGTCGCGTGTTATCTCGACGGCGGCGGCGCCTTCGGCGTCGGCCGATCCCTCGATGCGGACGAAGACGTCCCACATGCCGTCCGGGGTGCGCCGGGCGTTCAGGGAGGTGATGCCGAGGTTGGGTCCCGCGGGCGGCAGCTTCTGGTAGTTGAGTGCGAAGGACAGCTCGAAATCCGCCGTTGTGGGGAAGTTGCCGTCCGAGAGCAGCAGGACTTCACCGAAGGTCGTGGTGCGTTCCAGGGACTGGGTCATCCGCAGGGCGTCCTCGACGTCACTGGCGACGTCTTCCACCTCGATCTTTGAGAGGGCGTCCAGGAGGATCTTCGCGTTGCTGGTGAAAGGCGTGCGTCGGCGCGCCGTCCGGCTGAAGGAAATCAGACACAGCTCCTGGTCGGCCAGGAGCCCGTCGATGATCTCCCTCACCTTCTCCTTGGCGGCGTCGAGCCGGGAGACGCCGTCGGGCTTGTCGAGTGCCGCCATGCTGGCCGAGCAGTCGATCAGCACGGGCAGTCGGTGAATGCGCGAGACCCGCCCGCGCCAGTAGGGCTGCGTCGCCGCCGCGATCAGAAGCATCAGGAGGATGAGCTGCAACAGCAGCAGCAGGTTACGCTTGAACCGCTGGAACGGGGAGTTCACGCGACTGTCGTTGATCACCTGCCGCCACAGCACCAGTGACGTGATGGTCAGCCGCGGCCGCTTCAGCTTCAGAAAATAGAACAGCACCAGCGGCACGATCAGGAATGCCAGCCATACCATGCTCGGTGCGTAGAAGCCGAAGAGTGTCATACGATCCAACCTCTCACAAGTGGCAACTCGAAACTCGAAAGTCGAAAAGAGGGGTATCCGCCTGATTTCACAAGTCTCTGACCGGGCACTTGCAGAGCCCGAATGTCATGCTGAGCGGAGCGAAGCATCTCGCCCCGGACGCCGAGAACCGCTGATTTCGGAGACTTTCCCGGTATCGCGCCCAGATTCTTCGTCGCTTCGCTTCTCAGAATGACACTTGTATCACTCTCTGGAGTCAAGTGAATGCCCCTCAGTCGGAAAGCGGCGGCCGGCTGCCGTCACTTTCCAGTTTCGAGTTGCGAGTTGCGACTTCTTACACGATCCACCCTCTGCGTCTGAGGAGGTCAAAGAGGACCCATTCGAGGGAGTCCTCGGTGCTGGTGGCGACGAACCGGCCCGACCGCTGCCGGCAGAGCTGTGCGAGGTTGCGCTGGTAATCCTCACGGTACTCCTGGTAGATGCCGAGAAGTTCCCCGGGCGACACGTCGAGCGTCTCGGCGGTCTCACAGTCGACGAAGCGCACGTCACCGGCCACCTCGGGGTCCAGTTCGCTCGGGCCGAGGATCTGGAGGCCGAAGGTTTCGAGACCGCTCGAGAAGAGCCGGTTGAACGCGCGTCTCATGTCCCCGAAGGTGAGGAAATCGCTCAGGATGACGGCGATGCCTCGGCCGACGTGATACTTGAGGAACGTCTCGATGCCGTCGTCGACGGGGGCGTTGCCGCCGCCCTCGATGCCTTCGAGGAACCGGAACACCTTCATCATGCTGCCGCGGCCGATGCAGCGTCGTATCTGCGTGGGGGCTTCGCCGGTGCTGTTGAACGCGGCGGCGCTCACGCGCTCGGTGCCCATCAGTCCCATGACGGTGAAGGACGCGGCGAGCTGAAGTGCACGCTCCAGCTTGTTCTCGAACATCATGGACGACGAGGCGTCCACCAGCAGCACCACGTGCATCTCCTCTTCGGTGTGATAGAGCTTGAGGTACGGGCGGTTGAGTCGGGCGAAGATGTTCCAGTCGACGAAGCGGACGTCGTCGCCCGGGACATAGTCACGGTAGTCGGAGAACTCGGTGCTGGTGCCCGACCGTCCGGCGAGGTGCTCCCCGCGGCGCTTGTCGGTGAACCGCCGGAGGGAGTTGATGCGCAGTCGCTCCAGACGACTCAGCGTCCGGTTGTCCAGGAGCCTCGTCATCTGGGGCTCGCGAGTGCTTCGCTCGGGCGTCTCGGATGGTTCCGTCATGGGACGCTATCCTTCTTCCGGTATGTGTTCGAGGAGTTCCCGGACGAGTCCGGCCACCTGGATGCCCTCGGCCTGTCCGTCGTAGTTCAGGAGCACACGGTGCTGGAGCACCTCGTCGGCGTAATGTCGGACGTCGTCGAAGGAGACGTGAGCACGGCCGTCGGCGAGTGCCCGCACACGGGCCGCCAGGATGAGGGCCTGACTGGCCCGCGGACTGGCCCCCCACCGCACGAACTTCTTCACCCGCTCCGGAGAGAACTCGGAATCGCCGTGCGTCGCCAGCACCAGACGCACCGCGTAGTCACGGTGCTGGTCGGTCACCACCACCTTCTCGAGGATCTTCCGCAGCTCGAGGATCCGCTTGCCGTCCATTACCTTCTGCACGTCCACGTCTTGCTTGAGGATGGTCCGGTTGACCACCTCGTTCAGCTCGGCGCGGTTGAGGAACGGGACACTCGCCTTGAACATGAACCGGTCGAGCTGTGCCTCGGGCAGCGGATACGTTCCCTCCTGCTCGATGGGGTTCTGCGTGGCCAGGACGAAGAAGGGCTCCTCCAGGTGATAGGTCGTGCCGCCGACGGTGACGGAGATCTCCTGCATGGTCTCGAGGAGTGCCGACTGGGTCTTGGGGGTGGCGCGGTTGATCTCGTCCGCCAGGAGAAGCTGCGTGAAGATGGGCCCCTGGCGGAACTCGAACCGGTAGCGTCCGTCGGGGTCCGCCGTCATGACGGTAGTGCCGATGATGTCCGCCGGCATCAGGTCCGGGGTAAACTGTATCCGCCGGAACTCGAGGTCCAGCACCTGTCCGAGGGTCTTGACGAGCATGGTCTTGCCCAGGCCCGGCACCCCCTCCAGGAGCACGTTGCCCCCGCACACGACGGCCGTCAGCGTGGCCTCCACCACGCGTTCCTGACCCACGATGAGCTTGCCCACCTCTTCGCGTATCCTGATGAAATCGTCCCTGAACTCCTGGGCTTCGGCTTCCAGCGCCTCTTCATTAGCCATGGTGCCTCCATTCTCCCGCTCGGGCGGGACAGACGAACGTCCGCTGCGTCATGTGTCCTTTTTCCATTTTTTCTTCCGGGCCAGGAGACGCTCGGTGGTGGAGAGTCCCTCGAGGTCCTCGGCCGGTTTGACCTCGGGCCTGGGCTCGCGCTCGACGGGCGGGGCTTCCTTTTCCGCCGCCCGTCGTGCCCGGCGTGGGATCGGACGCGCCGCCCGTCCTTCCGGCTTCTCCTTTCGCGGCACGAACTCGATCGCCTTCTTCCGTGCCAGCAGCGCACCCAGCGTCTCTTCCGGCGCGCGTTTGCCCTCCAGGCCCAGCAAGCCGCGGATGACGTACCAGTCGAGCTGCACCCGCCGGACCCCCACGTCCAGCGGGATCAGACACGCCAGAGCCAGAAGGAACCAGTCCACGATGGAACTGGAGCTGAACCGCGGCTTCCTGTCACGCGTGAAGATGTCCTCACTCTCTTCGTTTCCGGTCAGCATCTTCCCGCCGGTTCTCTCGGCGATCTGCTTGAGCACGATGGGGTTGGACCGGAAGCGCAGGTACTCCGGCGAGTAGGGAACCACGAAGCCGCCGACGGCCTGGTCCTTCCGGTCGCCGCCCGCGGCCGTCACCACGATCTGGTAGCGTCCCCTTCCCCACAGCGGGAACTCCGCCTGGTAGCGTCGGGGGGCCGTCTGCTTCAGCCGCAGTTTCCCCGTCTGCCGTCGGCCGCCCGTCACCTGGGCCTCGATCTCCAGAAACGTGTCCTGCGGGTGGTGGTCCTCGACGACGATGGTGCCGGTGTTGCCCTCGGCGAAGGACTGCAGGTAGATGCTGCTCGGACGGTCGGTGCGTGAGATGTCGGTGAGGAGCTGCTTGACGAAGGCGTGGTACTTCTCCCATCCGACCCATGCGGCGGCCCAGTTGGGTGAAAGGTCGGAGGTCCAGGCGGCGGTCTTTCCCAGACCGTAGCGCCACGTGGTGAGCACCGGATCCAGGTCTTCG
>DATKVD010000091.1:0-6256 GCA_035530235.1 Planctomycetota bacterium | reverse complement strand
AGGGACTCCACCGCTCCGGTCTCGACATCGTCGTCGTCTTCGACTCCACGGGCTCGATGGGGGGCGTCATCCTCCAATTGACCAGGGGGGTCCGGGACTTCGCGGAGGTCGTCACCTATGGGGTGCCCAATGCCCGACTGGGGTTCGTCACCTACCGGGACAAGAGGACGTACGACCTCGAGGACTGGGAGTACACGGTGAAGTCCATCGTTCTGAAGGAACTCGACAAGGAGGGTGTGCACCGACTGGAGCATTTCCTGCTCGAGACCGGTGCCTTCGGCGGCGGCGACATCCCCGAAGCCGTCCACGAGGGGCTGGTCACGGCCATCAGCAAGGCCGGATGGCGGGAGAACGCGAGAAAGGTGATCATCGTCGTCGGCGACGCCCCGCCGCATCCCGAGGATGACGGGCTCGCAAAGACGTGCGACCTTTGCAGGCGGTGGCACCAAGAGACCGGAGGCGTCGTCAATTGCATCGATACCATGGGGGACTCAAAGATCCTCGACGAGTTCAGGAAGATGGCCTCGGCCGGCGGCGGCGAGAGTTCCGGCCTCAACGACGAGAAGGAACTCATCCGACAGCTCGTGCTTCTGACGTTCGCACCCGAATGGCGGGGGGAGATGGAGAAGCTCCGTCTGCGACTTCTCGCCGAGCCCTGACTCCTGCCCGGCCGGACTGCCCGGCACTCGGACGGGGAGCGGACCTTCCGCTTGACTTTGGGCGGAACGGTTCGTAGAATGGATTGGGTCAGGGAATCCTGCCAGCGACCGTCGTGGGCGGACGGCCGTCAGAACTTCATCCATACGTGTTTTCTGCGATGCCGCCGGGACGTCAGGGCCGCGTGAGCGTGCTCACGGAGGGCGCACGGGGTCCGTTGTGCGGATCTCGTGAAAGACGGTCGTCGCAAGTGTTTTGAGATTCCCATGATAAAGACGTTTCCGCCTGCACACGGCCTCCGGCACGTCCCCGGGGAAACCGATGCGGAATGGGGTCCGTTGTGCCCGGAAAGTCCAATATTCGCCCTGTTTTTTTGCTTGACTGGGGATTGGGCGTCAATAGAATCCAGTGACCATCATGTCATAGCCTCATTCTGTGCGTCATCATCCGTGAGCTAGGGGGAAGTCATGGCGCGGAAAGTCGTGTGGGGCGTCGATATCGGTCAGACCGCGCTGAGGGCGGTGAAGGCCGCCCCGGCTGGGGATCGCATCGAGATCCTGGGTTTCGATTCCATCGAATACGAGGACATCCTTTCCGCCCCCGACGTCGACCGGGACAACGCCATCCAGCAGGCCTTGAGGACGTTCCTGGCACGCAACCGTGTCACCCGCAGTGACATCGTGCTCGCCTGCATTCCCGGTCAGTCCGCTCTCATCCGATTCATCAAGCTCCCGCCCGTCGAGAAGAAGCGTGTTCCGGACATCGTCCGCTACGAGGCACACCAGCAGATCCCGTTCCCGCTCGAGGAGGTCGTCTGGGACTACAAGCCGCTGGAGAAGATTTACGGTCCGGCGGACCAGGTGGAGGTGGGGATCTTCGCGATGCGACGTGACATCGTTCACGGGTTCCTGTCCAACCTGATGGTGTGCGGTCTCGACGTGGACATGCTGCAGCTGGCCCCGATGGCCCTCTATAATTACGTGGCGTACGACCGCCCGGGCGGTGCCGAGGGACAGATCGTCATCGACATGGGGGCCGAGAACACGGAACTCCTCATCTACACCGGGATGTCCGTCTGGCCCCGCAGTCTCCCCGTCAGTGGCAACGACTTCACCGAAGCCATCATGGAGAAGTTCAAGGTCCCGTTCGGGAAGGCCGAGACCCTGAAGCGCATGGCGAAGCAGAGCAAGTATTCGAAGCAGGTCTACCAGGCCATCGAACCGGTGCTCAGACGTCTGGTGGAGGAGGTGCAGCGGTCGATCGGCTACTACAAGTCGATCAACCCGGGCACCCGCATCACGGGCATCCTCGCACTCGGCGGGTCCTTCAAGCTCCCGGGACTGGCCAAGTACCTCTCCGAAAACCTCCACCTGCCCATCCAGGGACTGGTCGAGCCGCAGAACTTCGACATGAGCATCGCCCGCAACCCCCGCATCTTCCAGGAGTCGGCACTGAGCTTCGGTGTCGCACTGGGTCTGGTCGTGCAGGGCTGTGGTCTGGCGGGCATGGACATCTCACTTCTGCCGCAGGAGCTGCTGCAGCGGAAGATCATCGCCCGCAAGAAGCCGTGGGCGGCGGCGGTGGCCGCGTGTGCACTGCTGATGTTCGGCACGGCGTGGTACAGCACGTGGCGCAAGGGTGAGGAACTGACCGAGGCCAACTCTCCGGAGGCGGCACAGTGGGTGAAGGCGACCGAGACCCGACGACAGAAGTATGAGCAGTTGATCGACGTCACCGACACCGTGCGGAAGCTCGACGAGATATACGACCTGTGGATGGGACGTGATTTCTGGCTGCGTGCCCTGCGGAAGATGTACGCCCCGATCCCGGCCGAGCCCGACAACGAGAAGGGCGTGTGGCTCAAGAAGGTCGTCTCGGAGAGGATCGAGTTCGATACGGTGGCCCCGGCGATCGCCGACGGCGTGACCAACGGTCTGGATTCCGGACTGGGACTCAAGGCGGACGGGATGGTCCTCGAATCGGGGTTCCTCGACCGACTGAAGACCAAGGTGAAGAAGCCCGAGTGGGGAAAGGTGGGCGAGTACGACCCGGCCACGGGCCGTCCGAGACAGGCGGCCGCCGAGGTCAAGGTGCAGCGTCCCGACGTCGTCTACGTCGTCATGCAGGGCGAGACCATCCATCCCGACGAGGGACGATACGTGACCAGTGCCCTGGTGAAGAAGCTGACCAACACCTGGGAATGCACCAAGTGCAAGGTCGCCGTGGAGGACATCGAGCCCCCGGCGAGGTGCCCCCGGGAGGGATGTGACGGGGCCAACAAGGATTTCATGCTGGTCAATCCCCCGCTGATTGCCGACGTCCGGTTCGTCACCAGTCAGAAGGAGGAGCGGTTCGTCAATCACATGAACCGTCTGGTGAAGCCGAACGAGCTGGGGGAGACGGAGCAGCGGACGTGGCAGTCGATCCTGTCGAGGACCGCGGAGATGAAGGCCGGCAAGATCCGGACGTGGCGGGAAGGGGACCGTCCCGGGGATTTCCCGCTGGTCACCCGTGAGCAATTCCTCGCCGATCTGCTGGAGAAGCGGGGCGTCCGTCTGGAGATGTTCACCGACTTTGAGATCGCCTTCTTCATGGACCCTTCAGGGGACCTGGTGGATGAGGTCGCCCGGCTGAAGGAAGAAGAGGCCAAGAAGACGACGCAGACCGGTCTCGGCAGGGGGTCGTTCCTGCCGGGAAGAGGTGCCGTGAGGTAGCACGAGACCGACCCTGACCGAGGACGACTTGTGGACGTTATCAAGGAAAACATGTTCTTCGTGGTGATGGGTGTGGTGGTGCTGGTGGCCCTGGCCCTGTTCCTGGTGGTGGTCCAGCGTCAGGAGGCCGAGAACAAGCAGATCGAAGGTGAGGTGCAGCTGCTCAAGTCGAGCATGAGTCGTCTGCTTCAGCTCGGGGACAAGCTGCCGAAGAAGGTCGCCATTTCGGAAGCCGAGAAATACCGTGGGAAGTACGTCGAGCAGTATGACATCCTCAAGGACGAGCTCTCCAAGATGCGTCTGAGCACGGAACTCCCGGGACTGGGCAGGGACGAGGGCCCGGGGGCGTTCAAGACCGTTTACGAGAAAAGGATCAACGAACTGAAGGCCCAGCTTCAGGAGAAGGGGATCGCCGCCGGTCCGGACACCTGGAGTTTCTGGGACTGGGGTGATGACGTGCCGAGTCAGGAAGTGCAGCGGGTCCTCGCCACCAAAGAGTACTCCTTGATCCGTGAACTGCTGGAAATCATTATCTCTCCTGAACTCCACGTGATGCAGCTCGATCGTGTCGAGGTCAACCCGGGGGAAACGCGCACGCGGGAATACTCGACACGGGACGCGGTGGCCCGGAAGCGACGGGAGCCCTATTTCGACATCTACCCGTTCGTTCTGGAGCTGCGGATGCCCTTCCAGAGGCACGAGCTGCTGGTGCGGGAGCTGCTGCGGTCCAAGGAGGAAATGCCCATCTACATCCGCAAGGTCAGCATGACGAGACTGAAGGATGACCCGCGCGTGTACAAGTACCTGGCGACGACCCTGTACATCGGTGTGCGCGTGGAAGGATGGGCCCTGGACTACAAGCTCCAGGAACAGAAGCCTGCGACCCAGCCGGGGGGCGGCTTCGGCGGGGGACCCATGAGACGCGGTGCCCCCGCGGGGCCCTAGAGCGGTAGGGAAGGAGGAGGACCATGTTCAGGGATCCCAAACAGTTTCTCCTGATGCACGTCGAGAAGGTCGTGCTCGTGGTGATGCTCATCCTGCTTCTCCTGGTCATTTACGTCTACAAGCCGTGGAGCATTGAGATCCCCGAGACGAACGAGATACGGAGACAGCTCGAGGACGGTCAGATGCTCGTCGACAGACCGGTCTGGAAGCTCCCCGAGGTGCCCGACTACGTGGCGAAGACCAGCGGCATCATCCGGGTGCCCTGGACCGGCGATACAACTCCGCCGACCGTCCTGCCTTACAGCAAGCCGGTCTTCGTGGACCTGATGAGAAAGGGGACCATCTGGCGGGAGCAGGCTCCCGATGCCCCCCCGATCCTCCCACCCGCCGCCGTTTACGCCAAGGCCGACAAGGGACAGGTCGTGGTGGTCTTCCAGATCGACGACCAGTCCCAGCGTCGCAAGCTCGAAGGCACCGCAGTCCAGGAGTACCAGGAGGGACTGGAGTACGATCACATCGAGATCTGGCGCATCGACAAGACCACGGGGGAGAGGATTCAGATTACGCCTGCGGACTGGCGTCCCAAGGAGCTGCCCGCCCGCTACGGGGCCCCGGCGACCGTCTATGGCACACCGACGTTTGCACCACGGTCGATGTTCGGCGAGCCGGTCTACCTCTTCGCCCAGAACCGTCCCCCGGATCCCAGGAAGATGGAGGAGGACCTGCGCCGACAGATGGAGGAGGACATGCGTCGGCGCATGGAAGAGGAGAAACAGCGTCAGGACGAACTCCGCAGACGACTCGAGGAGGACCGGAGACGTCGGATGGGTGAGACACCCACCGAGACGCCCACCCGTCGGACGCCCACCCGTCGGACACCCACGGTGACGACCCCGCAGCCCCCCATGCGTCGTCCCACGCGCATCACTCGTACCCCCGTTCTCGTGGTCGCCCCCACCGGGTGGTACTACTTCATCGACCAGAAGGTGGATCCCGACGCCCAGTACGAATACGCCATCATCATCTCCTGCAAGAACCCGGTGTTCGGCAGCCCCCGTTACACGGGTGCTGCCGAGAAAGTCGTTCCCGTGGTGAGGAGTGCACCGGCCACGGTGCTTGCGGACAAGAAGATCGCCTCGTTCAAGCGGTGGTATTTCCAGGGCGGCACCGTCTCGGAACAGTTGGAGATGGGGACCTTCAAGGTGAGGGTGTTCGTCGGCGGACGTCGTGAGATCACCATGGACGAGATCAACGTGATCGTCGCGGAACTGAGTGGCACCGCCGGCACGAAGAAAAGCGCGACACCCCCCGAGCCCGAAGGCATCTGGGTCGAGCACAACTTCACCGTCCGTCCGGGCGAGGTGATCGGCAAGATGGTCAACAAGCCCGTCGGGGACGACAAGCGTGACATCGAGTTCGGGACCGGCTGCACACTGGTCTCCATCATGAATGACGTGAAGGTGGTCGAGGAACCGTACACGGTGACCCGACCCGGTCCCGACGGGAAATTCCAGACGGTGCAGCTGCTGCGACGTGTCGTGTTCCCGCAGAAGCTGCGCATCGCCTACGTCGACCGCAAGGGCAAACTGATGACACGTTGGCAGGAGGTGGCACCCTCCCTCTCGGCGACCGAGTTGCCCGAGAAAGCGGAGAAATAACCATGTCTCCTCGGTGAAGCTCGGAGCCGACGAGGCGGTTCACTTGGGTCAGGTCAAGACGGAGAAGAGAGTCTCTCAGGTCAACTCGAACGAGTTGCCGACCGTACGTGGATACGGAAAGGAGGAAGGAACTTGAGACGGGACTGGTGGACATGGGGATTGACCGCGGGCTTGCTGGTCATCGGCCTGCTGGTGGGAACACTTGAGACCCGGGCACAGGACACCGAGCCTTCCCTCGGTCAGAAGTACAAGACCGCCCTGAGTCTCTACGACCAGGGGGAC
>DATKVD010000090.1:0-4191 GCA_035530235.1 Planctomycetota bacterium | reverse complement strand
CTCTACCGTCTCGTCGCGGACGTCGCCAGGGCCTCGAACCCATGACGAACCGAAACGGAGGGTCCTGATGCGTCTCGGTGTGCTGTCCATCGTCGTCGCCTGCGTGGTCACCTCATCCGTCCCGGCCCACCCCGACGTGCTCGTCCTCGACCAGGACACCCTCTGGCGTCGGTATTACCGCTTCGCGACGGACCACGTGTCGTCCGAGGCGCTGAAGGCCGGGGGCGCGCAGGTGCTGGGCGGTGCGCTCCTCGACCGCGTGAAGAAGGACACCGAGCGGTCGCTCGACCGGTCGGGAAACGACGGCTTCGCGGTCTTCCGTCCGTCCGCGGCGTGTCTGCTGGAGGCACGCAAGGCGGGGACGACGGCCGCGATGAACGCGAAGGCCGGCGCCGGCGCCGACTGGCGCGACTGCGTCTTCGTGCGCATGTTCCACGACCCATACACCGCGCCCCCCGTGGACGACGACTGGACCTCACGTGACTTCGATCCCGACAAGTCGGGATGGGTGCTCGGCCGGGGGACGTTCCAGCAGGACCTCCCCGACGACGTCCCGCCTGAGAAGGTGAAGGGCAACATGCGGACGGTGCACATCGGCGTGCTCCAGTACATCGGCACCGGCATGCACTCGGCGTTCTACCGCACACGGTTCGAGGTGACCGACCCGGCCGCGGCGAAGCTCTCGCTCCGTCTCGTCTACCGCGGGGGCGTGCGCGTGTTCGTGAACGGACACGAGATCGCGCGCGGACACCTGCCCAGGGGCGAGATCGCCCCCGACACGCCGGGTGACGACTATCCGCTCGAAGCCTACAGGGACGAGACGAAGCGTGACCGCTCGCTCGGCCCGGTGAAGCTGCCGCAGGCGGCCCTGGTGAAGGGCGCGAACGTCCTCGCCGTCGAGGTCCGTGCGAGCGACCTGCACCCGATCGTGCTGAAGAAGGTGCCGTCGCGGTCGTGGAACGCACTGCACGACCGTGAGAGTCTCTGGCGTCACGGGTATCTCGCGAAACTGGAATTGCGCGGCGACGCCGCCGGCGTGATGAGTGCGATGAAGCGTCCCGCCGGCACCCAGGTGTGGGTGGCCGACGTGCATCACCGTGTCGCGTCGACCGAGTTCCGCATGCCCGGCGAGGCGGTCGGGACGGTGCGGTTCGTCGGGGCGAGGAATGGGACGTATTCGGCACAGATCGTCGTCGGCACCGACAAGGACCTGTCCGGGCTCAAGGCCGCTGCGGGCACGCTCAAGGCGGCCGGCGGCAGGAATGAGATCCCGGCCTCGGGCGTTCGCGTCCTCTACGGCGTGCCGACACCCGAGGCCGAACTCTCCGACAAGCTGGGCGATGAGCGCGGGCTCGACGCGACGTTCCCGAATGCGAAGGAACTCGCCGACTTCGCCGTGATGCGCCGGCCCGGCACGTACGTCTTCGATCACCTCTCACCCGTCGCCCCGGCACGCGTCCCGGCCGGCACCGCGCGGCCCGTGTGGCTTGCGCTCACCGTCCCGGCGAACGCCCCGGCGGGCAAATACACCGGCGCCGTCACCGTCACCGCCGACGGCACGCAGCCGGTGAGCGTCCCCGTCGAACTCGAAGTCGTCGACTGGACACTGCCCGAGCCGAAGGACTTCAGGACGTTCGTCGCCTGCGAAGAGAACCCCTACGCGGTCGCGAAGTTCTATAACGTGCCGCCCTGGTCGAAGGAGCACTGGCGGCTGCTCGAGGCGAGCTTCCGCGAGACGGGTCGCATCGGCAGCGACTGGCTCAACGTGCCGGTGCTCGCGCGCACGGAATACGGCAACGGCGACGACTCACCCGTGAAGTGGATTCGGAAACGCGACGGCTCGCTCGACTTCGACTTCACCGTGCTCGACCGGTACCTCGACCTCGCGGTGAAGCACTGGGGCAAGCCGCGGGTGGTGCAGTTCGTGGTGATGCACGGACACGCGCTGAAGACGGGGGGCGCCGCACCCGAGGTGAACGTCCTCGACGAGCGCACGGGAAAGGTCTCACGCATACCGGTGGGCCCACCGGGCGTGTCGGGCGTCGAGAAGAAGCGGATCTGGGAGACGTTCGGGAAAGCGGTCCACGCGCACATGAAGTCGAAGGGACTCGAGAAGTCGGTCCACTGGGGACACCCGCAGGACCAGGAGGCGGACCACGAGCTGGTGGTGATCCTCGGCGAGGCGGTGCCCGGGGCGCGGTGGGTCGGCGGTCCACACCAGATCGGCAAGTGGGGCTACCCCGAACCGAAGTACTACGACACGTTCGGCACCGTGCGCTACTTCAACAACTGGCCCGGCTTCAGCATGACGATGGGCTGGAAGGCCCCGCAGGCACATCTCGCCATCCCGCGTATCGACAGCTCGGTGCTGTCGCTTCACACGGCGAGCCGTCCGTTCGCGTTCCGGGCGTTCACCTCGCACGCACTCGGTCTCGGCCGGGCGGGCATCAGCCGCGTGGGGTGTGACGAGTGGGCCGCCGCCCACTACGACGGGATGCGCATCCCCAGGTGGATCGTCGGGATGCCCGTGCTCTTCACGCTGTGGCCGGGCAGGGACGGGGCCGAGACCAGCGCCCGGCACGAGGCGCTCCTCGAAGGCATCCAGGAGGGCGAGGCACGCATCGCCATCGAGCAGGCGATCGACTCGAAGCGCGTGACGGGGGCCGCCGCCCGACGCCTCCAGGCCGGCCTCGACCGGCATTTCCGCGAGACCTCCTTCTTCCAGAACAAGCTCTGCATCTTCGAGCTGGAGACGTATCATCACGACTGGCAGGAGCGCTCGCGACGACTCTACCGGCTGGCGGCCGAGGCGACGAAATGAACCGAACCGTCCGGAACAGGTCCTGGGCTGCATTCTGCACGGCGGTGTTCGCGTGCACGAGTGCGTTCGGTTTCATCGACCCGAAGTTCACCCCGGTCGATCTCGTGAAGCAGTCGGACGTGATCTTCGTCGCCACCTACGAGATGACCAAGGGCGCAGACATGTGGCGACCCGTGAGAACGGGTGCGCTCAAGGGGCCCAAGCCCGAGCCCTTTCACCTCAACGTCGGCAGCTGCAAAGAGGCCGATCTTGCGAACGCGCGGGATGCGGTCCTGTCCGGTCAGGGTCAGCCGGCCGTCGTTTTCGCCGCGAAGACGCCGGACGCGATGAAGGGCTATCTCCACATCAGCGGCCGGTGGCTTGCGGTCCGCCGGAATGAGGCGGGCACGTGGGACGTCGAGTCGCTTGCCATGAGACTCAGCGGCACGTGGGCCGGCGGCACCGACATGCTCATCGAAGCCACACGCCACCTCCTCGCCGAGCCCGACGCCGACGTCCCGGTGTCCGTCGGCGTGGCGTGGATGCAGGACCGCTCGGACCTCGGGAAGGTCCCCGGAAACATCGGAAGGATGGAAGCCGTCCGGCCGACCGCCGACGGCCCCGTGCATCTCTTCGTCGCCTCCGACGCCGGCGACAGGCTCTACCGCACCAAGCCCAACGACGAGGCCTTCGAGGACGTCACAAGGGCGACCAGGCTCGCCACGCGCTCGCGACGCTTCGCGTGGACCGACCTCGACGGCGACGGACGCGTCGACCTCGTGAGCTGGGACGGGAAGGCGATCAGTCTCTGGCGGATTTCGGCGGCCGGGACGTTCGAGCGCGGCGACGGCGGCAAGGGGTTCGCGCTCGCGGACTGTCTCGGTCTCGCCCCGTGCGCCATGCACACCGATGGGACCCCCGCCCTTCTCGTGACCACAACTGAATTCCCGTTGCTTCTCCGCCGAGTCGCGGGAAACTGGGTCAAGACGGAGCTGCCGCGGCCGATGCTGGCGGATTGGGGCGGCACCTCGTGCCCCTGCATCGTCGCTGACTTCGACGGGGACGGGTGGTGGGACGTCCTTCAGCCCGCTTGGTGGCAGACGTTCCTCTGGAAGGGCAGCGCCAAGGGACTCGCAGACCCCGTGGTGGCAAGCGTCAAGGTCCAGGGCAAGACGTGTCGCTTCACGCTCGGTGATTTCAACCAGGACGGTGCGCTCGACGTCTTCCTCTCCGATGAGAAGGTTTCGGCGCTGTGGGAGAACGACGGGAAAGGGAACTTCCGCGACGTCACGGCGGGGGGCGGAAGTCTCAGCTATCGTCTCCCGGCGGGGGCGTCGGACTGTCTGGCGACGGACCTCAACCACGACGGCAGGCCCGACCTGTGCGTGCTC
>DATKVD010000089.1:0-4357 GCA_035530235.1 Planctomycetota bacterium | reverse complement strand
GAGCATCGGGACGCGGGACTCGAGGGTGGCCGCCTTGGCGAGCAGTCCCAGGTCCATCACCTCCTGGATGCTGCCCGACGCCAGGAGTCCCCACCCGGTGCCCCGGCACGTCATGACGTCGGAGTGGTCGCCGAAGATGCTGAGCGCATGCGTGGCGAGTGTCCGGGCGGAGACGTGAAACGTCGTCGGGGTCAGCTCCCCGGCGATCTTGAACATGTTGGGGATCATCAGCAGGAGTCCCTGGGACGCGGTGAAGGTGCAGGCCATTGCCCCGGCCTGGGCCGCACCGTGAATCGATCCCGACGCGCCCCCTTCACTCTGGAGTTCCGTCACCAGCGGCACCGTCCCCCAGATGTTCGTCTCGCCCACGGCCGATTTCTCGTCGGCCATCTCTCCCATGCCGGAGGACGGCGTGATGGGGTAGATGGCGATGACCTCGTTGGTCGCGTGCGCCACATGAGTCGCCGCCGTGTTTCCGTCGATGGTTACCCTCTTGCGAGCCATGATATCTCCTTGTCTGCCGCGGGTGCCGGACCGGCTCCCCGACCGTCCCCTTGCACTCGGGAATGCCCGTCGAACCCCGCGCGTTACGACACGGATCTCTTCAGAAGGAAAGCGGCAGGGGAAGTCACCGCATCATATCCCTCACCCCGGGCAAGTCAACCAAAAACCCCCCCCGTCCGTGGGTGCGTTATTTCACAACAATCGACGTGGTCCCGGGGTCCGAACGTTTCGTGGGGGACGTCACTTTTGCCGGATTGGGGCAAATTCCCGGTCGTGGAGACGAAAAGCGTGGCCCCCTGTCGGCCCGCCACTATAGTGGAAACGGACGGCAGCGGGCGGAATTCGGGGGGACGAAAGGATGAGCGAGGACAGCGGGAACGTGCCGGACGGGATGGGTCGTTTTTCCCCTCGCGGGACCATCGACACCGTCATCCGACGCGGCAGTCCGGAGAAGCGCGGGCTCAGACCCTACATCGAAGCCCTGGCGTATGCCCGCTGGCAGGAATGGAGCAAACTGGAACTCGAACAGTACGTCAAGCTCGGCGTGCTGCTGGACCAGCAGTCGGTGCCGATCGACACGGACGTCGCGGAGAGGCTGTGTCAGGAGATCACGCGGACCGCCATCACCGAGGACATCGAGGTGGTGCTGGACGTGGCTCTCCGTGCACTGGAGCGGATGTCCGCCGACAGCCCGTCCGTCGACGACTACGTCCGGGCCTTCGAGAACCGCATGTCAGCCCGACAGACGGCGTGGCGTGCACGCACACTGGCCGGAGAGTTCCTCAGCCGTCTCGGTCGTATCGACCCGGAACGTCAGGCACAGTGTCGCCGACGTTTCACACGACAGCTTCCCGACTGGACGCTCGACTACCACGGCAACGACGCCCTGGAGCACTTCGACCTTCGCAGTCGCGGGATCTTCGCGGTGATCCTGGCGGCGGCATGGTCCGACAACAGTGCCGAGAACGTTGACAGCGGTCTGGACGGTGCGTTCCACTGTGCGGTGGACAAGCTGATGCAGGGGAGTCGGCTCGAATGGTTCGAGCCGTTCCTGGAACACCTGTCGGAAGAACTCGGTGGTGCCCGGATGTATCACCGGCTTGCACCGGGGACCCTCTACACCGTCAGTGAGACGCTGAATGCGACGCGTCGTCGCGTCTACGAAAGGAACCCCGGCGCCGCACTCGCCGTCACCCGACTGGAGGAAGCGATCCACCGTCCACACCGTCGACAGCTCGAGCGGTCGCCGCTCAGACTGGAACTGGAGCTGCCCGGGGTAAGGGGGTTCGGGGAGGGGGTGCGTCTGCGGGTGTTCGACATCAGTCGTGACGGCTGTCTGGCCGTGACCGGCGGTCCGGCACGTTTCGAGGAGACCGCCCCGCCCCGGGAGTCCCGACTGGACCGGGGACCCGGACGCTCCTATGCCGTCAGACGTCTCACCGGCGTCCTTCAGCAGCACGACACCGGGGATTTCACCGTCAGACCGGGCACGGAACTCCTCCTGCACGAGGTCTCACAGAACGACCATGAGTGGGCGGCCATCGACAGTGCCAGCATCGTGCGCTTCACCCCCGATGAGCAGCGGAACCGTCTCTGGCTCGGGTTCCACTTCGACCGGGTGGTGCCCGAGGTGCAGCAGGAACTCGAAAACCTGGTCTACCAGGCCGGCTGAACCCGCCGGCTGCCCCGATTTCCGGCATCCGGGAAATTCTATTTTCCCGCTTTTTTTTCTTGACGACCCCCCCCACGGGAGAATAATGTTTGGGTAGCAGGGGTAGTCAGGATTCTTTCATCTTTGGAAGGGAAATCCACGTTGTCGGCGTCCGCCGACCGTGCGACTTCCCGGGAGGAAGAACATGTTCAGGATGCTTTTGAGTGTGTGCTTGGTGGTGGGAGTGCTGATTGCCGGCATGCCCAAGACGGCCGTGGCGACGGAAGCCGCCCCGCTGACCAAGGCGGAGTTGGCCCGTTACACCCAGATGCAGGCCGCCGCAGTGGAGAACAACGCCCTCGGAGTCTATGGCGGGCTGGATGAACAGACCACCTGGATCCTGATCGGCGTCGCGGTTGTCACCATTGTCGTTCTGGCTATCTGGGTCTTCTAGGAAGGGCAGTTGCCGCTGTGGGAGGCCGATACGTCCCTCCTCTGCGACACAGAGACTGCCAGTCCGGACTACTCGGCAACCAGTAGAGGGGAGGTACGGCATCGCCCTGCCTCCCCCCGTTGCTATAGGTCTACGTCGCGACCTCACGGTGTTCCGGACACCGACCCCCCCCTGCACCGGGTGAGTGATGCCGTCGAACGTGCGTCATCAGGAGAGGACCCCCCCCGGCACGGCCGTCCCGCGCGTCCTGTGCGTGCTGGCTGGATCACTCCTGGCCGTCGGGACGCTCGGCTGTGCAAACGCCGCCCCCTTCCGGGGCGTCGACTGGACACGGGAGAAATCCACCCCCTTCGTCGAACTCACCCCGGTGGCACAGACCAACGTGCAAGGCTGCGGCTACGCGAGTCTGGGGGCCGTGGCCATCTACCACGGGGTCGCCCCCGAGAGACTCCGGGAAGAGGCCATCGTCCGGAACTTCGCCAACAGGACACTGTCCGCCGTCGACCTGGTCACGATGGCCAACGCACTCGGGCTCATCGCCTTCGGCTACCAGGGAACGGAGGAAGACCTGAGGGAGAACGTGACGAAGGGCCGACCGATGCTGGTGCTGCTGTCGAACCGTCCGCGCATCGGCAAGTTCCCGTCCCTCGACTGGAGCAGGGACACCGCACACGCACTGGTCGGGGGTGCGCACTGGGTGGTGGTGGTGAGCACGACGCCCGAGGGCGAGTTCGTCCTTCACGATCCCTCCCAGGGCTGCCTGGCCATGACCCCCAGGGCATTTCTCACGTCCTGGAAAGAAGAAGAGATGGTCTGTGTGCTGGTGTCCCGTCCGCCGAAACCAGCGCCCTGAGACGTCACCCCGCACGACCGCCCGCGCACGGATTACAGACCCCCAGGGAGAACCCGCCGGTGCCCCGTCATCTGCTCATGCCCTCGAGGCTCGTCATCGGTCCCGGCGCCGCCGCCGAGCTGGGCAGAACCACGGCCCGACTCGGGGGACGCGCACTCCTGGTGACCGGCCGGAAGGCCCTCAGGGAAGCCGGCACGACGACGCGGATCATCGAGACCCTCGCCGACGACGGCGTCGAGACCACGCCCTTCGAAGGGGTGGAGCCGGAGCCCTCGTGTGAGACGTGCGACCGGGTGCGTGCCGCACTCAACAGTACTCCGTGTGACGTGGTCATCGGCGTGGGCGGCGGCAGCGTGCTGGACGCCGCCAAGGTGGCGGCGGGACTCGCCGGAGAGACCCACCCCACACTCGACTTCTGGAATGGACGCAAAGTCGACAAGCCGGGGGTGCCCTTCGTCGCCGTCCCCACCACCAGCGGCACCGGTGCCGAGGCCACCACCAACGGCGTCCTCACCAACCCCCACATCCCCGCCAAGAAGTCTATCCGGGACGATTCCTTCCTGGCACGGGTCGTGGTGCTCGACCCGGAGCTGACGGCGTCGGTTCCGCCGAAGGTCACGGCTTACTCGGGAATGGACGCGCTCGTCCAGGCCATCGAGTCGTTCACGTCGATCCATGCCTCTGCGGTGACGGACGCCTGGAGCTTCGAGGCGGTGAGGCGGCTGAAGGGTTCGGTGCTGAAGGCGTATCGTGACGGTTCGGACGCGTCGGCCCGTGCGGACGCGGCGTATGGAAGTCTGCTGGCGGGACTGGCGCTTTCGAACGCAAGGCTCGGGCTGGTCCACGGGCTGGCACACCCGTTGGGGGCACGCTACCACATCCCGCACGGACTGGT
>DATKVD010000088.1:0-6500 GCA_035530235.1 Planctomycetota bacterium | reverse complement strand
GGGGCTGCCCTCAGCGCTTGGGCGGCGCCGCCTCACGCACCACGGCGCCGTGGGTCTCGCTCATCACCAGGATCGAGAACCGCTCGACGTTGTCCAGTTCGTTCGTGTTGAGCGAGGTGTAGTCGAACCGGCCGCGGAGGTCGGTGTAGCCGTCCTTGTAGAACTCAATCCGCCCGTCCTTCGTCCGTGCGTAGACCTTGACGTAGACCTTGGCCAGGGCCCGGCGCGTCGCCTCGTGCGTCACGGTGAGCTGTCCGTAGTTCTCGATGACCTGGAGTGCGAGGGCATGCGAGAAATAGGCCCGGGACTTCTTGACGCCGCCGGCTTCGATCTCCACCATCACGTTCGAGGCGTGGAACTGTGCCGGCAGTGCGAAGGTGTGCTTCGCGACCCCGGCCGGGAGCGTCACGACCGCACTCGCGTTCGGACGGATGTAGGCGAACTGTCCCGAGTACTCCTGGACGAACGGGTTGCGCGAGAACAGGAGTTCGATGTCCATCAGGTAGTAATTCACGTGGACCTGCTTGACGTTCTGGTAGTCGACGGTGATCTGCCGGTTCTCGACCTTGAAGTCGAACCCGGGCTCGGTGGCGGCGAGTCGGGCCTGGATCTGCGCGCGGTCCTTGTCGTCCACCACCCTGGCGGCGCGGCCCTCGATCTCGTCCATCTGTGCGAGCATGGCCTCGAACGCCTTGCGCCAGCGGTCGACCGGGTGTCGGTGGTAGTTCTTCCCCGTGACGATGCCGCGGACGAGTCTCGGCGTATCGGTGTAGAAGTCGAGGTAGGCCCGCATGTAGTCGTACTGGATTTGCGTCTGGAGCTTCGCCGCGTTCACCTGCCGGAAGAACGTCATCCCCTCTTCCACACGGTCCTGAAGCAGCAGGTAATAGGTGACGGCCATCAGGTCGTCGTCGTCCAGTTTCGGACGATACCTCAGCACCGTCATCAGCCGCTCGTACTGGTCGAAGAACCGGTCGTTGACGATGTTGCGCCGCTTGCCGAGCTGGTGTGCCCGGGCGTTCACCAGCGGCGAGTACTCCATGTGCTGGTAGCTCTTCCGCAGGACGGGGTCGATGGTCAAGAGCGTGGTGTTGATGTACGGCCCGCATCCGTTCACGAAGTCGTCACAGTGCTGGAGGTATTCACGGACCGCGGCGGGGTCGTCATGCCGGATGCCGTAGGACCAGAGGGTGTGGTCGTAGACGTGCCTCGCCGCAAGCAGCCCGATCACGTTCGCGAAATACGTCTTGTCCTTCATCCGCCAGGCGATGCGGTCCAGCTTCACACGGTTGATGTTCTCACGTTTCACGAAGTCGAGCACCTCGTCGGCCGTCCCGTGCTGTGAGATGTAATCCCACGAGGTCACGTCCATCTTGCTGAGCTTCTCGACCGCGTTCAGCGTGACGGGCGCCGCAAAGCCGATGAGCTGCTCATTCTTCGCCACGTGCACGGGATAATGCAGGTGCTTGCCCGCGAACGGGAAGTAGAAGTAGTACTCGACCGTCGTGGTGTGGTAGGGCTGGAGGTCGAGGTGGATCCCACGGGTGTAGAACCCGTTCTGGACGGGCATCGCCCCGCGCGGGATCTGAAGCAGCACGTCCAGCTTCTGCGGGGACGACGTCGGGTTCGTGATCACCACCTGACACCCGTAGACCACGTGGACGAGGAACTCGTCGGTGACGAACTTGTCGAGCTTCTCGCCCTGCTCGTAGCGGTAGCGGTCCCCGTGACGGAAGAAGTTCTGACTGACGAGGATAGACGTCCGCTGCGCCGCCTGCGCCTCCTTGATCTCCTTGTGGAAGACCACGAGCGGGCTTCCGGGCGTGAGCGTCACCTGCGCGTCTTTCACCTCGGATTTGTGCTCCTTCGCCTCGAACGGCAACTCGAGCACCGCGAGTGCGAACATCATCTCGGTGAAGCTGTGGGTGGCCTCGGCCAGCCGGGTGGAGAAGAAGGGCCCCTGTGCGTGGGCGGCGTAATCCCGCCAGAAGGCGTTCACCTTGACCAGGTCGGCGTCCTGCGCCTCGATGGGGAGGTGGTAGTAATTGTTCTCGACCCACTCCTTGGTCTTGTCGAGCTTGCGGTAGAGCTGTCGGACGGTCCGTCGCCGGGCCTTGTCCTCGGCGAAGTAGCCGTCGGCCTGCTCCACGACGCCGAGTTGCTTCAGTGCTTCCCCGGCGACGGCCTTCTTGGCCTCTTCGGCGTCCTTGCGGGCGAGGGCACGGCTCGGGGCGGCGGGTCTGGGCGCCGCCGTCGCCAGTGCGCTCCGCAATGCGTCCCGGTCCGCAAGCGGGGGAGCGGCTTCGGCAGGCGCGAAGGGCAGCATCACGCCCGCCCCCTCGGCCACCTCCAGTGCACGACCCTTGAGCGCCGTCTTGAAGAGGTGGTTGAACCGCTCGATGTCGGGCGGCAAGAGATCAAACAGGTCCCCCACGTGACGCGCCGTTGCGGCCTGCTCACCGCGGATGCGCTGTGCCAGCAGGATCCGCTCGACGACGTTCAGACGTGCGTGCCGCCAGGGCGTGAGATACCCCGACAGGTCCGCACCGACGAGACACTCGTCCAGGAACGTCTTGTCCTTCTTGTTCCTGAGATACGGCTGCACCACCTTCTCGAAGAACGCCGGGTCCTTCCGGGAGAGGAAGAAGTTGAGTTCGTGACAGGCGTACTTCGAGTATTTCTCCTGCTTCTGCTCATCCTTCATCTTCGGCCATTCGAGGATGAAAGCGAACTCGCGGAGGTTGGCGTCGCCCGAGAGCGTCACGTAGAGGGCGTAGACCTTGGCGAGGGTGTCGTAGGTCTCGACCTTCGAGGTGGTGCGGTCCTCGACGACGAACCGCTCGGCCGCCTTGAGGGCGGTGATCTGCTTCTGCTCGGTGAAGTGCTTCTGCGGGTCGAGGCCCTTGGCGAGCCGGAGGTCGAGGAACTGCGCGGGCACCTCGGGGAGCGAGACCTCGCGGAAGACGGTGTTCTGCGGGTCCACGGCGACGACGTGGATCTGCTGATGCGCGCCGAGGTCCTTGCGGGGGATGGTGACGATGCCGGCGGCGTTCGGTCGGAGGTTCGTCAGCACCACGGCCTGCTCGGCGAGGAAGTCGAGGTTTGCGGAAACGGGGCCGGTTCCCTTCTGGAGGCCGCGGACGTAACCGCCCCAGCTCTTCCCTTCGGCCCGGGCAGCACCGCGGCCACGGGCACCGAACGCCTCACCCTCCGCCGCCACCTGACGTGCGGTTTCGGTCTTCCGGATGGCCCACGGGTTCAGGAGGAGTTCCGGACGCTTGAGCAGGTTCCCGGGGTACTTCTTCGCGTACTTACGCTCCAGGATGTATCGGTACTCGTCGCCGATGTTGCGTCCGGCGATGTAGAGGGACTCCGGCCCCTCGACATGCTCGAAGGACACACCGGGGAAGCGGATCTTGCCGAGGGCCGCTGCGATGGCGTACTCGGGCATGAACCGTGTGGCGACGACGTGCACACGGGCGAACTTGGTCGCGTTCTTCAGCCGGACGCGCACGTTGTTGGCGTCGGCCTCGACGGCCACGATCTGAAGCGGGGCCGGGTTCGTCACTTCCAGCACACGGTTCTCGCCCAGCACGTGGGTCCCGTCGCCACGACGCAAGGCCGCCGTCACGCGCACCGTGACGTGCTCACCGCTCGACTTGATCAACAGGTCGTAGTCGCCCGGCTCCAGACCCGTCAGAACCAGGAACCCGTCCCGAAGCGAGAGGGCCTTGATGCGGTCGGCCACGAACGTCCCGCCGCGCACCTCCAGCAGCGAGAACTCCGACGCCGTCACCGCCTTCTCGGTCCCCATGTAGGGGACGTGGATCGCCTCGCCCCGGGCGGCGTGGATCGCCTGAGGCATGCTGTGGACGTCGTCCGGCAGCAGCCACTTGTGATCGGTGCCCTCCGGCCCGCGTGCCTGGACCCACTCGATCTCCTTGAGTTCGACGAGCGAGACGACGCCCTTCGCGTCGGTCTGGAGTGTGACGTGGACGGTGTCCTTGAAATCACGGTGCTTGAAGGTCAGCCCCACCGGTCGGTCGGGCTTCACTTCCCCGGTCTTGCCCAGGACGTCGAGGGAATGCCTCCCGGCCACGTGACGCAGGTGCAGGTCTTCCACCTTGTCGGAACCGTCGATGCCGTTCAGGGAGAAGGAGGCGTCCGCCGAGAGGTCGACCTTCTCGTTGCGACTGAGGTTCTGGACCTTCGCGGTGAGGGAGAAGGCGATCTGTCTCAGGTCCTCGGGGACCTGGAACTCGTAGGTCGATTCACGGTCCTCGAACAGCTTGAAGTCCGGGACCTTCTTGGTGGTCCTGACGCCCTCACCGTCGACGGAGGCAATGGTGAGCGTGACCTCTTCGAGCACGGAAAGCGTGACGGGGGTCTTGTTGACGTAGAGTGCGGGCCGGACGACGACGGTGGCGGTCTGACGCTTCAGCAGTGTCTCGCGGTCCACGTAGATGCCGGCGTCGAGCTCGTACTCCTCCGATTCGTGATCGAACTCGGCGAGTGTGGCGAAATTGCCGTGCTTCAGGATGATGGACTGCTTTCCGGGCTTGGCCGTGAAGGGCACGGTGAGGGTGCCGTCCTTGTCCGGTGCGTATTCCTTGCCGGAGAGCCAGAGCGTGGCCTCGGGGAGCTTGTTGCCCGTCTCGTCGAGGACGGTGAAGACGTGCCCGGCGGTCGAGGTGCGCACCAGGAAGCGGAGCTTGCCCTTGCGGATGAGTGCCCGGCTCGACTTGCCGCCCCCGATGAATTCCACCACGTAGACGCCGCGCCGCGTGAGCGTGGGGAACGTGAAACGCCGGGCCATGCGCCTGAGCGGGGGCTCGGTGTAGGTGTGGACCTTCTCCTCGTTCGCCACCAGTCCGTCGAGGTTGACGTCGGTGTCCACCTCACGTCCGTTCTCCTGGTAGAAGTTCATCGCGTTGATCTCGAAGACCTTGACGATGAGCTTGTCGACGTTCTTGACGAGGAGGTCGAGCGTGACGGGCGCGTCGGGGGCGAACCTCTCCCGGTTGGTGTGGGCGAAGTCGAGGTCCACACGCTCCTTGAGTTCCTGGTACATCACGGGCGGGAGCATCGAATACCACGTCTCCATGTCGCCCAGGCCGTTCACGATCTTCGTCTCGGCGAAGACGTGCTTGAGATAGACGTCGTTGATGTAGGTCTCGTAGGGCTTGGCGGAATCCTCGGTGAGGAAGAAATGCATCAGGTAGCTTCGCACGAGGGCCTCGTCGTTGCGGACGGGGGGCAGGAGCGTCTGGGGCTGGTAGTTGGAATTCAAATTGGCGGCGACCCCGCGGAACTCCGGACGCTCCAGGTACTTCCGCTCGACGTAGGACATGCTGCGCGGCAGCTTGAGGTACTCCATGAAGAGGTCCTTGTCCCACACGCCGAGTGCACGCTGGTGCTCAAGCCGGTGGTAAAGCACGTGCGCCTTGAGCGAGTTGTGGGAGGGGGTGAGCTTCGAGACGAAATCCCACAGCCGCTTGTCGTAGGCCGCCCGCTCGACGGGGTCGTGCCGCCAGTCCACGTCGGCGTTCGGATGCAGCCGGGGGAGATACACGTTGACGAAGTTCGTCTCGTTGAGGAGGTCCGGCTTGAGCTTCAGGCATTCGTCGAGCTGCACCAAGAGCAGTGCCTTGTGGATCTCGAGGGAGCCGAAGCCGCGGGAGTACTGGTGGGCGAGATCGTCGACGACGAGTCGGGGGAGGTTTTCGATGTCGGGCCGCTTGAGCCGGCTCAACAGGTGCCGTCGACGGTCGGCGTCGAGCTGCTGCCTGATGAGCCAGTCGAGGGCCGAATCCTCGAAGCCGTCCGTCGTCCTCGCGTGCCGCGCAAGCGCGTTCTTCGTCAGGACGTCACGGCCGATGAGATTCGCATCGAGCACGGTGCCGAGCTGCGGCCTCTGGTCCAGACGCTCACGCTCGTGGTCGAACCGCAGGCTCAGCTTCTGCTGCAGATACTTCAGCGTCTCGGCATGGTTGCCGTCATACGTCAGCAGTGCCTGACGGTTCTCGATCTCAATCACCCGCGCGGTCCGGCCGTGACGATCGATCCACAACTTCAGCATCTCGCCGACTTTGCCGAACTCCCCGGTGTTCTGGAGGTGAATGCAGTGGTAGTAATAGTACTCCTCCGTGCCGGGGATGAGCTGCTTCAGCACCTCCGCACGGTCCACCGCCAGGGCGAAATCCTCCTCGAATCCGATCTCGCCGGCCAGACACACCGACGACATGAGGATCAACGCCGCACACACGCCTGCCCACTCGCGTCTCATCGTCTACCCCCTTTTTCTGTCAGCGACGGCGGTTTGCCGCCGTCGAACGGAAGGATTCCTGCCTGCTTTCCACCATTTTATCCGAAAACGCCGCGGTTTTCGACGTGCTATCGTACGTCGGGCGGTCAAAAACTTCCGGGAGTCCGGCTGAGAGGCGCCCGGAACCGGGCATGCACCCCGCCGGATTGGACGACCCCGGCGGCCGGGAGGTTCC
>DATKVD010000087.1:0-2239 GCA_035530235.1 Planctomycetota bacterium | reverse complement strand
TCTTCCCGGGACCGTCGCCCTTCGGTTTCTCGGCCTGCGTCGTGAGTCCCGCGAGCGTCGAGGAGAGCCTGCCCCACGTCACGGGCGCCTCCGCGTCCGGGAAGAGTCCCGTCCCGTCGCCCCGCCAGCCCCACGACTTCGTCTCGGCCTGAACGGCGCTCCCGAGGAGCAGGCACAACGTCAACGTCACGGCAGATGTCCTCTTCACCATCTCCTCCTCACGCGGGATGATAGCAGATCCAAACTGGTTGTCACACACACTCTCTCTCTTGCCCAGCCCGGCGCGCACCGGGATCACTTCGTCCCGATGCAGTACAGATATCCTTCCGCCTGATAGTAAATGCGGTCGCCGTCGAAAATGGGGGAACTGACGGTGCACTCGGGGTAGAAGCCCTGGTCTGAAGGGACGGCCATGCCCCCCTGGTAATGTCCGGGCATCAACCGCTCGATGCGGTTCTCCGTCAGGACCTCAAACGTGCGCCCGGGCTTAATCACCATCGAATGCCCGCCGTTGCCGAAAACGTAGATGTTCTTACCGCCGAGCGCCGGGCTTGCGCAGACGCCCGAGCCGTGCGGGTACGGGTAGGCGAACATGATGGTGTTCATGTCGAGCCGCACGCGGTAAACCAGCTTGAGCGTCTCGGCGTCATAGACGCGCAAGGGTCCTCCCATCGCGACGGCGTAGATGAGCCCATCGTGGATGAGCAGACTGGCCACGACGTAGGGTGCCGACCATGACCCGGTGGTGATCAGAGGCCCGTCTTCCTTGCGGACCATTTTGACGTGGCGGGGCGTCAGCTTCGTCAGCGTGGTGAGGTCCTGCGGGAGGGTGAACTCCTCGAACGACTCCGCCCGGTCGCAGCGCATGACGTAGCCCTTGCTCCCCGCGAACGTGCTCTTCGACCACGGGAAGAAGCCGACACCCGGCTTATAGAGCCCGAGGTTCTCGTAGTTGACACACGTCGTGCCCTCAGCGGCGATCGGGTCTCCCGCGTTCAATGGCGGCCATGCCATCTGCTTCGTCGACATCCGCCACAGGACCTTCCCCGTCTCACGGTCGAAGGCCGTCGTCTTCATCATGCACACGACTAACTCGGTGTCGGTGAGGATGGGGGAGATCTGGTAGCCGTGGTAGTCGATGCCTCCCCCGCCCGAGGGACCCTGGTTCTCAAGGGTCATCCACTTCCGCTTGCCGTCGAGGTCGTGACAGACGGCGACGCCGTCGGCGAACCATGTGTAGACGAACCGGCCGTCGGTCACGGAGGTCATCCCCGCCGACCCGGCCTCCTGGCGGCGGGCGACGTCCGCGTATTTCTTCCTGTCGACCTGCTTCATGAGCTTCGCGAGGCCGGCCACGAGGCCGTGCAGCTCAACGTCCTCCGCGAGCGTGCCTGTCCAGGATGCCGCGAGTCCCTTGATGCGTTTTGCTTTGGGGTCGATCTGCTGGAAGAGTTCGGGCTTCGCCTGTCGTTCCGCGTCGGTGACGAACTCGTGGTGACCGCAGTAGTCAATCCACAACTGTTTGCCGCTGTTCTTGTCGTAGCAGATGAGAAACGACGGGTCGGCGTTGACGAAGATGCGGTCGCCGATGACCAGAGGCTGGGCGCAGCTGAACCGCACCGCCTGCGGCAGCGGCACCTCCCACAGGATGTTCTTCTCCTCGTAGGTTTCGCCGTCCGAGCGTCCCCACATCACCACCTGGAAGAACCCCGAATCGAGCGGACACTCGTAATTCGTCGCCCACATGTCCTTTCTCCGCGTGGTGAAGACCTTCACCAGCAGGCTGTTCCATCCCTTCTTCAGCTCGACCTCCCGGTCTATGTGATGGAGGGTCTTCTCGTCGAGACTCAGCACGTCCTCGCCGTTAAAGCGGAACCGGCACGTCGGTCCCATGAGGCGCAAGCGCAGGCGTCCGCCGTCCTTCGAGTGCAGCCACGCGTGCGCGTAGAAGACCTTCGCCGACATGTCCTTGAAGTGGTTGTTGAGGTTGAGGAGCGACCCGGTGGAGGGGACCTTGCGCCACTCCGAGCCCGCCGTCTTGTCGCCGAGGTCGGGACGCAGCGACGTCTCGTCCGGCACGAACTCCTTCGCGAGCAGATCCTTGCGCGAGGTCTCGGGGTCGTAGGGCAGCGGCCCGAGGACGAGCCACTCGGTGATGTTGCCGAGGGAACCGGAATTCTTCCCGGGACCGTCGCCCTTCGGTTTCTCGGCCTGCGTCGTGAGTCCCGCGAGCGTCGAG
>DATKVD010000086.1:0-3025 GCA_035530235.1 Planctomycetota bacterium | reverse complement strand
GCCAGATTCTTCGCCCTCCCGATGAATCGGGAGGACTCAGAATGACATTTTCGTTATTGGGATAGGCTCCAAAGGACCGTCGGATGGTCCAAAGGGGGACGGACCCGTGAAACGCCTTTGCCTTGTGCTTCTCGTTGCCGCAATGACATCCTGCGGCCGCGCTGAGGAAGGAGCGATCGAGGTGACATGGGAACCCGTCGGCATCGGGGGCGGCGGGGGTGTCTTCAGTCCGTCCATCTCGCCGCACGATGAGAAGCTGATGTTCGTCGCGTGCGACATGGGGGGATGGTATCGCTCGACCGACGGCGGGGAGACGTGGCGGATGTGCGACGGACGCCAGGTCCGCAAGGTCAACTTCCCGGCGGTGTTCCACCCGACGGACCCGAACGTGATCTACGTCGGCACGCGGGGCGGCATCAAGCGCTCGCGCGACCGCGGCGAAACCTGGGAGCACGTCGCCGGGAAGTTCGTCCCCCGGAATCCCGACATGGTGACCGCCATCGCCATCGACCCCGCCCGGCCCGATGTCATCCTTGCCGGCTTCAGCACCTACATGGGCGAGAAGGGCGAGTATCTCGTCCGCTCCGATGACGGCGGCGAGAACTGGACTATCCCGGAAAGCTGGAGTTTCCGCGACAAACCCATCCGGAAGATCCTCTTCGCCTCGGTCACGCCCAAGCGCAAGCACGGCATCTTCGTCGCCACCGGCGACGGGTGCTACCGCTCCGACGACGCGGGCGCGACGTGGGTCGAAAAGGACAACGGACTTCCCAACACGAAGGTCCGCGACGCGGCCGCGGGATACGACGCAACGACAGACTGCTACGCCATTTACGTCACCATCGACAGCCAGTGGACCGACGGCGCCTTCGCCGGCGGCATCTGCAAGTCGACCGACGCCGGCGACACCTGGCGGCAGGTCACGAACGGTCTCGACACCGAGCGCATGGGCGGCAAGCTCCACCAGTACCGCTTCCTTGCGATGAGCCCGGGAAACACGGAGGTCGTCTCGGTCAGTTCCATCGGCACCGACAGCTCGCCCGAGCACTGCTCGAAGGTCTACCGCACCGCCGACGGCGGCGCCACGTGGAAGCCGATCCTCTTCGGGGTGCCGTCGTGGCCCAACTGCAACGTCGAGCCCGACTGGATGACCCTCGAGATGAGTTGGTGGTGGGGAGGCCGGGCCTGCGGGTTCGCCTGCAACCCCAACGACCCGAACGACCTCGTCTTCACCGACGCCGGCCGGGCCATCCGCACCACCGACGGCGGCAGGCGCTGGCTCCCCGTCAGCTCGAAGAAGGTGGGAAAAGAGACCTGGGACGGCCGCGGGCTCGAGGTGACCACCTGCTACGAATACTATTTCGACCCGCACGATGCGAAGCGCACCTACATCGCCTACACCGACTTCGGTTTCACGCGCTCGCTCGACCGCGGGAAGACGTGGATCTACGCCGCGCGCAAGGTCCCGTGGGGGAACACCTGCTACGAGCTTGCGATCGACCCGGACCGCCCGGGCGTCATGTTCGGGGCGTGGGCCAACGCCCACGACCTCATCCACTGGAAGATGATCCGGAACGGCATCGAACAGCCGTGGTGGAAAGGCGGCGTCACGAAGACCACCGACCACTGCGAGACGTGGGAGGTGTGCGGACGCGGGACGCTCCCCGAGAAACCGGCCACCACCCTCCTGCTCGACCCCAAGAGCCCGAAGGACTCCCGCACGCTCTACGTCGGCATCCTCGCGATGGGCGTCTACAAGTCGACCGACGACGGGAAGACGTGGGCCCGGAAGAGCGAGGGGCTCGGGACGCCCGGGAACCTGTCGGTCTGGCGGCTCGACCGCCACGCCGACGGGACGCTCCTCTCGGGTGTCAGTCTCAACTACGCCGACGGCAAACCCATCGGCGGCGCCCTCTTCCGTTCCACCGACGACGCCGAGACGTGGGAGAAGGTCAACGCCACGCAGGAATTTCCGTACATCTGGGGTGTGCGGATGGACCCGCGCGACTCGCGGGTCATCTACGTCTCGTGCTTCGACGTCCCGCCGGCCGACTTCAGCGCGATGGGGACCTCCGTCCCGTGGCCCGAGTCCCAGGGCGGCGGACTCTTCAAGACGAACGACGGCGGCAAGACCTGGACGAAGGTCCTCGACGAGCCGTACTGTTGGGACGTGACGTTCGAGCCGGGGAACCCGGACGTGGTCTACGCCGGGACGTTCGTGGGCGGGGTGTATCGGAGTGCGGACGCCGGCGGGACCTGGCGACGGCTCGAGGGACTGCCGTTCGTCTGTCCGCACCGGGTGACCGTGGACCCGACCGACCCCAGGACGATCTACGTGACGACGTTCGGCGGCGGCGTGTGGAAGGGCCGCCTGCCCTGAGGACGCGAGGATGAAAGCGCTCTGGCGGTTTTCCGTCGTGGTCATGTTCGCTGCGGTGGGTGCACTTCGCGCCGCCTCGGCACAGGAGGGGGGAACATTCGTGGTGCGCAAGGTCGAGAACCCCGTCTTTCACAACAACGAGCTCTTCCGGGCCTGCGAGGACTACCACAGTCCGCGCGTGGGACTCCTGCGCGAGAAGTACGACCTCGACAAGGTCGTCGCGGGCGAGACCGACGAGTTCAAACGCATCCTGCTGCTCCGGCACTGGATCAAATCGCAGATCCGGATCGACGACGACCATCCCACGCAGACGCGCGGCGACGCGTTTGCGATCCTCGACGCCGCGAAAAAGGGCGGCGGCTTTCACTGCGCACATTTCAGCATCGTCCAGCACGCGGTGTTGAACAGCTTCGGCTACGTGACGCGTCGGCTCGGGTGCGGCCCGGGCGGCCAGGGAAAGGGACAGGGCGGACACCACGGCGTCAACGAGGTCTGGGTCAACGCGTTCGCCAAGTGGATGATCATCGACGCGAAGTACGACATCCACTTCGAGAAGGCCGGCGTGCCGCTGTCGGCACTCGAGATCCGTGACGAGGTGTGGAAGGACGGCGGGAAGTCGGTCGTGGTCGCCGTCGGACGCGAACG
>DATKVD010000085.1:0-3761 GCA_035530235.1 Planctomycetota bacterium | reverse complement strand
GGTCATCCCGGAGGACTCGGTGCCGCCCAGGTCGAACGGAACACGGTCCGGCTCCTCGTGTCTCAGCGCTGTCACCACCCGTTCGCGCGACGTCATCGCCACCGCCTCCGCCTGAGGACCTCGAGGGTTCGGTGCCGCCTCAAGAGCCGCGAGACGCCCTCGTCGGTCTCTGGCGGGCAAGAACGCGTCGGGGCTACTCCTCCTCGTCGGTCCGCCTGGCGGCGTCGATGATTTTCTGGGTGATGTTCGAGGGCACGACGTCGTAGTGAGAGAATTCGAGGGTGTAGGCCCCCTCGCCTCCGGTGATGGAGCGGAGTTCGGCGTCGTAGTTGGTGACCTCGGCGAGAGGCACCTGGGCCCGGACGGTCTGGAAGTTGCCCTGCTGGTCCATGCCGAGGATGCGGCCGCGACGACTGTTCACGTCACCGGTGATGTCTCCCATGTTGCGGGTGGGCACCGTCACTTCCATGTTGACGATGGGCTCGAGGAGCACGGGGGCCGCCTGCATGACCGCCTTCTTGAAGACCTCGCGTCCCGCGATCTGGAACGCGATGTCCTTCGAGTCGACGGGGTGGGTCTTCCCGTCGATCAGCTCGACGGTGACGTCCACGACCGGGTATCCCGCCACCACGCCTTCGGCCATTTTGGCCTGGATGCCCTTGTCGACGGAGGGCCGGAACGACTGGTCGATGACGCCCCCGAAGATCTTGTCCACGAACTCATACCCGGCCCCGCGCTCCGTCGGGTAGAGGTTCACAACGACCTTGGCGTACTGTCCGGCCCCGCCGGTCTGCTTCTTGTGGGTGTATTCGACCTCGGAGACGCGCTTCGTGACGGTCTCACGGTACGGGATCTTCGGCCGCTTCGACGTCACCTCGACGCCGCGGGCCTTCAGTCGGGCGATGGCCACGTCGAGGTGGAGCTTGCTCATGCCGTTGATGACCAGCTCCTTGGTCTGCATGTCGCGGCTGACGCTGCACGTCGGGTCCTCTTCCGCCAGACGGCTGAGTCCCTCGGAGATCTTCTGTTCGTCGCCACGGCTCTTCGGCTCCACCGCCAGCGCCACCATGGGAATGGGAAACGGGATGGGCGTCACCTGCTGGTCGTCCTTCGTCGTGAGCAGTGTGTCCGAAACGACGATGTCCTCGACCTTGGGAACGGCGAGGATGTCGCCGGGAATGCCGCCGTCGACCGCTTCCTGCTCCTTGCCCTGCATCCGGAAGAGCTGTGCGATCTTGTTCGAAGCCTCGGTCCGGGCGACCACGAGCTGTGCGTCGGTCGAAATCTTCCCGCTGAAGACGCGGAAGTAGCTGAGCTTTCCGATGAACGGGTCACTCATGATCTTGAAGACCTGGGCGATGAAGGGCCCGTTCTCATCCGGCACGATCGCCTCGCCCTCACCCTCCTCGGCCGCGAGGCGCCGCTTGACCCCCTCGACGGGCGACGGGGCGAACCGTGTCAGGACGTCCAGCACCTCGACCGCCCCCTCTCCCGTCTTGGCGTTCAGCACCAGGATGGGAACGACCTCCCCCTGTGCGATCGCCAGACCGAGCACGCGGTTCAGGTCGTCGTCGCCGATGGTCTCGGTCTCGAGGTACCGCTCCATCAGTGCCTCGTCCGCATCGAGCGCCTTCTCCACCAGGGTCTCGTGAAGGGCCGAGGGATCCCCGATGACGTCTGCCGGGATCTCCCCCGGCGGGTTCAGCACACTCACGATGCCCTTGAAGTCCTGTCCCTGTCCGACGGGAAGCGTCATGGGGATGCACTGTCTGCCGAAGGTCTCGGCGACCGTGGCGAGCAGGGCTTCGAAGTCCACGTTGTCGCCGTCGATGCGCGTGACGACGATGAACCGTGCGAGTCCCTCCTTCCCGGCGGCCTCCCACATCTTCCGTGTGTTGACGCCGATGCCGGCGCTGGCGGCGATCACCACCGCCGCCGTCTCCACCGCCCGAAGCGACGACAGGGCCTGACCCACGAAGTCCGGATACCCCGGCGTGTCCAGCAGGTTGACCGTCCGCGAGTTCCAGTCGAGGTGCAGACACGCGGTGTAGATGCTGCTCTGTCGCTCCTTCTCCTGGTCGTCCCAGTCGGAATGACTCGAGCCGTCGTCCACCGAGCCCAGTCGGGTGGTGGCCTTGGCGGCGAAGAGCATCGCCTCGGCGAGCGTGGTCTTGCCCGAATCCCCGTGTCCGACAAGGGCGATGTTGCGGATGTCGGCGGTCGTGTACTTCGCCATGAATGCCTCCCGGAAGTCGTCTTATGGCCAAAGGGCGGAATTCGACAGGTTAGCATCCGGGCGGGCGAAATCAAGCGAAAAAGCCGGTGAGGAGGCAAGCACCAGTCCTCACACGGCGGCTTTGACGGCGTCGGCGAGGGTGAAGAGTCCGTCGTAGAGGGCGCGGCCGACGATGGCGGCGTGAAGGCCGATCCGGGCGAGGGCACGGAGGTCCTCGAGACTGGAGACCCCGCCCGAGCCGATGACGGGCACGTGCGTGGCGTGTGCGAAGCGCTGGATGGCCCGGACGTTCGGACCGGTCTTCGTCCCGTCACGGAGGACGTCGGTGTAAATGTAAGCCGCCACGGGGGCGTCGCCGAGCAGCTTGACCAGCTCGATGGGCGTGACTTCCGTGGTCTTCACCCAGCCGTGTGTGGCCACCATGCCTCTGCGGGTGTCGATGCCGACGGCGACGCGTCCGGGGTATCCCCGTGCCAGGTCACTGACCCACTCGACCGACTCGACCGCACTGGTACCCAGGACGACACGGTCGGCACCGAGTTCGAGGAGTTCCGCGACGGCTCGCTCGGTGCGAAGTCCCCCGCCGATCTCCACCGGGATGCCCACCCCGCGGACGATGCTCTTCACCAGTTCGAGGTTGATGGGCGTCCCCTCGAACGCCCCGTCCAGGTCCACCACGTGCAGGTAGCCCGCCCCCTCCTCTTCCCAGTGACGCGCCATCCCGACCGGGTCTTCACCGAAGACCGTCTCCTCTTCGGCACGTCCCTGTCTGAGCCGGACGCACTTGCCTCCCTTGATGTCTACCGCCGGAATAACGAGCATGGCAACTCACCCCGCTCAACAAGCCCTCGCAGTTTGTAGTCACGCCCCCTCGTGGGGCGTCATCCAGAAACGCGAGGCGGGCCACCTCTCGCTGGGCTCGGGGCAAGCAAGGACCCGCACTACACAGCGGCGTGCCGCAGTCGTACCTTCGGTCTTCAGTCTTCAGCCTGCTTCCCTACCACTTCACAAAATTCTCGAGCATCCTGAGTCCGACGCGCTGGCTCTTTTCCGGGTGGAACTGCGTGGCCCAGACGTTCTCCGTCGCGACGGCACTGGTGAAGGTTTCGCCGTACTCGGTGCGAGCGGCGACGACCGTGTCGTCGCACGGCACCACGTAGTACGAGTGCACGAAGTAGACCGTGCTGTGCGGAGGCACGCCGTCGAAGAGTCCCACGCCGGGCGTCATCTCGAGCGTGTTCCACCCGATGTGCGGCACCTTGAGTTCCCGGGTGCGGAAGCGGATCACCCCGCCGCGGATGACCCCGAGTCCTTCGTGCTCACCGTCCTCGGTGCTCCGGTCGAACAGGAGCTGGAGTCCGAGACAGATGCCGAGGAACTTGCGTCCCCCGCGGATGTGGTCGACGACGGGCCGGGCGAGTCCCCGGCGATCGAGTTCGGCCCTGGCGTCGGCAAACGCCCCCACCCCGGGAAGCACCAGCTTGTCGGCACGCGCCACCTCGGTGGGGTCGCTCGACACGCGGAC
>DATKVD010000084.1:0-2179 GCA_035530235.1 Planctomycetota bacterium | reverse complement strand
AAGGCGCGTGGCCTCCGTCGCGATCGATGCCGAATGCGGTGTAGTCCAGGCAGTAGTTGGCTTGGTTGCGACGACAGGCGAGGCAGTTTCCGCAGCCTGCGTTGGGGACAACTCCCACGCGCGCGCCGCGTGCGAACTTTTTCACGCGAGCGCCCACATCCTCGACGACGCCCACGAACTCGTGCCCCAGGACGATGGTCCTGCCCTTGGACAGTCTACGGTGCCCGTGACGCATGATCTTGAGGTCGGTGGCACAGATGGCGGCGGCCGTCACGCGCAGGAGAATGTCGTCCGGCCCGACGACAGGCATCGGAACGTCGCGTACAGCAAACCCCTTGTCCACTTCGTAAGTCGCCCCGAGCACTTGCGTCTCCATCCGGGTTCGAGGAGGGTTCAGTATTCGAATTCATTCGTCGGGCACGCGAGGTCCGTCGGCGCATCCTTCGGTTCTTTCTCGAAGGCGTCCTTCCGGCGGTACAGGGGGCAATGCCGTCCGTGCGGGCCTATCTCCACCACGGTGTTCCCACGCCACGTGACCTCGTATTCCACGGGCGTCGTGAAGTCCCAGCCGCCGACCGTGACCTTCTCGGTCCGTTCGACGAGTGGGTAGCGGACCGTGACCTGCTGACCTCGTCTGAGGCCCTTGAGACAGGCGAAATCCCCCTCCCACACGGGAGTCTTCGGCCGGTCGTCCACTGCTATCCGCACCTGATCGTGCTTCACGCCCCCGGGCACGCGAACTCTGAGAGAACGGTCGGTCTTCAGCCTCACCTCAATGCGTCCGTCGAACGTTTCCCACGCCCGTATGCTGGCGCTCGGACATTCCCGACTGACGGTGAAGTTGACGCTCGTGACTTCGGCGCCCTCATCGACGGAGCGATGCCATGCGAGATAGAGGCCTTTGGCGCCGGAGCTCGAACAGCAGCCCATCAGCGACCGGCGATGATCTTGGGACGGATCGAGCAACGCAAAGTAGATGTCCTCGAAGTCGCTGATGAAGTCGTTCGGTCCGGCCCACCCGGCGAATCCGCCCAGCGCAAGCTGAGGCACCTGGTCGAAAACCTCCATCGCCGTATCAGGTTTCCGGCACGTCGCGCGCACCCACGAGACGTCGCGGAGCTGGTTCTCCAGCATCTGGTTGCGCCAGATTCGGTCGGCGACCTCCCAGCAGTCGTTCCTTCCGGCGCGCGCGAGCGTCACCGCGGAATCGAACATGTCCACGATCCCGCAGGTCTCGGCCCCCTCGACCTCAACGTCCCGCCGACCGACGAACTCCGGGAACCAGCCGAAGGACGTGCCGTGACGCAACGCCCAGCGGAAGACCCGTTCCGCCCATTCGAAGAGATCCTTGTCACCGGCAACGCGCGCCAGGCGCAGGATCGCCGCGACCGCGTTTGCGCGGGAGTGGAAGTGTCCATTGGTCCAGACGGAGTCCTCGCCGAAGAGCGCCCGGCTGAAGCTTCCGTCCTCGCCGTAGCGTCCGCTGCGGAACGCGATATCGCGGGCAACCGCTCGGGCGAGAACCAGTGGTTCCTCCTTGCCGGTGGCCTCTGCGTACTGCAGCGCGGGGCGAATGAGACGTCCGAACCACGCCTCATCGGGAGCCTCGGGGTTGTCGTTCTCGGTGACCTCGCCGTCGTACCTGTCGAGCGGACGGCCGTCCTTGACGCCGACGTGCAGGAATCGCGCGTACTCGTTGCCGTCCCACGAGACCGCCTTGCCCAGCGCGGCGATGTTCGCGTCGATGACGCGCGCACACACCGGGTCCCTGTCGGCGAGGAAGCGCACGACGAGTCCCTGAATCGCGGACATCTGATCGTAGTAGTCGGCGATGGGCACGGTGTATGAGAGCTTCGGCCGGTAGATGAAGCCGTCGTTCCTCTGGCACCGGGCGAGCGCGTCACGGCACAGGATCTCGGTCTCGACTCCCGCCTCCGAGCCAGTCATCACGCGCAGGGGCACGAGCCCCTCAAGGAACCGGCCCACCACCTCGACCGTGTCCCACCCGTCGTGCGACATCTTCGGCGGGTCCGTCAGCAGGTAGGTCCAGATGAAGGGGTACCCCGAACGCCGGTCCATGTGGCCGTTGAAGTAGTTGATGGCCAGCTTTGCCGCCGACGTCACGTCGAGACAGGAGGCGCTCATGCGGATCCCTCGAATCAGTCTTCGTGAGACGCCG
>DATKVD010000083.1:0-3839 GCA_035530235.1 Planctomycetota bacterium | reverse complement strand
GTCCAGATCAGAAGGAGGCACACCGCTCTCAGAATCCCGTCCAGGAAATCCACGCCCGTCTCCTCGTAGGGCTCCCGCACCCCGATGCCGTCGAAGTTGGCCCTTATTAGTGTGGGTTCAGGGCACCAAGTCACGCCCGGCGGCGGCGACGATTCTCGCCAGCTCCCGGTCGAGGGCCTTCGGGACCGGCTCGACCTCGTGGGACGCGAGGAGGTGCTCCTTCCGCCCGCGGCAGCGCTCCTCCATCGTCACCGCGCCCGCGTCGAGCCACGCCTGGTAGTACTCACGGTCGAGGAGCTTCGGGAACCAGAGCTCGGTGCGGAAGCGCTCCGCCGTGTGCATCTTATCGATGAACGTCCCGCCCGGACCCGCCTCCTCGATGACGTCGATCCCGAAGGCATCGTCCGAGAAATCGATCTCGCGCATCATGCTCTCGACGTAGGCGATGACCTCGTCCTGCATGACGAGCATGTCGAGGGAGCTGGCCTGGTCGACGCCCGAGATGCCCATGTGACCGAAGATGTCGGCCCCGGCGGCGGCGCCGAGCGCGAGCGTGATCCCCGCCTCGAGACCCGCCTGGGCATCCGGACGCTTCGCATCCGTCAGTCCCACGTTGATGTAGACCGGGAGACCGTAGTGCTTTCCCATCTGCGTCATCGCGACCCCGAAGATCGCCTGCTCCGGCCCGGAGAAGATGAGCTGCGTCGTCCGCATGTCGAAGGCGTGACAGATGCCGCCGTAGCAGACCGGCATCCCGGGCCGGATGAGCTGCGTGATGCAGACGCCGGCGAGGATCTCGGCGTTCTCCTGGGCGAGGGTCCCCGCGACGGTGCCCGGGGCCGAGAGCCCCATCTGCGCCATCGGTCCGATGGGCACCGGCAGGTTCAGCTGCGCCGTCTCGAAGAGGAGATCCACCCCGTTGAAGGGAAACCGCAACGGGCTGATCGGCTCGAGGAACGGGTAGAACAGCGGCTTCTCGCTCGCGGTCTTCTCGTCGCCGCGGACGGCCACCATCATCTCGTTCAGATACGTTGCCGACGCGCGGTCGTGATACCAGAAGGTGACGGGCTTGGTGGTGTGTCGGATCATCTCGGCGGCGGTGACGACACATCGGCATTCAACGGGGACCTCCTGGGGGTCGGCCATGGCGCCGACGAGGTTGATGCCGTCGAGGGCGTCGGCGAGGCGGGCGGCGGCGCGGACGTCGTCGAGGGAGGCATAGCGGCGCTCCCCGCCGGGGTTCTCGACCCACATCGCCTCGCCGGCGATGCTGTTGTAGTTGCGTTTGCCCACGCCGAACTCGGCCGTGCGGGAGAGGTCGCGGCCGAAAAGGGTGAACTGCTTTCCGGCCCGCACGATCGACTTCGTTACCAGCTCGCCGGGAATTCTGACCCGCTGCTCGCCGCGGACGACCCTTGCGCCGGCCGCCGCGAACCGGTCCAGCACCTCGTCGTGCGGCACCACGACACCGACACGTTCGAGGATGGCGAGCGAGGTCTTGTGGATCTTCTCGATCTGTTCGCCCGACAGGACACTCGCGATCATGCGTCACCTCGCAGACTGAACCGTGGCAGGTACGCCGCATGTGCGGTCACGAGTTCATCCGCCAGTTGCGTTGCCGCAGCGAGCGACGACACGGCACCGTCGAGGACGAGGGCCTGGATGAATTTCGTCCGGCTGCCTTCGATCGCGGCGTCCACCACTGTCTCACACCATCCGAGACGTCCGGCGAGGATGCCGGCGATTCCCGTCGCAAGAGGCGTCTGCGGAAGCGGCTCGAGCCGTCCGTCCCGTGCGGCCGCCGGGGATTCCAGCACCGCCTCCGCCGGAAGGTTCGGTACCTGGCCCGTGTTCGGCAGGTTGGCCGAGTAGACCTTCCCGTTGTCGGTGCGGAGGCTCTGGATGATGTCCAGCACCTGCTCGTGCTCGCCGCCGAACTGCTCGAAGTAGTCCGCGGCCAGCGGCCCCCGTGACAGGGCGTCCTCGCGCATCCGCTCGAAAATCCTGTCGCCCTGCGCGATGGTGTCCTCGAAACTGAACGCGTCCACCCCGAGCGTCTTCCCGTAATACCTCCCCTCGCGGAAGAACTGCGGGAAGAACTCGGAGGTGTGCCGGTCCCCGACGGCCGGAAACGCCCCGAACACGTCTAACAGCTCCCAGGTGAAACGGTTGCGCTGCACGGTGTCGGGGTCCTTTGCCGCGGCGGCAAGCTGCTCCCGGGCGATCTCACGAAGCCTCGGCATCAGGTCCTTTCCCTCGTGACCGACGCCGGTGAACCAGGTGAGGTGGTTGAGTCCGACGGCGGTGTATTCAAGCTCCGCGCGCGTGACCCCCAGGAGATCGGCAAGGGTGTAGGCGACGCCGAAGACACCGTGACAGAGCCCGACGACGGGTGCACCGGTGGCCTTCCGCACCGCACGGCAGACCGGGGTCATCGGGTTGCCGTAGTTGAAGAAGAGCGCCTCGGGGGCGAGGTCGAGCACGTCCTTCGCGATGTCCACCATGGCGGGAATCATCCGGAGTGCCCGCGAGGTGCCGCCCGGCATCACGCTGTCGCCCACCGGCTGGAAGATGCCGTGCTTCCGTGGGATGAAGACGTCGGCTTCCCACGCCCGGCGTCCGCCGACCCCGACGGTGCAGATGACCGCCGTGGCGCCGTCGAGGACGTCCCGACGGTCGACCGACGCGCTCAGCCGGACCGGTGCCCCACGGGCCTCGAGCATCTTCCGTGTGAGACCCTCGGCCACGGCAAGCGCCTCCGCGCTCGTGTCCACCAGGGCCAGGTCGGCTTCCCAGCCGCGGCCGATCAGGTCCACCACCAGTCCCCGGGTGAACATGGCGCTGCCCGCACCCACGAGGACGATTTTCTCCCTCGGCACCGGTCTTTCTCCTCTTTGAGACAGGGGGATTGTCATGCTCCGACCGACGTTTTCCGGCCGTCCGACCGGTGTCATTTTGCCCGGCGGCCGACCTTTTTCAACCTCAATCCGGTGCAAATCGGTTGCGGAACCGGCCCCTGACCGCACATAATCGGGGCCGATGCCGCTCCGTCGGCCGCCCAAACCGCTCGTCAGGAGACAGCAATGACCCCCAAAGACCTCGCCAGATACCGTGGGTGTTCCAGGCTGCCCATCGACACCGCCGCCTGGAAGCGTGCGATCCCCTACCTCCCCGGGGAGATCGATTTCGACCAGCCCGCGCGGCGGATGATCCGTCTGACGGACGAGACCGCTGATTATCTCTATTCCGAATACACGCCCCTCGAGACCCACTACGAGCCCGGCACGCGCCCTAAGCTCGAGCGGTTCGTCGAGATGGTCGCGTCGAAGGCGAAGACCGACCGTGAGAAGGCGCTCGCGGTTCTGAAGTGGACCTACCGGCGGGCATCGTTTCCCGGCCGCTTCCGACAGGACCTGCGCATGGTCGGCGGCACGGAGGAGGACCTCATCGAGCGCGGCTTCACCTACTGCAATGAGATCAGCCGCGTGTTCGTCACGCTCTGCCAGATTGCCGGCGTCCCCGCACGCATGACCTTCCACTGGACGACCGACGGACGTTTCGGGCACTCCTGCGCCGAAGCCCACTTCGACGGCAAGTGGCAGCTCTGCGACACGGAGATCAACGTCACCGGGTCGTCGGTGCGCGGCATGAAAGCAAACTGCCGGGACCTCATGCGGAAGAAAGCGGTGCAGAAGGCCTTCGACCGCACCGTCACCCGACGGCAGCTCAACCATCTGGGACTCACCGACCCGAAGATGCATTACTCCGACTACTTCAAGCTGGTGGGCATCTGCAACTACCCGATTGAGAAGTTCCCGTATAAAACCCGTAGGGCGTCA
>DATKVD010000082.1:0-4581 GCA_035530235.1 Planctomycetota bacterium | reverse complement strand
TTCGTCCCGGCGTCTGTGACCCCTCCTGCGCCGTTGATCTCGATGTCGAAGGTGGGTGCCTGGAACTTGAACCCGGTGGTATCGAAGGGATCTCCGTTTTTCCCCGTGACCGTGCAGTAGGTCATGGTGGCAGACGCCACGTCGTACCCGAATGCGAAGTTTCCCTGCTTGTCCGCTGCGAGCCCAGGAACCGCGAGCATCACCGTCGCCGCGAGGGCCAGAATCCATCTCACCATCTCATTCTCCTTTGCCGTTGACCAAGGCCTCGACGTGCGAAAGTCGTTGCAGAATCTCCGAGTGCTGCGTGACGTTCCTCTGCTCGTAGGCCGCGCTCCGCTTCCCGAGGGCGTCGATCATGGTCCGCAGACTCGTGAATGCGTCCATGACGTGACGGTAGGCGATCTTTCCGAGAAAGCCAATGATGCCCACGAGTCCCGGGACAACCCAGTTCTCCAATCAGTACGCTCTCCCGAACTGGAAGTGCATGGCGTCGGGTCGCCTCCATTGTCCACCCCACGTCCAGCCGTTCCGGCGGAACACCGAAACGACCTGGCGAGGCATGTCGAAGTCGTGGTTTCCGAGGCCGTTCGTGGCCGCGTTGAAGTCCAGGGCCCCGCCGAAGGCGTGCAACGACATCTTCTTCGAGCCTCGCTTCGACCTCCAGGTGTAGCCCCCGTCGTAGGTCTTGACCCTGAGCCACGCCCCTTCATCGAGAAGCTGCGCGAAGACGATCTCGAGGTTGTCGGCGAGCTTGTTGTGGACCCTGGCACGGGTGGCCCGCTTCGTCTTGTCCCAGCCCAGGGGGAGGGGGGTCGGAAACATGACCGTGACCATCTGGGACTCCCACGCGGGGTGGGCCGTCCCGTCGTCTCGGGTCCACAGCCCCGGGTCGCCGTAGAACTGCACGAGCTCGTCGTAGCCTCTCGGTGCTTGCACCTTCAAACCCCCACTCCCAGCAGAGCCAAGTGTGTGAAGTCGTCGGGGTCCCCCGAGGGCGCGGGACCGAACGCCAGGACCCACGACTTCCGGCCCGTGTCCACGATGCTGTGGTTCAGCGTGAAGCCGTCCGCGTCCATCGAAACGAAGCTCGCGAGGTTGAGATAGCTGCTTCCCGTGCCGGGGTCCATCACGGCATAGGCGTTCGCCCTCGGCACGCTGAACTCCGACGCCGATGCGGCGGCGTTCTCGGAGCCGATGCTTGACGACCACTCCTCAGTGCCAGAATTGAACGCTCCGAAGCCGCGCCCATTGTCGAGTTCCTGATCGGTGTCGGTCGCGATCTGACCCGAGTTCCCCATCAGGACGGCAATCGGCTGGAAGCCGATGCCGGTCACGGCGTTGTTCCCGGTGCTGGCCGGCGACGAGAACGTGGAGACGCTGATCGGGTTGTCGCACGTCAGCGCGAGATAGAACATCCAATCGCCGGCCGGGGTGCCACCTCGCGTGAAGGACGAGAACCCGCTCGCGTCGGGAGTCGTAAGCTCCACTTGATAGGTGTTGTCGCCGCGACCGCCGACGCGGTTGGACGAGTACCGCATCCGCACGCGGCTGTTAGCCGTGCCGTCGTAGTTCTGATTGATCCAGCTTCGCTGCGTGTAGCCGGATCCGTTGTCGACCGCAGCACCTACCGAGATGCGCTGGTGAGCCTCCACGCCATCGTCCGTTCCGTTCGTGTGTGTCTTCCCGCCGCCTCGCGTCGTCGCGAAGACCATCTTCGGTCGGAAGCCCGGAGCCGTGATGTCCACCTCGACGTCCTGTGCGCCGAGCAAGTAGTTGTCTGCCCGCACTGTCACGTCGTCGCCGGCGAAGAAGATCGCGATGCACTTGAAGTCATCGAAGTGAGCGTCGATCCAGTCGATTCGCACGCCCCCGGCCACGAACGCATCGAACTGAGCCTCGGCCCGCACCGATCCGTCGGAATCGTGCATGACGAGCAGGCAGTTGGAGTCGCTGGCGACGGTGTGCGTGTTCATCGTGGCCGCGCCGTCGTCGGCAATCCCGTAGGTCGCCCACTGCCGCGTCCCGTCTACGCAACCGAAGCCAAGCCCTGAATTGCCGTCGAAGTCATCGAAGATGTCGCTGCCGACCAAACAGAACAGCACCGCCTTCGGAACGACGGACCCCAAGCCGGGGGCCGTGATCGTCTGAAGCCCGTCGCTGAGCGAGATGTTGAAGCTGACGACCTCGACTTGCATCTAGGTTCCTACGAAGGCGTTGAGTCTCGCGACGAAGGTGGTCTGATCGAGGTAGGCGATTCGCGCTTCGGCCAGCAGGAGAACGTCGTGAAGAACCTGCCGGAACTCGTAACGGGACTTGTCCGTCGTCCAGCCCGTCGCCTTGTTGTAGATGAAGTCGAGCGCCGCCTCGTCGGCCGGTGCGATGTTGTAGGCGTCGATGACCTGTTGGCGCGTGGCGAAGCCCCGGGCCCCCTCCGCGATGGAGGCTTGAAACTGGTGAATGGGGATCTTCTCCTCCCCTTCGGCTGGCTCAGCGAGTCGGGTGTAGAGCGACATGAATTCCTCCTACGGAGCGATGAAGCCAGCGGCCGAGACGCGAGTCTCCGACGCGGTCGTCTCGTTCGCGGCATTGAGGGCGGTGTTGGCCGTGAGCCGTAGGGGCTTCGGCAGCGGGACGGAGAAGCCGCCGCCGCGCCAGCGGGCGTAGCCGGTGAAGATCGTCGTCGCCCCATCCTTGATATTGACCCAGGTCCCGACGGTGTCGTGCCCGTTGGTGACGAGGATGTTCGTGATGTAGAGCCGGAGGCCCGCGCCGGGTGCGGCGATGACAGAGATGTCGCCAGTTGCGACGATGTTCGCGGTGATCCCCGAGGTGCTGCGCTCCGGGACCGAGTAGGGCTGGGTCACCAGCTTCCCGTTCAGGTCGGCCAGGAGATCGACGGCGTCCCCGTCACCGACCGCCGTCGGCTCGGTGGTATCGGCCTTCGCGCCGATTCGGACCGGGTTGCCGGTGACCGCAGCATCGTTCGCGGTCTGCCCGTCCACCGCCACGGAGCCGTCCACGGTGAGGGAGTTCCCCCCGTCCTGGACGTTGACCGCCGCGCCACCGGCAGCGTTGTCCACGGTGACGTTGTGGCCGTCGGGAAGCTGGAGTGCAGCCGTCGAGGCCCCGGCCGGGAGGGGCAGGGCCGCCGCCGAGACGGGCACAGGCGCAGCGCGAAGCTCCGCGTCGGTGAGTCCGCCAGCGCTCCCCGCTGCGCCGGAAGCATCCGCCAGGTCGCCCTGGCCCGCCTTCATGGAAACGTCGGCTGTCCCCGAGGTGTAAACCGAGACTCGCGCGCGGACCTTGTTGAACCCCCCAGAGGCGAGGATCCAGACGCCATCGACGGTGACGGCCGAGGCGATGCTCGCGTCCGAGGCCTTGATCCCGCGCAGGACGGAGTACGCGACGCCGTCCACGCTGCCCTCGAAGGCGATCGTCATGTCCCCGATGTTGGCGACCTGGACCGCCACGACCGCCTGGCCGTGGAGATCGAGCAGCACCTCGTCGTTCAGCGCGCCGGGAGTCCCACTGCCCGAGATGTCTTCGAGTACCGGGTCGCCGTTTACGTCCTGGATGCGTGCCATTCCTTCTCCCTCTACTGCGCCACGTAGTCGAACTGGAAGGGGCCGAGGACGTGTCCCAGCAGGCTCGTAGCGTACACCTTAAAGTCCCCTGTCCCTGGCTCGCATCGACAGTCGATGGCGTCGAACTCGGCTTCGTCCGCTTGTTTGCCTGTAGCCGCGGCTCCTGAGTGCGTCATTATGATTCTCGAGGCCGGAGTGATCGCTGCGTCCACCACCGTAAAGACCTTTTCGACCACAGCAGGCGTTCCGAAATCAAGCTCGACCCTGGTCATCTGCGGTAGGGCTCCAGGAGCGAGTGCGACCGAGATTTCAACCTCGTCATTTCCCGGGTCGTCCACGACTGAAAAAGTCACACCGACGCTATCGAGAAAGTTGGAGGCCCCCCGAACCGCCACGTCGGAATCGTTCAATCGAAACAGAAGATCCCTCTTGTGGACGTGGTCGTTGCGTGAGAACGCCAGGCCTACCCCGTCCGCAAGGATTGCCCCCAGGAGCGCCGGGGATCCACTAGGAACCCCGTGCGTGTGGCCGCCTCCGATCCATCCGAGCTCTGGATCTCCGAGGATCGCAAGGGCTCCGACCACGAGATCGGTGGGCGTACCCGTAAAGGCTCCGGCGGGGAGCCCCGCATCGTCCGCGTCCTGGAGGTAGCGGAGGTAGCGGTGGAGCTCGCTCATGATCGAGTTGAAGCTCTGGTTGAGCGAGTCCGCGTCGGCGGCGTCCGCGAGATCCTTCGGAGGCACCGTGCGGAGCCTGTCCACCAGGTAGGGGACGTGGATCGGGTGGCGTCTGGACGGCATCAGCGACGCCTCTTGAGTGCGTATTCCCCGCCCGCGAGACGCCGCATGACGCTCCTCTGGAGCTCCCGACGGCCGGCGTCGTGGGCGAATCGGTAGATCCGCTTCAGGAACTCGGTCTTCGCGTAGACATCGAGGCCCTCCCAGTTGGCGTTGCTCGTGAGAGCCCTGGCGAACCGGGTGGCCCGCTCCGCGTAGGA
>DATKVD010000081.1:0-2688 GCA_035530235.1 Planctomycetota bacterium | reverse complement strand
TGCGGGCCCTCCTGGGCATTCTCGAGGAAAAGGGACATCTCAAGCACCATAAGGACGGCCGACGCTACGTCTACCGCCCCACCCGCCCGCAGCAGGAGGCCGCGCGGTCGGCACTCAGGCGGGTGCTCGAGACGTTCTTCAACGGCTCGGCCGAGAAGGCCCTGACGGCCCTCCTGGATGCCTCCGACGTGGAGCTGCCGCCCGAGGAACTGGAGCGTCTCGCGAAGCTGATTGAAAAGGCCAGGAAGGAGGGGGATTGACCATGTGGCCTGAAACGTTCTCCGGTCAGGCCGTGGGCTGGCTGGCGGTACTCCTCGACGCGACGGTCAAGGGCGCGGTCATCCTCATCCTCGCGGGTTGCCTGACGCTCATCTTCCGGCGGGCGTCAGCCGCGAGTCGACACATGATCTGGCTGCTGGCGGTCGTCGCCCTCGTCGCGCTTCCCTTCGTCTCGGCGACGCTGCCCGAATGGCGGATCCCCATCCTGCCCGAGTGGATGATGCACGTGGGAGAAGCCGAGCCGCCTGCGGCGGACGAGGTGAAGGCGGGCGAGCCCATGCCAATGGTTGAGACCCCTGCGCACTTGCCGCTTCCTCCCACAAGACTTGAAGGCGAGCTGGCCCCTCCGCCGGCGGTCGAGGAACCGGAAGGTTCGGCTCCTTCAGCTCTCAAGCCGGAGGTCGAGAAGGCGAAGCCTCCCATCTGGCCGTTCTGGGTCGTCGCTGTGTGGGCCGCCGGATTCGTCCTTGTGTTGCTGCGGCTGCTCGTGGGAACGGTGAGCGTCCTGTTTCTTGCCCATGGCGCCCGACGCGTCCGAGGAGGCCCGTGGGAGCCGCTCGTCTGGAAGATTTCCGAGCAACTCGGCCTCAAGCGGCGGGTGGTTCTGCTCCAGAGCGACCGGGCGGCGATGCCGGTGACGTGGGGCATCCTGCGTCCGGTGGCGCTCCTGCCGGCGGACGCCGACGGATGGAGCGACGACCGAAGGCGCATCGTCCTCCTGCACGAGCTGGCGCACGTCAAACGCTGGGACTGCTTGACGCAGATGGTGGTCCAGATCGCCTGCGCGGTCTACTGGTTCAACCCGCTGGCCTGGCTGGCCGCCCGCCAGGTGCGCGTCGAACGCGAACGCGCCTGTGACGACCTGGTGCTCAGGAGCGGCTTCAAGCCGTCGGACTACGGCCAGCATCTGTTGGACATCGTCCGCAGCCTGCGGTCGCCGCTGTGCACGTCGCTCACGTCGGTTTCCATCGCACATAGATCCCACTTCGAGAGCCGGCTGCTGGCGATTCTCGATCCGCTGCGAAGCCGTCGTGCCCTCACGCGTCTCGCCGTGATTGTCGGACTGCTCATCCTGAGCTGCGTGCTCGTCCCCTTGGGCACCATGCGCCTCGCGGCTCGGGGTGAGGCCGAGGCGATCAAGGAGAAGGCCGAACTCCCGCTGCCGGAACTGAGGTTCATGTCGCGCGGTCACGAGTTCGGGACCGACCCCGTGACCGGCGAAACGACCACCAGGGAGGAATGCTGGCTTCCAAACGGAGACCTCCAAGACCGCAAGGAAGACCGTCGGTTTTTCGAGCAATTCCAATTTGGCCTGGGCTATCAACCCCGGCCGGGCAAGGTTCGAGTGAATGTCTGGCTGGTCTTCGCTCCTGCCCCTTATGGAGAGGAACACTCGGCCTCGATAGCTCTGCTCGATGAGCGGGGGGAGCCCCTGGAAGCGGCGGGTTCCTTCGGACTGTTGGTGGGTGACGCATTCTGGCACGTGCACCGGGCCGATATTGCTCAGGAACGACTTCTCCCGGAAACGGACATTCGCGTACGTTACGCCCAGGGGGCATGGAAGGACGTCGCGGTGGTCAGGCTGGACGGCACCGTGGAGGGGCGTCTGCCGGGCGGCCTCCGTGTCGACCGTGTCGGGGTCGATAGATTTCTCCGATCCCGCCGGGGACGCCAGTACGACCGACTGGCATACGTCCGACTGGGTGACGTGCCGTTGCCGGAAAAACTCGGAGTGCAACTGGGCTGCAGAGCCGTTATGAAAGACGGTTCGTTTCGTCGTGCAGCCGGGGAGGGCTATCCCGACAATAAGGGGACTTCTACCTTCGTGCTTGCCATGGGCGTGAAGCTCGACGACGTAAAGGAGTTTCACATCCGGACGCGCCCGTGGAAGACGATCACTTACCGCAACGTCTCGCTGAAGCCGGGACACCGGACACGGGTCGAGGTGGTTGCGGACGAAGAGAAAGCCCTCGGGCTGCCGCTCCCGACACTGACCGCTCATCGGTTCTACGAGGCCGGGAAACCGGTTCGCGTGCGGTTTGAAACACCGACCTCCGCATGGAAGCCTACGATGTTCGACTTCGACGACATGCGGCGGAACCGCACCTACTTCGTCCGGATCGACGGCCAGGACTACCGGTCCACCATGCGGTGGGGGCCCTTCGGCGACGGCGGTTTCAGCACAAGCGAAGACCTGGCCCGCATCGCGCGCGGGCTCCCGGAATTCGGACCGGGCAAGCACCGGGCCTGCCTCGTCTATAAGGACATTGACGCCATCGACCCCGCGGCGCCCGGCAAGCCGGTTCACTACGACGAGCTCACGACCGACGAGGTCGAGTTCGAGGTCGTGGAGAGACTGCCCGAGGGCTACATCCGCGGGGAATTCAAGGAGGGCTGGGACGCGACGCT
>DATKVD010000080.1:0-7474 GCA_035530235.1 Planctomycetota bacterium | reverse complement strand
CGGTCACCGACGTACTCGAGTGTCTTCTGGATAAGCTTGTGGTCGTCTTCTGAGAGGGGGGCGTTGCCGCCGATGATGATAAGCAGTCGCGACTTTTCGGGACCGAACCCCCGTTCGAGCAGGTCGTCGGCGGCACGACTGTCGTACCCTTCGGGAAGGGCGAACCCGGGGCCCACCGTGGTGACCTTGTCCAGGTCCGGGGCGAGATACCACAGTCCCACGGCGAGGGCCGGCCAGAGGAGCAGCATCGCCGGCCAGCCCCGACTCACGATCTTTCCCAGCAGCCTGAACATGTGCCGGATGTATCCCCCGAAAAAAAAGGCACAGCGTGGGATCTGTGTCCGGACCGAGCATTCCGGATTCTACCCGACGGCCCGCGGCTGTCAAGCAACTTCCCACGGGCCCAAACGCCAGAACCGACACCCCTCACTGGAGCATCTCGACGAACGATTCCAGCCTCACCTTGGTCCGGGCGTCCAGAGGCCCCGGGAGGTCCCCTTCCAGCGTCAGAAGCGGCACGTCCAGCTCCTCCCGCAGGATCACGTCTTCCATCTGCCGGTAGCAGAAGCTCTGCACGTAGTGGATGACCCCGGAGATTTCGCGTTCCGTCACCGCTCGTGAGATGTCCCGTGTGCGTCCCCAGACCCGGTAGGGATAGGTATAGGTCCGGTACTGCTCCACGACATCGTCTTCCAGGCTCAGCATCGCGAACTGACGCTGCATCTCGTTGAAAACGACGCGCGCGCCGATGGATTCGAGAAACTCGTACAGGTCACTGAAGATCGTCGGCACGCCCGCGTATCCCAGAAGCACCGGCTCGGTGCGCTCGGTGCGTCCCTCCGCTTCCGCCAAGAAGACGTCCAGTTCCGTCTCAAACCGGTCCGGGTCGCCGTTCATGTCACTGGCACTCACCAGCCACAGGTGGTTTTCGCCGCCCGTCAGACGGTGCTCCCGCCAGGTGAGTTCATCCAGTCGGACGAGCTTCCGGCGGATGCGGTCGAGGCGTGTCTTGGTGCGCGCCACCGCCACGGCATCCACCTCGAAGGCCGCCATGAACGTCTCGATCTGAAGCTTCAGCAGTTCCCGGTCGGCGTCGTACGGGTAGGAGAACGGTATCACCCGCTTCCCCGCACGTTCGAAGAGTTCCATCAGGGCGTGGGTGTTGGAGCAATCGCCTTGAGTGACGCCGACGATGGTGGGGATGTCGTCGGAGGTCATCCCGACGCCGTACAATCCCTTGATCCAGCCGCACACGTTCCGGGGCAGGCCGTCGGTCTCCGCGCGATCGATGCAGGCCTGGGGGTTCTCGGCGGTGATGAACCGGTTGTTCAGATCCACCGGTGTGAGTCCGGCGGCATAGATGACCTCGATGGGAACCGTGGTCGTGATGCCGACGTTGCCGGACATTACGTGTGGTACTCCGCATTGAGCCGCACGTAGTCGTATCCGATGTCGCAGGTGTAAACGACGGACGACCCACGGCCGATCCCGAGGTCGAGGAGGAACGTCACCCGCTCACGCTTCATCGCATTCATCACCGCCTTCGATGCGGGTCGGGGTCGGCCGCTGCTGTAGATGAGGTGCCGACCGATCCTGAGAGACGTCTTCTCCTCGGTGAAGGCGCATCCGCAGGCCCCCGCCGCCGAGACGATTCGTCCCCAGTTGGGGTCCGCCCCGAAGAGCGCCGTCTTGACGAGAGGGCTGTCGGCGATTGCCCGTGCGGCAAGCTCGGCCTCCACGTCCGTGCGTGCGCCCTTCACCTGCACTTCCGCCACGCGGACGGCCCCTTCACCGTCGCGCACGATCTGCAGGGCCAACCTGAGCAGCACCTCGTCGAGCGCCTGGGCGAACTTTTCGCCTGACCGCCCGCTCTTCACCCTCACCCCCGATGCCCCACTCGCCAGGGCCACACACGTGTCGTTCGTGCTCATGTGACCGTCTACCGTGATTCGGTTGAACGACCGCGCCACGCCACGCAGCAGCAGTCTCCGCAGCACCGACGGGGTCACCCGGGCATCCGTGGTCACGAACGCCAGCATCGTCGCCATGTTGGGGGCAATCATCCCGGCGCCCTTGACCACCCCGGCCAGTCGAACCCGCTTTCCCGAAACCGTGAATGAAGCTTCGGCCTCTTTCGGAAACCGGTCGGTGGTCATGATGCCCCGGGCGAAACGTCTGCCGCCCTTGCGGTCGCGCGACAGTGTCTCGGTCGCCCTCCGGATGCCGGTCTCGACCCGGTCCATCGGCAGGGGCTGCCCGATGACACCGGTGGAGGCGACGAGCACCGACTCGGGTGGCACGTCCAGAAGCCGTCCGGTCAGTGCGGCCATTGTCCGGGCGTCACGCATCCCTCGCTTACCGGTGCAGGCGTTCGCGTTTCCGGAGTTCACCACCACCGCACGGACCTGTCCGCGGCTCTTGAGCAGGTGCTCGCGCGACACCTTGACCGGTGCCGCGCACACCTTGTTCGTCGTGAAAACCGCCGCACCGGACGCCCCCGTTTCACACGCCAGCACCGCCACGTCGGGAACACCCGGCGTCGTCTTGATGCCCGCCGACGCACCCGAGGCCGCAAATCCCGCGGGACGCGTAATGACACCAACCGGCTTCTTCATGACTCATGTCCTCATTGGGCTTCGTGGGACGGGGCATGACGCCCCATGCAGCCGCGCCCCGCAAGGGAGCACAACGCTGCAAACACGAAAAAAGCGGGAACCCAGCATGGGTTCCCGCTCGAATGTTCCAGAGGCTCGGTCGACACAGGAATCGGCCGGGTGTCTTATCGTTTCGAGAACTGGAAGCCCTTGCGGGCCCCTTTGCGTCCGTACTTCTTCCGCTCCTTCATCCGGCTGTCTCGTGTCAGCATCCTGTTCTCACGGAGTGTCGGTTCCAGCGAGGAGTCGGCCTTGACCAGTGCCCGGGCAACACCCAGCGACACCGCCCCCGCCTGACCCGAAATGCCGCCACCATTCACCCGAACCGTCACGTCGTATTTCCCCAGTGTCTTCGTCAGACGGAGCGGGGCGTTCACCGTCAGTCGATGGTCTTCACGGGTGAAGAAGACGTCGAGGTCCTTCCTGTTGACTCGGATCAAGCCACTCCCGTGAGAGAGTCTCACACGTGCGACGGAGGTCTTGCGTCGTCCGGTCCCGAGATAGACGGTCTTTTCGTCCATGCCAGTCTCCGATTAGAGATCAGTCGGCTCGAGTCTCTGTGCCCGGAAACCGTGGTCGGGCAGGTCCCCGCCGAAGACCTTGAGCTTCTGGAGCATCTTGCGTGCCAGACGGTTCTTGGGAAGCATCCGTCGCACCGCATCGCGGAACAGCCGGTCCGGGTGTGCTGCAAGCACCTCACCCGCCGGGACCCGACGCAGTCCCCCCGGATACCCGCTGTAACGGGTGTAGGTCTTGTCGGTCAGTTTCTTCCCGGTCAGCTTCACCTCCCCGGCGTGAACGACCACCACGTAGTCCCCGGTGTCCACGTGCGGGGTGTAATTCGGCCGGTGCTTTCCCTGGAGGACGCGGGCGACCTTGACGGCCAGTCTGCCGAAGACCTTGCCGCGGGCGTCGACCAGAAGCCACCGACGCGCGACCTCGTCTTTCTTCGCCATGTAGGTGGTCTTACGGAGCTTCATATCCCTTTCCTGCAGAAGCAGTTACGACTCATCTCCCCGGATTCAGACCCGACCCTGGTCGCGCACGCGCCCGGCCTTCCGGTGGAATACTGCAATTTAGCGTAAGTGGTGCGGAAGTCAAGACTTTTTCCGGATTTTCGACCCGTCACAGGCCCCCGGAAACCTCCGCAAAGGAGCCTTCCGGGACTGTTGACCCGCTCCCCCCCATGGGATATAATACCGTGGTATCCCGGTTCCCGCATGCTGGAGAACCCCTGATGAAGCGGTTCTGCATTGCACTGCTCGCAATACTGTGTGGAGCTGGCCCTGCCTTTGCCCAGCGGATGACCGTGCCCCAGGAGCGGGAGCGCTTCGAGAAGCTGCTTGAATACGCGAGGAGCAGTGACCCGCCCTCGCGTCACACCGCACACGAGGAGATGGTCAAGTTCAACCAGTGGATCGACGCCGAACTCCTGGGACGTATTCCGGGTGCGACCATCCAGGAGCGTCAGCTCTTCTGGTGGGTGCTCTACGATCGACGCTGCCGGAAGGCCCTCGGTCCGGCCCTGGCCATGCTGCCCAAGGCGATTGAGCGCTGTCGGGACGCCCAGATCGCCGTCCATGAACTCTCCGAGCTCCACGGGCGGATGAAGCAGGCGGAACGTGCCGGCAACAACAACCTCGTGGATCAGCTCGCCCGGCAGGCCGCGGAACTGCGGCGACAGGTCCCCTGGAACGAGGTAGTGCAGGGCGACGAGGTCTCCGTGCTCTGCTACATCGTCAGTGAGTTCGGGCATGACGACGCCTTCCGTCAGTTGGTCGACATCGGCATCGCGTCATCCATGGACGACGCCCTGGCGAAGGGGCTTCTTACGAGGCGCACCCGCACCCACCGTGACGACCCGCTCCCCGGCGGCACCGAGCTGTGGAACACCGTCTACCGTGCCGTGTGGGAAGCCCTGCACAGGATGGCAAGACGACCGATGAAGAAGGAGACCCGTGAAGCCATGCGGGCGAAGCTTGGCACACATTTCGAGAAGCTCAAGAAGGAGCGTCTCGGCCCCAATCAGGAAGCCGCCGTCGAGAACTACCACATCGTCGAGGGTGCCCTGGCCAAGACCGACAAACAGCGGGGCGAAGAGGACGAGAAGGGCGAAGAAGAGACCGACGACGGTGTCGGGATCATCAAGATGTGACGACGGGCAGCGTCGCGGCGCTTGTCCGGAGAAGAGAACGGGCGGCGGCCCGGAGCACCGGCCGCCGCCCGTTGAGTTTTACCTCGCCCGCGTCACTTCGGCATCCTTGCGTGCAGTGCGTCGTGCGCCTCCCGGTAGATCGCCTTCATCTCACGGTGACGTCTCTCGTTGTACCGCACCGACAGGGTGTCGAGGTAGGTCAGTCCGCCGTCGATCAAGGTCAGCATGTAGGTCGCGTCCGACGGACTGAAAAGCTCCGTCCCGGGCACCACGACGTACACAGGAGACGTGTGCGCCGCAAGGAAGATGGGCCAGCAGTGAAAAACCTTCATGGTGCTGCCGCAGCGTCCGGCAATCCAGGATGACCCGTCCACGGGCAGTCGTGTGTTGATCTGGAGCTTTCGTGCGCCCCTCGCGCGCGAGGTCTCGGCGACGATCCGACCGTTCATGACGATCTCCAGTCGGTGGATGGGCCAGGCCGACTCGGCGACGGCGTGCACCTCGACGGTCCCACGGCCCCCCTTGAGGGTGATTTCCTCTCCCATGGTGTGACCATCGACGGTGAGATCCATCAGGGGACCCGACGTGGAGTAGGTTCGTCCCGCGCGGACGGCGTCGCCCCAGTTCTCGAAGTTGAAGGGTCGGTTGCGGTCCAGTTTGGCGTAGGTGCGCACGCCGCCGACCGGCATGCCGGCGGACATCTTGTCGGTGCCGCCCACGCACGCGACACGGTAGCCGCAGTTCAGATAGCGGTAATACTCACGAAGCGTGTAGCAGTCGAGCGGCCCGCTTCCCGGTGCGAAGTTCCGGATCTCGAGCCCGTCAAACTTCCCGAGGACGATGTCCACGGGATTCTCGAGGTTGGGCTGTGGGAAGTGCGGACGGATGACGACCCCCTCCTTGCGCCGGCACTCGTCCGCCCACTCCAAGAGCGTCCGCTCGTCCGGGTCGCCCACGTAGGCCTCGCCCGGCCCCCCGCAGCACATCGGGAACACCGGATCACCGTGTGTCCCCAGCATCGAGATGTGACCGAGCATGTGGTTCCGGTTCTCGGTGCCCACCCAGACGATCGTCCTGTCCTTCTCAACCCCGACCTCCCCCGTGATGTCACCCACGTTGGTGAACAGTCTCCCCCACTGGCTGGCGAGAAGGTTGATGAGGTTGAGCCCCTCGCACTGTCCCTGCAGCCAAGCCGTGTGCGGACTGATGAAATGAACGTGCGTGTCGGCGGTCACCCATCCGTCCCCGACGCAGTCGGTCCACCGGCCGATGACGAGTTCCAGCTTCTTCTGTCCGGGTTTGATGGTGAGGCGCTTTCGCAGCGGCCTGTACTCGAACCCCTTCGCGACCTCGATGTAGACCTCGCCCACCGGAAGGTTCGTCTGGAAGTTGCCGTGGACGTAGGCGTGGGGCATCTGTCCGAGCTGGATGTCGGCACCGTAGTCCTCGAACCACATGTCGTTGACCACCGTGTGGTGGCCGTACGGTGCGTAGTACTCGCCGTTGGGGCCGGAGATGTGCACGCGTGCGGGCGTGGGTTTGCCGGTCGCCTTGTCCCGAATGGTGACGTGGACCCACGTCTGCCGCGCGTGCGAGACGGAGAGTCTCGCCGGACCGTCCTTCGTCGACCCGGCATGGAAGGCCTCGCCGAGGCTCAGTCGGTAGGAGCTCTTTCGGTCCTTCGACTTCGCCTTGACGGTCAGCGTCGCGCCGTCGGCGGCGCTTGCCTCGAGGATCCGAACGTTCTTTCTGCGCTTCTCCTCCGCGGCGCCCAGTCCCGCATCGACGGCCTTCACCCAGTCGTCGTCCCGGGGGACGGCGCTCCCGGCGTCGCGGACCAGCACGCCCATGTCCACGTCCATGTCACGAATTTCCTCGCCGCGTGGGAGCCCCAAAGTGAAGTAGCGCCTCGGGTTATGGCGAAGCGGATGTCCCGGCCCCTCATAGAGCGTCAGTCCTGCCACACAAAGGGCCTCGCTGCGAAGCCCCGTGATCTCGATGCAGCTGATGGCCTCTTCCGGCCGCGGATTCTCGCAGGCGCAAATCCACGCAGGGCCCCCGCCGCCCCCGCAGTCCGTCTGAAGGTTGCCCCACCCCGGACGTCGCCGGGCCTCCTCGCTCATGAAGTCGAGCGTCTGCATGTCGTTCATGCGCACCGCGGCGTAGGTGTGCTGTCCCCACTGCCAGCCCCGTCCGCCGACGTCATACCGCAGGCGGACCGGCACGGCTGTCGTCCCGCCGTCCTTGTAGACGATCTCATATTCGGCAAGCACCTCACCGCCGGCGTCCCCTTCTTTCGGGTTCCACGTGCCTTCCCAGTAGTGAAGAAAGCAGAGGTGCGTCGCACGCTTCCCGCCGACCCGGAGGTGCGCCGTGTCGCCCTTTGCCAGACGGAGCACGTTTGCCTTTGCCCGCACTCCCGCCAGGCGGAACGGGATGCCCCAGTGTTTTCCATTCCCCCGCGGCAGGCCGCGGGCCAACTCCACGAGTTCGCTCTTCGCGCCCGCTCGAGGGAAGTTGTATTGAACCCTGACGGGCGAGAACTTCACGGTGAACGTTTTCTTTCGCGATCGTTTCATGTCTTCACGCTTCCCTTCAACCAGTCGAGATACTGTTGGCTGCCCGCACACACCGGCACGGCCAGGATCTCCGGGACCTCGTAGGG
>DATKVD010000079.1:0-5442 GCA_035530235.1 Planctomycetota bacterium | reverse complement strand
CGTCTCCACCACCGGCGGAATGCTTGAGGCCACCACCGGACACCCGCACGCCATCGCCTCCACTAGCGGAAGACCGAACCCCTCGTAGAGCGACGGATAGACGAAAGCGGTCGCCGCGGCATACGCCAGGGCCAGGTCGTCCTCCGGCAAATACCCCAGGTGTCTCACCGCGGGGGCCATCGTGCGGATCCGTCTCATCGTGTCGTCGTTGCGCCACCCCCCGGACCCCACCAGCACCAGCGGGCAGTCGGTGCGGAGGTCCGCCGGCAGCTGCGCGTGGGCGTCGAGCAGCCGGTCGACGTTCTTCCTCGGCTCGATCGCACCGACGAAGAGGAGAAACCGTCCGGGCAAGTCGTGTGCCCGGCGGAAGCGCTCGACCTCTCCGGGGTCCCGGGGTCTGAAGACGGTCGGGTCGTAGCCGGGATGGACGACGCGGAGCCGGTCACGGCCGGTCTTCAGAAGTCCGGCGAGTTCGTCCCGGGTGAATTCGGAATCGGTGGTGATGACGTCCGCGCGGCGGAGACACGGGAGGAAGTGCTCGCCGAAGTGTTCGAGCCGGTCGGCGGGGTGCCACTCGGGGTGGCGGATGAAGGAGAGGTCGTGGACGGTGACGACGATCCCGGCGGCGCGGAGGTCGACCGGGATGTAGTTGGGCTCCCAATAGAGGTCGAAGTGTCGTGTCACGCCGACGGCGAGGTGCCAGGTGCGTGCGGCGTTTCTGACGAACCCGCGGCCGAGGGGTCGGGCGTCCAGGAAGCGCTTCACCCGGTGCAGCACGTCCACCCCGGGGTCGAGACCGCCGGCCTCCGGGTGTGCCGGCGAGACCAGCACGTCCGAGAAGAGCCCGTAGTAGAACGTGTAGCGGCCGCGCGGGTCCGCCTCGACGAGCGCCCGGGCCGTGTGACGGATGCAGTTGCCCACGCCGGTCAGGCGCGAGAGCAGCGGGATGGCGTTGATGACGATGTCCATGACGTCGCGTCCGGACGGGTCTTCAGAGGAGTCTGGCGATGACGTCGAGTCGTCGACGGTAGCGTCTGCCGACCGCCTCCTGGGAGAACTCGGTGCGGATGGTCTCCTGTCCCGCCGCGGCGATGCGCCTGCGGTAGTCGGCGTCCTGGACGAGCTTCCTCATGAAGTGGGCGGCGTGGTCACGGTCGGGCTCGGCCCAGTGCTGTCCCTTCCGGTACGGTCCGTGGTCGCGGTCGAGTTCCACCAGTTCGAAGTCCACCGGACACGAGTTCCGCACGTTCATGAAGTCGACGTTCCCGGACCAGTGGGTGCCGATGACGGGCTTGCCCAGGTACATGCACTCGGCCAGTCCCAGTCCGAACCCCTCGCTCCGGTGGAGGGACACGAAGCAGTCGCAGAGCGATTCGAGGTCGTAGACCTCCTGTCGGGTGAGGGTCTCGCCGATGGTGAGGATGCCGGGCCTGTCGGCCACGCGTCGGCGGAGCCTCCGCCACTCGTCGGGGTAGGTCTTCGTGTTCATGGTCTTGATGACGAGTGTGACGTCACGGGGGTCCGGAAAGGCCCTTCGGAACGCATCGAGGGCGGCTTCAGGGTTCTTTCTGCCCTGGAGCGAGTGCATGTCATACATCGTGAGGAACAGGAACTTGCCCTCGGGCAGTCCCAGGGAACGCCGCGCGGCCCCGGCTGAGGCCGAAAGCCCGATCCCGTGAGGCATGCGGACCACCAGGACCGGGGATTTCGCACTCACGGCGTCCGCGACGAAGCGGGAGGGCACCCAGACCTCGTCCACAAGGGCGAAGCGATCCACCCACTCGTCGGGAAACTCCGGCAGCTCCCACGCCCAGTAGCCGATGTTGTAGCGGTTCTCGACGAAGTGACCGCCCAGGTGCGACAGGACCAGCGGCATCTGCTCCGGATTGACGTGAAAGAGGTTCACCGCGTGCGGGTTCTCCTGAGAGATCCTGTCGGCGAGACGGTCGTCGTCGGCCCGGCTGGTGCAGCCGACGGTGACGTTGACCAGTGAATGGGGGACGCCTGCGGCTTCGGCCGACAGCGCACACAGCCGTGCCGACTCGCCTACGCCCAGCTCCGACCGCAGATACCCGACGACGTTGAGCCCGAGCTCCCCTTGAGGGACGTCGGCCCTGCCCGTGAAGGCCCCGGGCCGCCGGGCGAAATCCAGCAGGGTCCTTCCGTTCAGTTCGATGCGGGAGATCATCACCGACAGTTCCCGTCGGTCTTCACTCAGGCCCACCTGTGCCGGGACGAAGGTCTGACTGGCCTCCAGGGCGAGCGTGGCGTCCTTCGGGGACGTGGGCTCTGCCAGCTTGAGGCGTCGATCGAAGGGGCCGGCCCGACGCAGCGTCAGCTTGCCCACCGGTTCTCCGTCGAGAGAGACGTGGAGCAGGGCGGTCCTTTTTCCTGCGGCCTTCCGGTGGAATTCGGGACAGTATTCGCCGGAGATCCTGAGTGTTCCCGCCTCGGGTCGGGGGATGTGGAGGGTGGCGGCGGCACCCATCCACGAGAGCCGTCGGCCGCCTTCGAACTCTTCCGGGTCGTGAAAGCCGGTGCAGTCGGCCCGGCGGGCGAGACGCCTGGTGCGGGGGAGTCTGGCCTGCGACGGGGACGGGGGAGTCGTCGGGCTGCGTGCCGGCGTCCGTTTCCAGATCACCTGCAGCCGTCTGCGGTACTGGTCCCCGATCGCCTTGGGCGAGAATTCGGTCCGGAGGGTCTTCTGCCCGGCCTGGGCGATTCCGGTGCGAAACGCCGGGTCCGTCACAAGCTTTCTCATGTACCCCGCCGCCTGCTCGATGTCGGGTTCCGCCCAGTATTGCCCCCGGCGGTAGGGTCCGTGGTCGCGTGTGAGCTTCACGAGTCGATACCCCACCGGGCAGGAGTTGTGCTCGTTCATGAAGTCGACGTTGCCGGACCAGTGGGTGCCGATGACGGGCTTGCCGAGGAACATGGACTCGGCGAGTCCGAGACCGAAGCCCTCCGAGCGGTGGAGTGAGATGAAGCAGTCGCAAAGGGCCTCGAGGGTGTACACTTCGGGTCGTGTGAGCATGCGGTTGATGACGATCACGCCGGGCGTACGGGCGAGTCGTCGCTCGAGCTTTGCCCACTCGTCCGGGTAGACTTCGGTGTTCATGACCTTGATGACGAGGGCGGCGTCTTTCGGCTCGGGGAAGGCCTTCAGGAATGCCTCGAGCACGCCTTCGGGGTTCTTCCGGCTCTGAAATGAGCGCATGTCGTACATCATGAGGAAGAGGAACTTCTCCTCGGGCAGGTTCATGTCGCGTCGCGAGAGGTTTGTGGGGACCGGGAAGTCAACGGCATGGCCCATCCGAACCACCGGCACGGGCGATTTCTCGCTGAGCGTGTTCCTCACGAACTGCGACGGGGCCCAGATCTCGTCCAGAAGGGCGAAGCTGTCGAGCCAGTCGTCGGGAAACTCCGGCAGTTCCCAGTGCCACATCCCGATGTTGTAGTGCCCTTCGAAAAAGCCCCGTCCCAGGTGGGAGAACGCCAGGGGCATCTGGTCGGCGTTGATGTGGAAGAGGTTGACCCGATAGGGGTTCTCTCCGGTGATGGCGTGCGCAAGTCGGTGGTCCTCGGCACGGCTCGGGCACCAGTCGGTGAAGTCCACCAGCGAGTAGGGGATTCCGGCCGCCTCGGCCGCTCGCACGCACAGCCTCGCCGATTCCCCCACCCCCAGCTCCGACCGCAGGTACCCCACGATGTTCAGTCCCGACTGGACGCCCTCGACCTGCGGTGCGAAGACCCCGTCACGACGTGAGAAGTCGACGAGGACGGTGTCGTCGAGGGTGATGCGGGCGATGCGGACCGACAGCTCCCGACGGTCCTCACCCAGACCGATCTCGGCGGGAACGAAGTGCTGACTGGCCTCGAGTGAAAGGGTCACGCTCCTCGAGGAAGCGGGCTGCGGGAGCTTGAGACGCTTCTCGAAGGGACCCTCGCGCTGGAGTCTGAGCACCCCGACGGGCATGTCGTCCAGGGCGACACGGAGGAGGGTGGTGGCCGTCCCGCCGGCCCGTCGGAGGTACCCCGGGCTGTGCTCCCCCGTAATCCGGAGGGTTCCCGCCCGCGCCTTGAGCACCCGGACCCCGGCGGTGGGACCCATCCAGGAGAGCCAGGTCCCTTCGAAGGACTCCTCCGGGTCGAAAAAGCCGGTGTACCCGGCGCCCGCGAGCAGGGGTCTCGGGGTGTGGGGCTCCCACCGTCGGACGGGCGCCGCCGCGCCTGCGCGAGCGGCCGCGGGCAGGAGCCGTCGACGGAGCGGTCTGAGCATGCGCACGACCGCCCGTGCCACCACGTGCCGGTCACGCGGGGCGATATCGGCGTCGTCGGTGAGGAACTGCTTGAGCCAGTGCTTCGTGCGTCTCGGCAGGATCCGTCGTGCCAGGCGTCCCAGGGGGGAGACGTGCGGCATCGAGCCCCCGACGACGCGTGCACGTGCCGTCGGGCGGCCCGGCGCGGCGTCACCGCGCTCCAGCGATCGGCGGACCAGACGCACACAGCACTCCGGAATGCCCAGGTCCCCCGCCACCTTCTCGGCGAACCAGTAGGCGTAGTCCCCGCGTGAACTCCCCTCGATCTTCGGAAAATCCTCCCGGAGGTACCGGTGGCACTCCCAGACGGCGTGCATGAGCCGCGTGACGAGCGGTCCGCCCGGGTCGGCGTTGCCCCAGGGCTGGTGGAAATAATCGTGACCGAACGTGAACGGGTCGGCCTTCTCCGTCCCCTCGGGCTCGATGTGTCGACGGTAGTGGTGCCGCATGTAGTGGAGGATGGGCGTGCCGTCGGTGAACCGGTCCCAGGCGTAGGGCCACGTGCGGCACGTCTCGAGTCCGTTGCCGATCACCGTCTCACAGTAGGACTTGACGAGCTGCTTTGCACGTCCGAGGGTGCTCAGACGGAAGCGGGTCTGGTGCTTGGAGAGGGGGCCCGGCAGCACCGGGTCGAGTCCGCTGAAGTGGAAGAACACCAGCGGCTGTCCGTTGACGAAGAACCCGCCCCGTCTCTTCGTCACCTTGCGGTGCTTCAGGTTCCAGTAGGCGACGTTGTAGCCCTCGTGTCGGAGAACCGCCACGTCGCCGAACATCCCGGGTGCGAGATCGATCCACTTCTGGTCCACGAAAAACGCGTTCTCGAAGTCGATGATGCAGTCGAACTCGACCTTCTCCTGCCACCACCGGAGGAACGGGAGGAGCGTCGGGTGTCTGCGGAGTGCGGCGAAGCCGAGGTTGAAGGCCCCGGCCTTGAGGATGTCGTGCTCGGAGGGCTTGGCATGGTCGTCGAGACGTCCGGTGAGGTGCGGGGTGAGCACCAGGAAGTTCCCGGCCTCGAGGGCCTCTTCCGCCTCGCGCATCGGCTCGTAGACGTAGATGTCCGGGTCCAGGTAGACGACCTGGTCGTACCCCTTCGCGAACAGCCACTCCAGGAGCCAGGGCT
>DATKVD010000078.1:0-3119 GCA_035530235.1 Planctomycetota bacterium | reverse complement strand
CTTGAGAGAGCCGGCGGCCAGACGGAAGTCGTTTCCGTTCATCGTGAGGGTGCGTCGGCTCCCGATGACGGTGACCCGGTCGACGTGTCCCTCGTTGTTGGTGTCGACGAACCGGATGTCCTGGACGCTGCCGACGTCCTTCCCGGCACGCTTGAGCGAACTCTCGATGTCCGACAGCTTGATCCGTCGTGTCCAGTTGGACCACTTGCTGTGCTTGCAGAACCCACAGGGCTTGCCCGCCAGGGGCGGAATGGTGGGGTAGTCGTCCCACGCCACGCCGCAGGCCTCGGTATGCCCGCCGCAGCACGAACTGTAATACGCCCGGAACAGCTTGCCCTTGTGGGTGAGCACGAGCCCTTCCGTGGAGCTGACGGCTTCGACTGTGGTGGGCTTCTCACCCGAGATCCCCTCGTATTCCTGGTCGGCGATGTAACTGCAGATGAGATCGTAGGCGGGAGCGGGTCGTGTCTGACGGGCCTCCATCACCCGTGCGAGGGTATAGGTGCGTGCCACGACGGCCTGGGCCCGCAGGGCCTCGCGGGGCCAGTAGAAGAACATCTCGGGCGCCACCACGCCCCCCACGTAGTCCTCGATGGGCAGCTCGTTCACCACCGTCATCCTGCCGTCCGTCTCGTAGACGAGATCCAGCACCCCGCGGTAGCGTCGGCCTCCCACGTGCAGGGTCCCGACCTTCGTGGGGACGATGCGGAGCACCGGCAGGTGCATCGTCCTCGTGATGCCGTGTGCGTCGGGAACGGTGATGACGATCCCCTGTGCGAGGGCCTGCACGGGGGACCGGCTCAGACGTGCCCCACGCACGAGTGTCCTCTGTGTCTGCGGATCGACCAGCCGGTACCCCCCCGTCACCTTGATGGGCAGCGCGACGCCCCCGTGCGTGCGGACGGCCAGTGCGACACGCACCTGTGGCTGCACGTTGAAGGCGACCCGCTCCCGCAGAACCAGCGCCTCCCCACGGATGGACAGGTCCGTGCACGAAGGCATGAGCACCAGGATGATCAGTGGCAGTCCGGAGATCACCACGAGGATGGCGATCAGCAGTGCGGAGCCCGTACGGTACTGCTTCCGCCATTCCTGCCGGGCGGTAGGCATCGGTCGTACACTGGGCAGCATGACGTCCCTTCCCCAACGGCACGACCGGCTCAGTCGCCCCCGGCGTCCGAACGATAGAGATGCTCGGTCGTGTCCTTGTAGCGATCGTACTCCGAATAGATGCAGCCGCAGTACTGCTGTCGATAGAGACTCATCTTCCTGGCGGTCTCGAGCGCGGGTCCGTGGGTGTGACGCCAGTCGGCGTCCATGAACGCAACACCCGTGTCGGTCGAGACTTCCGACGCGACCCGACGGACCCGCTCGAGGTCCTGCTCGGTGCTGGCCAGAAGCGTGGTGGAGAACGTGTCGAACCCCAGTGAGCCGGCCCGCTCGGCGGTGCGTCGCAGACGCGTCCGGAAGCACACCTCGCACCGGTGCGGGACCGACTCGCGGTTCACCACGGCCCGCACGAACTCGACGAGACCGTACGTCTCGTCCACGTCGAGCGGGATCTTCTCACGCTCACACAGCACACGCGTCGCCTTCAGACGCCGACGCCACTCCAGGAGCGGATGCACGTTCGGGTTGAAGAAATACGCCGTGAACTCGAGCTTGCGATCGCGCAGTTCACCCGCGACACCCGTCAGACACACCGCACAGCACGTGTGGAGGTAGAGCCTCATGGCTGGTGTGCTTTCCTGTACCGGTCATCTGTCTTCAAGCGCGCCAACGAATTCATCGGGGGTGCTGGGACTCCCCGGCCGGAAACTCCGCCAGGTACAGCTCGGTCGCCTCTTTCAGATTGTTGACTGCCTCTTCGATGGTCGCCCCCTGGCTGATGGTGCCCACCTCGGGACAATCCGCCACGAGGAGGTCGCCGTCCCTGTGCAGCACAGCCGTCAACGTCCGCATCATGCCTATCCCTTCCAGCCGGCCCGTCACAGGTCGTCGGGCGTCAGCCCCGTTCTCTTGGCGATGCGCGTCAACATGTGTGGCCCGATTTCGTCCCGGTCGTGAAAGGCGAATACGACGTCGGCCCATCCGGCACGGCTCAGCACCTTGTGCGAACCGCCCGCCTGCCGCTTGATGGACCAGCCGATGCGCAGGAGAGCGGCCAGAACGTGACTTGCCTTGGCCGAAGGCCATGGGCTCATCGCGCCACCGCGAAGAACTCGCCAAGCTGCGGGACCTGTTCTCCGTGCTCAAGGCGGTCGGCCAGCGCCCTGAGGGCGAGGGCCTTCACCTTGGCGACGGCCTCCTCTCGAGTCTGCCCATAGCTCATCACACCGGGCAGCTCGGGGATCTCGGCAATCCACCGCCCGTCCGCTTCCAGTTCGGTTTCGACCTTCATGTCACGCGCCTCCTTCGGCGGACCTGCTCTCCCGCCACATAGCGAAGTTTATCGCCGCGCCTTCGTCGAGTCAAGCGTCACTCGTGCGAGTCATCATCCGACGACTTGGGCGGGCTGCCCCAGTCGGTCCTCTTCGTGAGTCTGTATTGCGTGCCGTCGAACTGATAGAACTGCTTGACGCCCTGGCTGACACTGAGATGGTAGTTGCTCATGAGGTCTCGCCAACCGCGGGTCGTCTCTGTCTGCACACGCGGCGGACAACTCCCCCAGCCGCAGCCAACGGCCCGCCAAGCGCCGTCAACGTTCTCGATGACCGCCCACAGGCACCATTGCCCCACACCGGCCCATACGTGCTGCTCCTTGCCGTCGGTGTCGACATAGTTGGCGTTACAGAGCAGGACGTCGTCGGTCCCGTCGCCGTTGAGGTCGACCATCGTCTTCTTCAGCAGTTCCGGTCTGGACTTCCACAGCCGGATGGTGGCCGCGCAGTCGACGACCTCCTTCCTCGGTGCGTGATTCTCATCGGAACCCCGCCAGGGGCCCTGGATATCCCAGGCGGCGACCGCGGCTTCCTCAATCGTCGGATAAACCGGTTGGGCGGTCTGCGTGGGCGGGGTCGCTGAGGGCGGAGATTGTCTTGACGAGCAGCCGGACGGCACAACCACGCTGAGTCCGATCAGGGCCAACAGACAGAGCACCCGCGCGACTCGGACGGCCA
>DATKVD010000077.1:0-18572 GCA_035530235.1 Planctomycetota bacterium | reverse complement strand
GTCCTCACGTTGGCCTCCACCAGCATCACACCGTAGTAACCGAGACCGGCGACGGTGACGACGGCGACCGCCGTGCGAAGGGAGCGTCGTCTCAGGCCGGCCGCGGCGTCGACGAGCGCTCCCACCGCCATCGCGAGCCCTGCGAGCGGCAGATACAGGTAGTCCCACGAGATGAAATCCCGCGTATTGTGAAACACCGTCGAGACGTAGGGAACCACGCCGAGACCGGCCAGGACGATCCCCAGGCCCAGCCAGCGCCTGCGGACGAGCCGGTGCACGGCGAAGACGAGCCCGACGACGATCACCCCCAGCCACAGCAGGAACCCCGCGTGATAGGGGGTCATGACCCGTTCGACGGTCTCCGCCAGCGGACGCTCGAATCCCATCCCGCTCGCAAGACCCCACAGGTAGACCCCGGTCCGGCCGACGAACGTGTAGAGCGAGAACCACCCCGAGCCCGCCGGGAACGGCGGATAGATGTAGAAGAGGGGGTGCGGGCGGAAGAAGAGCCAGCACGGCGAAAGCACCAGGGAGACGAACGCGAACGGCAGGACCCTCGCCACCGCCCGGACGACGCCCGGACGTGCATACAGCAGCTCGTAAACCAGCAGCAGCACCGGCAGCGTGAGCAGCACCTTCGAGGTCAACAGCCCGCACAGGAAGAGCGCCACTCCCGCCGCGTACGTCCCGTACCGTCCCCCTCGCGCGAACCGGACGTAGCACCACAGCGTCCCCAGGTAGAAGCTCGCCGCGAGAACGTGGTGGAACCGCTCCATCCCGTTGCCGAACACCGACGCCAGCGGATGGAGGGCGAAGACGGCCGCCGCCGCGAACGCCGACACGTCCCGACGCACGAAAAGCCGGACCACCGCGAACACCAGCACCGCGTTCAGCGCGTGAAACCCCACCAGCCACAGGTGCCAGAAGAGCGTGTGGTCGGCCGACGCCATCGGACGCACCAGCGACACCAGTGCGTAGCTGAACGGACGGTACTGTCCCTCGGTGAAGATCATGAAGTCCTGCGTGAAGATGGTGGGGATGTTGCGTGGATGGGAGAGAAGCGAGATGCGCAGGGGGCTCTCGGGACCGTTGACGAACGTCCCGGTGTCGAGTGCGGGTGTGAACACGCCGAGGGTGAGCAGCACGAGCACCGCCATCCACGGCCAGACGGGTCCCCGGCCTGCCGGTTCAGCGGGCGGCTGCACGTCGACGCTCGATGTGGTTTCAGTCATCTTTTCTTCCCCCGTCGGCTTCGGAGATGGGCACGGTGGGCCTCTCGACGCGGAGGCCGTCGAAAAGCGTCGGCTCATCGACGGACGGCACGTCCGTCACGGACTCCGGAACGTTGAAACTCATGAGCACCTCCTCGGCGATCGGCAGACGCACCGGCACCGAGGCGTGTCCCGCATCGTCGATGTGGGTGAAGTAGAGCCGGGCGAAGGCGCCGTCGTCACGCTTCGTGGCGAAGACGATCCACCGGCCGTTCGACGACCAGCTGTACCACGAGTCGGCCGCACAGGGGGCGTTCGATTCGAGCCGTCCCGGCGGACGACTGAAGTCGGCCGGCATCAGGTACAGGTCACTGGACGACTTGACGAACGTCCCGCCGTCGGACTGAACGAACGAGAACCACTTGCCGTCCGGTGAGAAGCGCGGGTAGTAGTTGCTCCGGCCGTTGTCCGACGCACCGGGGACGGGCTCCGCCCTGCCGCCGCGCCCGTCCGCATAGGGAACGACGTGGATGCCGAGACGCGTGTACCTGGAATCGAGACCCTCCGGGGCGGCGGCGAAGACCACCGAGCGTCCGTCGGGCGTCCACCACGGGTACAGTTCGAGGACGCCCTTCTCACTGGCCCCCGGCAGCAGCCAGGCCTTTCCGGCCGACACGTCGTAGACGGCGATGTCGGCGTTGGCCTGAACGGTGGGGAGCGACCCGTGCACCTGGGGTCTGCCCGCGGTGACCTTGTGCTTCGCCGAGAGTGCCAGACGGGTGCCGTCCGGGGACCACGACATGAACGTCGTCCCCGACGGCGTGAACGGCATCAGCGGCTTGAACACCTCGCCCGTCTCGAGGTTGCAGAGCGCGAGGTAGATGCGCGGGACGTCCGGTCCGCTCCCGCCGTAGCGCACCTGGATGGCCATCCTGCCCCGACGTCCCGTGCGCGACGAGAACGTGTGACAGTTGATGCAGTATTCACGGTGCCCGCGAATGAGGGGCGTGGTGCGGAGGGTGCGGATGTCGCGGACGAACGTGTCGGGGGTTTTCCGGTTGATGAAGGGCGGGTCGATGAGCCGGTAGACGACGACGTTGTCGGCGGGGTCGGCGGACACGCGGAAGCGGACCGGCCGGGACAGGTGGACGTCCGGCCGCGCACGACCCCACAGCCCCGACCGCCTGACGCCCCTCACCTGGAGCGTCACCACCTGGTCCGGAGCACACGTGAGGACTTCCCGCCAGACGTCCTCCGGCACACGCCAGCGACGGGCGTGACTGAGCTTCACCCATGTCCGCGAAGGCCGCGGGATGCTCAACGTCACCTGCCACAGGTCGTTGGCACGGTCACTCCACTCGATGAAAGGGGCGCACAGGTTCGGCGGGAAGACGGCGCCGTCGGCCGGATAGGTGACGGTGAGGAACTGGGGGGCGAGCCGCTCCCGGTAGACCGCCGGCGCCGTCACGTCCACCGGCCGCCCCGACTCCGGCGAGGGATCGGTCACCGACGCGGGCAGTGCACCGTTGTCGCCTTCACCCGTCCACGGGTCCGCGTACTCGCTCAGGTCATACACCACGTGTGACGTGAAGCCCGTCGGCGCTCCCGTGGACGTCACCTCGGGTCCCTCGAAGAGGGCGTGAAGTCTGCGGTCAAACCACGTCCGGCAGAGAGCGGTCGCGGCGACGGCGGCGGCCAGCGCCGCCGCTGCTGCCAGGACCACGACCATCCATCTCGTGAGACCTCTCCGGGGCAAGGGATCCTCCCGGCCGGGCCGCGGCGCGTGGTCACTTACTCGCGCGGCGGCGACTCGGCCAGCTCAACTCGAACCGACTTCTCCTCCATGCGCAGTCCGTTGAAGAACGTCTGCTCGTCAAGTGTCGGCACCTCGGCCACGAACTCCGGGACGTTGAAGCTCATCAGCGGCTGCTCCATCACCGGCAGACGCACGGCGGGTGAGGCGTGACCGGCGTCGTCGATGTGCGTCAGGTAGAGCCGTGCGAAGGCACCGTCGTCGCGCTTCGACGTGAAGACGATCCAGCGACCGTTCGACGACCAGCTGTACCACGAATCCGCCGCGTGGGAAACGTTGCTCTCGAGCCGCCACGGGTCGCCGTCCAGTGTCGCGGGCATCACCCAGATGTCACTCGACGACTTGATGAGCGACCCGGCCGCCGTCCGCACGAACGAGAACCACTTCCCGTCCGGCGAGAACCGCGGGTAGATGCAGCTCCCGCCGGCACGTGCGGGACCCGGCAGGCTTCGCGGCTCACCGCCGCGTCCGTCATTATACGGGATCACCTTCAGCTCGTACCGGGTCATCTGCGGGTGACGTCCCGGCGGCGCCGAGCCGTAGACGATCGACCGGCCGTCGGGCGTCCACCTCGGAAACGTCTCCAGGACGTCCGGCTCGCACGCCCCCTCCAGCAGAACGCACGTCCCGGCCGACACGTCGTAGACCGCCAGGTCCGAACTCTCCTGCATCGTGTTCTGTGCGTCCAGCACGAAAGGCGCGAGTGACGACACGTCCTGGTTGGCCGACGTCGCCAGCTTCGTCCCGTCCGGCGACCACGACATGAACGTCGTCATCTCCGAGCTGAACGGCAGTCGCGTCTTCGTCACCCGCTGTGTTTTCAAATCGCAGACGGCCAGGTAGGTGCGGTGGGCGGTCGGTTTTTCGCCCAGGTAGCGCACCTGGATGGCCAGTCGTCCGTCACGACCCGTCGTCGACGAGAAGTGGTGACAGTTGATGCAGTATTCCCGTCGGGCACGGATGAAGGGCCTCACCTCGTCGCCGCGTATGTCCCGGACGAACGTGTCGGGGGTCTTCCTGGCAAGGAAAGGCGGATCAACCAGGCGGTAGACGATCGCGTTGTCGGCGGGGTCGACGGAAATGCGAAAGCGGACCTCCTCCGAGACGTGAACGTCGTCGCGTGAGCGGCCCCACAGCCCGGCACGCTTCACCCCCTTCACCCGGAGCACGACGTCCGAGGCGCCGGCGTGCGTGACGATCTCGCGCCAGACGGTCTTCGGCAGGCGCCACCGCCGCGTGCGGCTCAGCATCACCCATTCGCGCGGCGTGTCCGTCACGCGGAGCGTCACCTGCCACAGGTCGTTGACGACGTCCGTCCACTCGATGAAGGGCGCGCACAGGTTCGGCGGAAAGACGGCCCCTTCAGACGGACAGCGTATCGTGAGGAAACTCGGGGACACCGGCTCCCGGTAGATCGTGGCCGCCAGAAGCCGCAGCACCTTCGAGGCCCCGGTCGATCTGTCGGCGCCCGACGTGTCCCACGCCCCTTCCGACGCCCTGGACGCCTCCGAGCCGTACCCCTCCAGGTCGTACGCCACGCGGGCGCAGAACCCCGGGACCTCTCCGCTCGCGTGGACCTCGCGGCCCCCGAAGAGCACGTGGAGTCTCCGCTCGTGGAGCCGGCGCACCGGCGCCGCCCCCGCGACCACCACTGTCACCGCGAGAGCGGCCGCCACCAAAAGAGCCGCCCGTCGCTTGCCTGGCTGTCCCTTCGACACACCTCGTCTCCCGTCGGACCCATCGCCCCCGTGCATCCAACACTTAAGATTACCAGATTCACACGAGTTTTCAAGCCACCGACCGTCGCTCATCCGCGATTCGCTTGACACGTCGACGACCACATCGTATCGTGCAGTCTCCGGGAGGGAAGGGGACTGTCCCCACGGGCGGATGGGGAGCGCGTGATGGGCGAGATTGCGTATCTGAACGGCACGTGGATGGCGCCGGCGGAGGCGAGGGTCCCGGCGGAGGACCGTGGGTATCTGTTCGGGGACGGGCTCTACGAAGTGGTGGTGAGCTACGGCGGTCGGCCGTGGGCGCTCGAGCGTCACCTCGCCCGTCTCGAACGGGGTGTCCGTGAACTCCGCTTCGAAGGCGTCCGGATCGACGAGGTCCGCGACGTCGCGGTCGAAGGCCTGCGGCGCTGTGAGATCGCCGACGCGTTCCTTTACCTCCAGGTCACGCGGGGCGTCGCGCCGCGTAAGCACAACTGGCCCGCGGACATGACCCCGACGCTCTTCGCCACCGTCCGCCCGCAGCCCGTCTACGACCCGAAAATCTGGGTCGAGGGCGTCGCCATGATTACCACGCCCGAGATCCGATGGGGACGCTGCGACATCAAGTCCACCAACCTCCTGCCCAACTGCCTCGCCCGGCAGAAAGCCGTCGAGGCCGGCGCGACGGACGCCATCTTCGTCCGCGACGACGGTATCGTCACCGAATGTGCGATGGACAGCCTGTTTATCGTCACCGGCGGCACCGTGGTCACCCGCGAGGACGGACCCCACATCCTGCCGGGCATCACCCAGGGACTGGTCGTCGAGACCGCCGGACGTCTCGGCATCCCGGTGGACCGTCGACCGTTCACAAAGACGGAGTTGTTCGCCGCGGACGAGGTGTTCCTGACGGGGACGACGCCGATGGTCTTGGGCATCCGGACGATCGACGGTGTGGAGGTGGGCGGCGGCGTGCCGGGGGAGATCACGAAGAAGCTTCTGGCGGCCTACATCGAGCGTCGCGACCGCGGCGACGACGCACCCCAGTCCTGACGCCCCCATTCACAAAAAAAGTACCTGGTACTTTTTTAAGTGCCGCAGAACACCCCTATGAGCCGAAATACGGCCACAAAAAAAAGTACCTGGTACTTTTTTCTCAGGCCCGGCCGAGGGTGTCGCGGACGGCGTAGTAGTCCTCGCGGCTGACCGTCTTTCCCATGACCTCGGCGGCTTCCTCGATGTGCTCGGGCTTCTTGATGCCGACGATGGCAACGTCGATGAGCGGGTGCTGGAGCGTCACGGCGAGGACGAGCTGGACGATGCTCATGTCGTACTTCCGGGCGATCGGTGCGAGCGCCTGGACGCGGCCGGCCAGTTCCTTGAACCGTTCCCCCTGAAAGCTCCCGTGGCGCACACGGAGGTCGGTGAAGGTCTCCGTACCCTTATACTTGCCCGTCAGCATCCCCAGGAAGAGCGGGCTGAAGACGAGCGTGCCCATGCCGTTCGCCTTGGCCGAGGGCAGGACGTCGTCTTCGGTCTCACGCTGCATCAGGTTGAACCGCGGCTGAAGGGTGGTGAAATTCCCGTGCTTCCGCGCCAGCCTCATCTGCTCGACGGTGAAGTTCGACAGCCCGTAGGCACGGATCTTCCCCGCCTTCTTCAGCGTCTCCATCGCGTCGGCCGTCTCGGCCAGCTCCGTGCTCGGGTCGAACGAATGACACTGGTAGAGGTCGATGGTGTCCATGCGGAGACGCTTGAGCTGTGCGTCGCACTCGGCGAGGATGTAGTCCTTCGAGAGGTCGCCGTGACGGTGGCCGTCCGGATAGAAGTGGTGGAACACCTTGGTGGCGACGACGATCTCGTCGCGCGGCAGGTCCTCGAGCGCTTCACCCATCACCCTCTCGGCGAGCCCGTCACCGTAGGCGTCCGCCGTGTCGTAGAAATTGACGCCCACCTCGAACGCCCGACGCATCGCCTTGATCAGCACGTCCTTCGGCTGGTCGCCCCAGAACTTCGGCGAAAGCTGCCAGCTTCCGTAACAGATGCTCGATACCTCGAGCCCGCTGTCGCCCAACGTGATCCTGTGCATCTCGTCCCCCGTCGCTGGTCTGTCCTGTAGCGCGAGGACCTGTGCCCCGCGTCTCTGCCGGGAAAGACTCGCGGCCCACAGGTGGCCGCGCTACACCTTGCGTGCTTTGATTGCCTCTTCGAACAGCCGCACGTCTTTTTCCAGCATTTTCGGGTCGTCACCGGTGTAGACGCCGACGCAGACGGCGTCCGTGGGTCGCATGGTGCGTGCGACCCGTGCGAAGGCGTCGGCCGGGTCGTTGCGGCCGGCGCCGAGCACCTTGTAGTGAATGACCGGTCGCGACGCCTTCGCGATGAAGTCGGCCATCGCCTCACGGTCCTCATCACGGTAATTCTCCTCGGCGCCGTGCGGGTGTTCGGGGTCGTCGTCGCGTCGGGTGGGGTTGTAGTAGCAGCACATGTAGTAGTCGCAGTCGAGGTGCTCCTCGGCCCACTCGAAGACGCGGACGTTGTGACCGGCGATCCCGGCGATCATCCCGAGTTCCCGGATGAGGTCGACCGCGGGCTGCACCTCGTCGGTCTCGTCCTGCGCGACGAGGTAATCCATGACACCCCCGTGGACGTGACACGCCCGTGCGTTCATCGCGGCCGCGCGTCGCACGCACATCTCGGTGGGGCCGACGCCCGGACAGGTCTGCGCGAACCACTGCAACGTCCCGCCCTCGTCACGGTACTCGAGCAGCATCCGCATGACGTGGAAGTCAGTGCGGGCGATGATCGTCGTGATGCCCAGACGCTCGGCCTCGAACAGGGTCTCCTTGATGCGCTGGACGGTGTACCACCGCTTCATATCGCGGTCACGGTCCACGCCCTGGTGTGAGAACCCGCTGAACGGGTTCGACCCGAGGATGAACCGGCTCGTTTCCACGCCGGCAATCGTTACGGTGTCCATTCGGTGTCCTCAGTCAGGCGTCATGGTTCTCGGCGTCCCGTCGGGACGCCCCATTATCATAGTAGCACACCCTCGGGCAAAGGCAACCGGAAGTCGAACCGACGTGTACGCAACGTGGCGGGACAGGAGCCCCGCCACGCTTGGGCGGTCCGTCGCCGACCGTGTTACTCCAGCACGTCCATGTACCGAAGCGGAGTCCAGCCGTCGTCGAGGATCTCCTTGATGGCGAACCGGACGACGGGTTTTCGGGTCTCGGGATGGACGATGGCGAGGTCGAGCCTGACGACCCCCGGACGCAGCGTCCCGGGGAAGGGGATGCGTTCGGAGAACCAGACCTGTCCCGGGAGCCACGTGCGGATGTCGTTCTCGAAAGGGACCACCTCGACGACGTCTTTCTGCTTGAAGCGGACGGCGAGCTTGTAGTCGCGGTAGATGGGTGCGACGCCGACGTTGTCGAGGTAGACGTCGAACTTCGCCCCCTGGCCCGGCTTCGCCTCGAGGGGAAACGTCACCTGCCGCAGCACGAACCGGTAGCCGAGACGCTTGTTGAACGCCTCGATCTTCTCGTGCCACTCCCGCGGGATGTAACACGACTTCGGCATGAAGACCGAGGCGTGGTTGCGCAGTCCCCACGCCAGGATGAAGTCGATGTCCCACTTGCGGTCGTACCAGTGTCCGACGGTCCAGCCGGTCTCGAGCGTGACGGGGGCGGTCTTCCAGGCGTCCTCCATGCCACACCGGACGAGGGACCTCGGGTAGGTCTCGTACATGTGGTTCCAGTTCATGTTCTCGGGGACCTCGCCCGGGAACTCACCGGAGTGGACGTCGCCGAAGGAGTCGACGCGCCAGCCGAAGCGGCCGGGGTGTTTACGCGCGGCGTACGTGCAGCCGTCGGTACCCAGCATGAGGATGAGCTGGGTCTTCCTGAAGGTTTCGAGGTAAGCATCGACCAGCTTCTCGGCGGTCTCCACGGTGGCGTTGCCGCCGGTCTCACCGCACGAGCCGGCATAGGCGACGTCGAAGCTCTCGAGGTCCGGGTGTCCGTCGTAGCGCTTGCCGAACGCGCGGATGAGGTCCGTCCAGTGCTCGACGTACTCGGGGCTGTTGAAATCGGGCATGCCGCCGCGTCGGCCCCGTCCCTGGCGTCGGGCACCGGTGTCCCAGAACCACTGGGGAAACCCGGACCCCCCCGCACAGGGCTGAAGCCGGGCCTGGAGGGTCTGCCCGCGCTCTTGGGCGGCCTTGAGCGCCCCGTCGATGATGTCCCAGCGATACTTCCCCTTCTCCGGCTCGATGACCTTCCAGACCCACCGGCAGTAGCTGATGGTGGTGGGGAGGTACCGGCGGTTCTCGAGCGTCTTCGGGTCGCCCTTGAAGGGCTCGAACGTCTCGGGCCCCTCCCGGTCGCTCCAGCGGTTGCCGGGATAGAGCGGGTCGCCGTTGAACCGCTGGAACGTGGTGGTGCCCTTGTGGGGGTTGTAGAGGTACTCGTCACTCTCGGTGGGCTTGACGCGCTGGATGACCTCCTTAGGCCCGAAGGGCTTGCGCCAGTCCTCGCCGCCTTCGGCGATGACCTTCTCCTGGGCGGAGACTGCCACTTGCGCAAGCACAAAGACAACCATGAGCGGCAGAGCACGTCGTCCCCATGACCACACAATAGGCTCCCCCAACCTGTGCGACAGGAGGCCGGACATTCTTGTCCGGCATCAATGGGTGACAGGCCCCGATGGATCGGGGTCCTCCTATACCACGTCCATGCTGGTCATCGGGTGCCAGCCGTCGGCGAGCAGTTCCTTCATGGCGAAGCGGACGACGGGGGTGTCGCTCGCGTCCACGATGCCGAGGTCGAGCTTCACCTCCCCCTTCTTGAGTGTGTTCGGCACGGGAAGTGTTTCGGAAAACCAGATCGTCCCGGGCAGCCACGTGCGGATGTCGGCCTCGAAGCGGACGACCTCCTCGTGCCTGCCCTGACGGAATCGAAGTGCGAGGCGATAGGGACGGTAGATGGGCGCGACGCCGTTGTTCTCGAGCGAGACGTCGACCTTGAAACGTCCGCCGGGCTTCACTTCCAAGGGCAGCATGAGCTGTCGCAGGACGAAGCGATACCCCAGACGCTTGTTGAATTCGTCGATCTTCTTCTCCCACTGCTTCGGGATGTAGCACGACTTGGGCATGAACACCGAGCAGTGGTTGCGCAGGCCGAAGTCGAGGATCCAGTCGATGTCCCAGCCTTCGCGATACCAGTGGCCGACGACCCAGCAGGTCTCGAAGGTGATGGGTGCGGTCTTCCAGGCGTCCTCGAGCCCGCACTGCCAGATCTCCTTGGGGTAGGCGTCGTACATGTGGTTCCAGTTGAGACCGTCGGGGACAGCCGGGTGTCCCTTGAGCATGTGCATGTCGCCGAAGCAGTCGGAGCGCCAGCCGATGTTCACGCCCTTCGCCCTGGCGTACTTGCAGCCGTGGGTGCCGAGCATCCCGAGGAGCTGCGTCTTGGTGAAGCTGTCGAGGTAAGCGTCGACGAGCTGCTCGGCGGTCTCAGGCGTGGCGTTGCCGCCGGTCTCGCCGCACCCCCCGGCGTAGGCGACGTCGAAGCTCTCGAGGTCCGGGTGTCCGTCGAAGCGCTTCCCGAACGCACGGATGACGTCCGTCCAGTGGACCACGTAGGCGAGGCAGTTGAAGTCGGGATGGAGGTCGTCGGTCTTGCACTTGGACGCCCCCGACTTCCAGAACCAGTCGGGGTAGGGGGCCCGTCCGGCGCTCGGCTGGAGCCTTGCCTGGAGGGTCTGTCCGCGCTCGGCGGCCGCCTTCAGCGCCCCCTCGATGATGTCCCACCGGTACTTGCCCTTCCTGGGCTCAATCACCCCCCACACCCACCGGCAGTAGCTGATGCGCGTGTCGGGATTGCGCGGGTTGTGAAGCCTGCGCCAGTCGCCCCGGAACGGCTTGAATTCCGTCGGCCCCACCGCGTCGCTCCACCTGAGCCCGGGGTAGATGGGGTCTCCGTTGAACCTCTGGAAGGTCGTTGTCCCCTTGTGCGGGTTCAAGAGATACGCGTCACTCTCCGTCGGCCGCACCCGCTGGATGGCCTCGGACGGTGCAAAACCCGACCGCCAGTTCCTCTTTTTCCGCTTCGGCTCCCTGTTTCGAGGCACCGTTTCCTCCTTCGTTCGGTCACGTTCTGCCGTGAGTTCGGTCACGTCATCCGCGGCGCCGGTGCGCCGGCACCGCATTTTCTCCCGTCGCTGCCACGGCGGCCACGTATTCTTGGAGGATTCTATGGGGGCAAGCCATCCAAGTCAAACGCGGTCTGCGGGAACCAGGGAAAAGACGTTTTTTTCCGTTTCCGGTGAACTGGCCGAGCCGCGAGAGGTCAGATACAATAGTGCAGCGGTGCTCCGGGCGCTGAAATGCCCCCGGCAACGCCTTTTCCCTTGAAATATCGTCGATTCACAATACCATAAATACAGGAGACACCTGTCCTTCTGACTCGGGGGGTATGACAGATGGGACCCAGGACCGCCAGACTCATCGGCCGGGTGGGCATCCGACAGCGAATCGTCTCACTGGGATCGCGATTTCACCTCTTTTTCCTCATTCTTGCGGCGCTCTACGCCGTTTGCCTGCTCGTCAGCCGCTTCCTTGCGGTCATCCCGGGGCGTTTTTTCGACCCGACCACGCTCTCGGGACTGCTGCCGGCGGCGGGCGCGGCGGCCGCCGCGCTGATCCTCGCCGTCGTCTTCATGCACCACCCCACAAGCCCCCAATCCGCACGCCTGATCGACACGCGAATGAACACCAAGGACGTCTTCCTCACGGCGTCGGTCATCGAGCGGGCGTACGGGGAGTTCAAGCCCCTGGTGCTGAACTCGGCGGAGTCGCGGGCGGCGGGCATCGAGCCGGGGGCCGTCGTGACGTTCTCGTGGCTGCCGAAGACGCGGAACGTGGTCCTGGCGGTGCTGGTGGCGGCGGCCGGGGTGTTGTTCCTGCCTCAGTACGACCTCCTGGGCAAGAACGACGCGCGTGAGCGTGACGCCGAGCGCCGCAAGCGTCTCGAAGAGACGCGCAAGGCCGTCGCCCTCCGCAAGGCCATGCTCAAGAAGGGCGACGCCGAGACCCGACGGGCCACGGAAGTCGACCTCGCCCTGACCGACCTCAAGCAGACCTTCAACCGGATGAAGCCCGTCGAGATGCAGGCGAACCTCCAGAGTCTCAACGACAAGCAGAAACACGTCGGGGGGATGTGGCAGAAGCTGAGTGAGCGTCGGCTGCGCGACGCCCTCACCCGCAGTCCCACCGGACAGCGCTTCGGGTCCCGAAGTCTCCAGAAAGAGGCCGAGTGGCAGCAGCAGGTCGCCCGGGGCGACACGTCGGGACTCCGCAAGGAGATCGCCGAGATCGCCAACCTCGCCCGGAAGCTCAGCACGCTCTCGAAGGGCGCCGAGGCGGCCCAGATCCGTGAGGAGATCCGCCAGAAACTCAAGGACCTGGCGGAGTTCGTGGAGAAGGACCTGAACTCACGTCCCTGCTCGAGTGCCCTCGCCCGGGCCATGGACCAGCTCGGACTCGCCGGCGCCAAGGGACTTTCCAAGGAGGCCCTCGAAGCCCTCCAGGAATCCCTCAACCTGAGTGAACTCGAACTGGCTCAACTCGCCCAGAGCATGCAGGACCTCAAGAACCTCGAAGAGGCACTCAAGGCCCTTCAGCTCGCCAAGCGACTCAACAAGCTCAACGCCCTCGACGGCAAGCAGTGCGAGGGGTGTGAGGGCATCGGCGACTATGCCAAGCTCTTCGAGGAGATGATGAAGGGCAAGGGCGTCGGACCCGGGATGGGGGGCGAAGGCACCGGCAAGGGCAACGTCGCCCCCGAAGACGACGAACTGGAAACCGATTACACCAGTGAGCAGTCTCGCTCGTCGATGACCGCCGGGAAGATCCTGCTCAAGTGGAAGACCCGTGGAAGCGCACCCACCGGCCAGGCCAACATCGACTACCAGAAACAGGTGGCGGAGGTGAAGAAGGGCGTCAGTGAAGCGATCCTTCGGGAGCAGGTCCCGCCCGGGTACCACGACGCGGTCCGGAAGTATTTCGACAGCATGGGGGCAAAGGATGCCCAGCCGGAAGAGAAGTAGGGGCGAGGCCGGTCGGGCGGCGGCCGACGTCCTCCTGCGGGTCGTGGTGCCCGTGTGCCTGGTCGCACTGCTCGGGGCGTGGTGGCTCCTGCGCTCGGGCGGCGGCGACCGGCTCGTCGTCTACTGTGCCCACGATTCGATCTACTCGGAAAAAATCCTCCGGGCGTTCGAGAAGGAGTCGGGCATCGACGTCAGTATCGTGTTCGACACCGAGGCCACCAAGTCCCTGGGCCTGGTGGAGCGGCTCATCCGGGAGAAGGACGCCCCACGGTGTGACGTCTTCTGGAACAACGAACTCCTCGGGACGCTCGACCTCGCCGAGCGCGGCGTGCTGGCATCCTACAAGGGTCCGGGGTACGCACGCATTCCCGACGCCTTCAAGGACCCGGAGGGACGGTGGACGGGCTTCGCCGCACGCATGCGTGTCTTCATCGTCAACACCGAGAAACTCCCGGCGACCGAGGAGGCGCTGGGCGCGGCCGTCGACAGCGGGGATCTGTCCCGGACGGCCGTCGCCAAGCCGCTCTACGGGACGACGCTCACGCATTACGCGGTGCTGTGGGACCACTGGGGCGCCGAGAAGCTGAAGAGTTGGCACCGCAACACCCGGAAGCGAGGCATCCGTGAGGTCACCGGCAACGCCACCGTCAAGAACCTCGTCGCCGAGGGCGTCTGTGACTTCGGGTTCACCGATACCGATGATTTCTTCGTCGCAAAGGACGAGGGGAAACCCGTCACGATGTTTCCGGTGCGTGTCCCGGACGGCAGCGTCATCAGCATTCCTAACACCGTCTGTATCATAAACGGTACCCGCCGACCGGACGCCGCCAGGAAACTCGTCGATACCCTCCTCTCCGAGGAGACGGAGCTGGCCCTGGCCAACTCGAAGTCGCGGCAGATCCCGCTCGGCGCGGTGGACCAGGATCGTCTGAGCGCCGACGTGCGGGAACTGGCCGTCTGGGCCCGGGACGGCTACCCGCTCTCCTCACTGGGCGAGGCACGCAAGGCTTGTCTTTCATGGCTTAAGTCCGAGTATCTGAAGTGACCCTGACGGCGGAATGTGGCTGGACGCTCCTGAGGGCGCTGGTCGTGGGGGCATTCGCGCTCGCGCTGGCGCCCCCCGTCTGTTCCCTCATCGCCAACGCGCGGCGCGCCGGACGCCGCGCCGCCTGGACACTGCTCCTCCTGCCCTATCTCACACCCGTCGTCCTCGTCGGATACGCCTATTCCAACTTCTCACTGTCACTGGTGCACCACCCGGCACTGAACGAGCTGCTCTACGCCGTGCTGCTCGCGGTGAAGCTGACGCCGGTGGCGGTGGTGGTACTCCACTTTGCGCCGTCGGGACTGTCGCGGGAAGCGATCCACTGCCGACGGCTCCTCCTCGGTGTAGCGCGGCCACCCGTGGGCCGCGCCCGCGGGGCACAGGTCCCCGCGCTACAGGAGCGGCTGCTCTTCTTCGTCCATGGACCTGCAAGAAGAGCGTGTGTCGCGTTCGCGGTCGTCTTCCTCTTCGCCTTCTCGGAATTCGACATGGCGAGTCTTCTGAACGTCACGACATGGACCGTGTCGCTCTTCGACGCCCAGGCCGGCGGACTCCCGCTCGCCCAGTCACTCCGACTGGCGTCACTGCCCATCCTGTGCGAAGCGGTGCTGCTGGTCGCCGTGCTGACGGTGCTCTTCGGGGGAACGCGCGGGGCCCGACTCGACCCCGAACGCCCGAGGGCCCCACGCCCCGGGGCGGCCGTCCTCCTCTGGCTCTACCTGACGCTCGCACTCAGCCTGGCGACGGTTGTGCCCTTGACCGTGGTGCTCAAGGGCGGCGCGCTCGGACTCTCGGTGCTGAAGGAGAACCCGGGTCTCTCGGACGACGTCGGGACAAGCGTCCTCTTTGCGGGAGTCGCGGCGGTCGTCGCCTACCTGGCCGCTGGCGCGATCTCACGCCGGTTGGGTGCCCCTTCACGGACAAAAAGGAGACTTCTCGCGGCGTTCGTGCTCTCGATGCCGGGACTCCTGGGTGCGCTGCTGTTGGGGATGCTGGTGCTGGGACTGTTTCAGTTCACGGCGCTGCGTGCGGCGTACGACACGCCGCTGCCGCTGGTTGTCACGCTCATGCTGCTTCTCTTCCCGTTCGCGGTGCTGCTCAGGGTGCTGCTGCACGCGTTCGGTCCGGGTGGAGGGGTGCACGCGGCGGTGCTTCTGACCCGCTCGACGGAGCCCGGGATCAGACGGAGCGGCACGGCACTCGTCTGGGACATGAGGACCCGCTCACGTCTCTGGGTGCTCATCCTGCTCTTCTGCTGGGGATACTTCGAGGTCGTCGCATCGGCGCTCCTGGCGCCTTCCGGAATGACGCCGATCTTCGTGAGACTCTACAACCTCATGCACTACGGACAGATCACCGGACTCTCCGCCATGGTGCTGGCGGCGTTTCTCGTGCCCGTCGTCCTGCTCGTGGTCGTCGAGGCCGGGCGCAGCGTCTTCGTCGGACTCAGAAGCCATGGATAACCCGCTCTGGAAACTGGAAGACGTCACGCTGTCCGGCGGGGTGCTGCCGCGACTTGCCGGCGTCACCGTCGAGATCGGCCCCGGCATCACCGCGGTGCTCGGACCGTCGGGAGCCGGCAAGACCTCACTCCTGAACCTGCTCGTCGCGTTCGAGTCGGCCGATGAAGGACACTTGACGCAGGCGATCGAGACCGGCGGCCACGCCGTCCCGGTCTACTGGGTGCCCCAGGACGCCGGGCTGTGGCCGCACCTCAAGGTTCGCGAGCACCTCGAACGGGTGCTGCCCCCGCACGTCGCGGTCGATTCGGACGAGGTCGACGTCATGCTCGCCGCTTTCGACCTTTCCGATAAGAGCCAGTCGTACCCCGACGAACTGTCCCAGGGACAGAGGTCGAGGCTGTCGGTGGCACGGGCGCTCCTGGCGGACGCCGCCGTCATGGTCATGGACGAACCCCTGGCCCACGTGGACACGGCCCAGGCCATCAGGTATTGGGAGGTCATCCGGGACCATCTGAAGAGGACGGGGGCGTCGCTCGTCTTCGCGACGCACCTGCCGAAGACGGTGCTCTCGGAGGCCGACCGGGTCATCTGTCTGCGTGAGGGCGGGCTGCTCTTCGAGGGGGAAGTGGAGGCGCTTTATCGTCGTCCGGCCTCCCGCGAGCTGGCCGAATGCCTCGGGGAATGCAACTGGCTGGAGCCCGAGGAGACGAGGCTCTGGCTCGGCGAGGAACGCACCGGGCCGGTCTGCATCCGTCCCGAAGAACTCAGCATCGGACCGTCGACCAACGGGCGCATCGTCGTCACGTCCTCACGCTTCAAGGGAGGGGTGGCCGAGGTGGAGCTGGAGCACACCGAAGGCGGAACGCGCCGCCGGTTCTACCATCGTCCCGCCCGTGACGCGTTGCGTGCGGGGGACCGGGTCGCTTTGAAGGCCGTGCTCTGCCTCCTGTTTGCCCTCGTGCTGGCGGGCTGTCCGCGTTCGGAGCCCGTGTTTTCCGTCCGTGAGGTGCATCACTGGTCGATGCCCCCGGACGGCGCGATGATCCCGCAGCCGCGGACCATCGGCATCGGACACGGCGACGAGGTGATCGTGCTCGACACGCGCGGACGCGTGCTCGTCTTCGACCAGAACGGCTCTCTCCTCAGACAATGGCGGATGCCCGACACGGAACTCGGCAACCCGGAGGGGGTGTGTCTGCTCGCCGACGGCCGCATCGCCGTCGCCGACACCCACTACCAGCGCATCCTCCTCTTCGACCGGCAGGGGAACGAGGTCGGGCGGTTCGGGAGTCTCGGAAAGGAGCCCGGACAGTTCATCTATCCGGTCGCGGTGGTCCAGGACGATAAGGGCGTCCTCTACGTGTGCGAGTACGGGGGCAACGACCGGGTTCAGAAATTCACGCCCGAGGGCAAGTTCATCGCGGCGTTCGGGTCGTTCGGCACCGGGGACGACGAGTTCCAGAGACCCTCGGGGATGGTATGGCACGAGGGGAAGCTCTACATCGCCGATGCCATCAACAACCGCATCCAGGTCTTCACCGACGACGGGAGCTTTGCGGGGACGCTGGGGAAGAATGGGAATCCCCTGTCCCTGCACTTTCCATATGACCTCGCGCTCGGTTCGGACCGCGCGCTCTACGTGGTGGAGTACGGGGCGGGACGGGTGTCCAAGGTGACGCTCGACGGGAAACTCCTGGGACGCTTCGGCACGCGGGGCATTGGCGCGGGCCAGTTCCGAACGCCCTGGGGCATCGCGATCGATTCGAAGCTGCGGCTGCGGGTGGCCGACACCGGGAACCGACGCATTGTGGAGCTGAAACTGTGACGCCGAAGTCACTCATCCAGGTCATCTTTCCGCCGCCTCGAAAACGGGTGACGCTGCGTCAGGCGCTCCCGCTCATCGGCTTCCTCGTCGTCTTCATCGGCATCGTGCTCTTTCTCGAACTGGGCGATTTCGTCGTCTTCACCTCGCCGGGGGCGTTCCTGCTCCTGCTGGTCACGCCCTGGGTGTGGTGGGTGACGCTGTCAAGCCTGGGCGGTCTGGCGGGACTGCGCGGTCCCGTGGCACTGGTGACGCGACTGTGCCTGGTGGGGGTGTTCATCCTGCTGATGGCGGAGCCCCGCAGTGTCCGCAAGAGCGACGTCCTCTCCGTCGTCTACGCCCTGGACATCTCCGACTCCATCGGTGAGGAGGCGTCGGACGAGGCGCTGAAGTACGTGATGAAGACGGCGTCGGCCGTCAAGCCCGAGAACAAGAACGAGGGGGGACTGGTGGTCTTCGGCCGCGACGCCGGCGTCGAGCTGCCCCCCAGAAAGATCTTCCCCTTCGAGGCCATCAACGTCCGCATCGCCAAGGACGCCACCAACCTCGAGAAGGGCCTCTCCCTGGCCGCCGCCATGCTGCCCGAGGAGAACCAGGGCAAAATCGTCCTCATCAGTGACGGGACGCAGACCGAGGGGAGTCTCTTGAGCGTGCTGGACGACCTGAAGGCACGCGACATCACCGTGGACGTGCTGCCCATCGAGTATGCCTACAACGACGAGGTGTGGCTGGAGAAGCTGGAGATGCCGCGTCGCGTGAAGGTCGGTGAGACCTACGAGGCGTCGGTGGTGCTGTCGTCGCGGAACGCCGGCCGCGGCCAGCTGACGCTCCGCGAGAACGGGCGGGTCATCTATCAGGACAACGTGGACTACAATGCCGGCAAGAACCGTTACACGCTGCCGCTCTACCTGCGCGAGCCGGGGTACTACGAATACGTCGCGGCCATCGAGGCCCCCGTCGGCAAGGACGGACGGACCGAGAACAACACCGCCATCAACTACATCTACCTGAAGGGCGAAGGGAAGGTGCTGGTGGTGACCGATCCGGAGGGCGACGAGCGCGACTGGCAGCACCTCCTGGAATCGATCAGGAAGGCCGACCGTGCGGTGGAGACGGTGGGGTCGTATGAGTTTCCGCGGGACGCCCTGTCGCTGTTGCCCTACGACTGCGTGGTGTTCGTGAACGTTCCGGCGGACGCGTTCGACATCGGACAGCTGCGGGCGGTGCGTGACGCCGTCTTCAACTCGGGCGTCGGCTTCCTGATGGTGGGCGGCAAGAACAGTTACGGCCCCGGCGGGTTCAACCGCACGCCCGTCGAGGAGGCGCTGCCCGTGACGATGGACATCCACCAGCGCAAGGTGCTGCCGAAGGGGGCGCTGGCGATCATCCTGCAC
>DATKVD010000076.1:0-5651 GCA_035530235.1 Planctomycetota bacterium | reverse complement strand
GCGCGAGAGATACCACGTGGGGATCGCGGACGAGTCGGCGAACGGCTCGCCGAAGAGCGGCACCAGCGTCTCGAGGGCCCGGGCGCACTTCGGCTCGACGATGAACTCGTGGTGGTCGGTGCCGAAACGCTCGGCAACGGCGCGTGCGTACTCCAGCTCGTCGTAGAGCGGGTCGCCGAAGCCGATGGCGAACGTGCGGACGGGGTCATCCGTGAGTTCGCTCATCAGCGCGACGACGATCGACGAATCGATCCCGCCCGAGAGCCACGCGCCCAAGGGCACGTCGCTCACGAGGCGTCGGTGGACGGCGTCCGTCATCGATTGGCGGACCTCGTCGTCGCTCACCTTGCGCGGTTCGGGCGGCGCCTCCGGCAGTGATTCATACCACCCGAAGGACCCGAAGGCGACGTGATATCCGCCGGGCGCGACCCGGCGAATACCCTTGAAGATCGTTTCCTGCCCGGGGACGTAGCCCAACGTAAGGTACGAGTCGAGCGCGCCCGCGTTGATTTCGACGGGAATCGCTCCGAACGCGAGGAGCGACGCGAGCGAACTCGCGAAGACGAATTCGTCGTCGGTCCGGTAGATGTAGAGCGGTTTCTGCCCGAGCCGGTCGCGGGCGAGGATGAGTTGCCGCTTCGAGCGGTTCCACGCGGCGAACGCGAACTGACCGTTCATCAGTTTCGGTGCATCGGCGCCGTGCCCGGCGACGAGCGCGGCGACCACCTCGGTATCGGAGTGCGTGCGGAACGTCACACCCTTCGCCTCGAGGTCGGCACGCAGTTCACGGAAGTTGTAGCATTCGCCGTTGTAGACGAGGGTCACGTCACCGCGTGGGGCGTGCATCGGCTGGTCGCCCGTTTCGAGGTCGATGACGGCGAGACGGGTGTGACCGAGGGCGACCTGCTTTCCGCCGGGACCGAGGTACGTTCCCGACGCGTCCGGCCCGCGGTGAGAGAGCGCACGGATCATCGCCCGCAGCCGGTCCTCATCCACCGGGCGTTCCGGGTCACGATAGACGAACCCGCAGATGCCGCACATGCGCTTTTCCCGTCATTTCGGCCGGAAGGCGGAACACGTATAGCAGGGACATGGTATGTTCCATGCCGGCCGGAAGCAACGGGTTTTCCTCAAGACACGGACGTGGGAGAGAGAAAATGAAAGGATGCGTGCATGCCGCCGTCGTCCTGTGCGTGCTTCTTGCCGCGGTGATGCTTCCGGGTCAGGACGTCCCGCAGCCGGCGCCTGCGCCCGAGCCGAAGCGCATCGAGCTCACCGAACCGGGCGTCTACAAGGAGTCCGACTGCACCTACGTCATGACGAAGGACGTGACGGCGAAGGGCTGCGGGTTCACCTTCGAAGGGAAGAACTGCGTCGTGGACCTCGGCGGACACACGCTCACCTTCAACACCGAACCGTACCGCCCGACGTTCAAGCCCGACGCGAGTGCGTCCTACAAGTATTACTTCACGGCGCCCTGGGGCATCCTGATCGAGCGGGGCGCGGAGAACATCGAGCTGAAGAACGGCGCCGTCGTTCAGGGCGCCGGACGCGACAAGAGTGCGAGGTGCGTGTTCGTCCGGGCCGACGGCGCCAACATCCACCACACCACCACCGTCATCAGCGGCGGGGACCAGGGACGGAACTTCTTCAGTGTGTGGGGCCCCAGCCGCCTCGAGCTGCATCACAACTACATCGTCAACCACGGTGACGCCGAGGGCGGGTGGTACGGGGCCGTCTCGCTCACCGAGACGGGCCCCGATCACGACATCCACCACAACACCATCGTCGGCGGTCACCAGGGCATCCTCATCTCGACCCAGCGTGGGAAGATCAACGCACACGTCCATCACAACTGGATCCAGCACTGGCGCACCCGCGGGCAGAAGGCCCCGCAGGGCATCTACATCCGGGCGTCCGGGTGCGAGATCGACCACAACGAGATCGTCACCGTCGACGGCCGCGGACTCGAACCCACCGGCGGCGACAACCACTGGCATCACAACGTCGTCGACGTCCGCTACACCTCGACGGCCAGGGGCGGCTTCTATCCCGAGAACCGCTGCTACGGGCTCTGGGCGAGGGACGCGGGCTGCAACGGCAACCGCATCACCGACAACCTGTTCGTCGTCAACAACGAGGTCATCGGCGACGACACCTCCAACACCATCGGGCTCCTGCTCTGCACCAGTCCCGGGAACCCCCCGCAGCTCAACAACGTCACCGTCACCGGGAACCGCATCATCGTCCGGCACAACGACACGTCGCGGCCCGCCTGGGGGTTCGCACTCACGAACACCGGCGACGGGGTCGTCATCAGGGACAACTTCATCTGGGCCGGGACCGCGGGCGTCGAGGTGGACGACCGGACCAGGGGATCACGCATCGAGGGCAACACCTTCGTCAAGGCCAATGACAGGTGGCAGGAGAACGTCCCCGCCTGGCGGGCCAAGGGGGACGGGCTCCAGAGCTGTGTTTTCAGGGACAATAAGGTGATCGATCCGCCGAACGACAAGGTGCCGCCCGCCGCGCCGACGGGGCTGCGCGTCATCCCACGCTTCAACGCCTACGAACTGCACTGGGACGCCAACCCCGAGCCGGACGTCCTGGGCTATTACGTCTATCGCAGCGGGAAGCGCGTCGAGGAGCGTCTCAAGTGCGGACGGTTCTACGTGGACACCGCCATCGCGCCGCGAGGCGCACACCTTCACCGTTACGCCGTCTCGGCAGTGGACCTCTCCGGGAACGAGGGCCCGAAGTGCCCGCCCGTTTCGACGGCGTTGGCCAAGACGGAGTGACCTCGCTGACGGGGCGCTTGCGAGCGCTGTCATCCTGAGCGAAGCGAAGGATCTGGCCACGACACGGCGGGAACATCCGCTCTCTCGGGGCGAAGCCGGGCATTCACATGGATGCGGGGCAAGATTCCTCGTCCTCCCGATGCCCGCCCGAGGCGGGCAAGAATCGGGACTCCTCGGAATGACAATCTTGGCACCTGCTAGTGCTCTGTTAAAGAATACGCCTTGTGTTTGAAGGAGTGCCACGGCTTGCTTGCAAGCCGTGCTGATGCGTCGGGCTACGCACGGCTGGACAAGCCAGCCGTGGCACGTCTTCAAGAGAAATCTAATCTGACTTTCTTAACAGAGCACTAGTGTCCCGGCGGACCGGGTGTCGGAGGATCGTGCGCAGCCGTTCGGGGGCGACCCGTCGCGGGTCGGAGAGATAGATCTCGTGATGCAGGCCGTGGAGCGTGAGCCCCTCGGCCTTCGCAAACGCGTGCATGGCCCGGATGGTTTTGCCCTCGTCCGCAAAGGGCCCGAGGTGCAGCACCTGGACGCACGGACCCTCCTCGAAAGATTCCAGCTCGACCTCGGTGAACTGGGGCGGCTTCTTCTTGGCCAGGAGCGCCTGCTTCGCGTCTTCGAGGTCCTCTTCGGTGATGAAATCCGGCAAGCGGATCATGAGCTTCCACCGCCACTTCCCGGGCGGCGCCGCCGCGAAGCCCGTGCCCTTCTTCCCGGCGACCCACCAGAGCCCCTCGAGGTTGCACACCTTGTAGTCGCCCTTGCCGGCGAACTTCCGCGTCATCTTGAGGGTGAACGCGACGCTGTAGAGGGCGCCGAGCTTGGCCTGGAACGCTTCCGTCGCCGGCGGACCCTCACCCTCGATCGTCAGATACATCCCCGGCCCCACCTCCACCACCACCGGCGTCTTCGGCGTCACGTACTCCGCCTTGTGCTCCTTGTAGAGGTCCAGCTTCTGTGCCTTGCCCATGGCGTCTCCCCAGCTCTCTGTGACATCCATGCAGGGGGCAAAAAAAGTACCTGGTACTTTTTTTCCACGCCACAAACCCCCTTATTGAGCCAAAAATGACGTTTTGAAAAAAGTACCTGGTACTTTTTTCATCCGACGTCGACGAGTTCGAGGGTCTCACCGAAACGGGCCAGGACCGCACGTCGTAAGGTGCGGAGCTTCGGCGAGCGCAAGGTCTCGTCGGTGCCGACGATCTCGCGGGCGTCCGCCGCGGCGAGACGCAGGAGTTCGTAATCGGTGACGATGTTCCCGATCCTGAGTTCGGGTACGCCGTGCTGTCGGGTGCCGAAGAACTCCCCGGGGCCGCGGATCTTCAGGTCCTCCTCCGCGAGGCGGAAGCCGTCCGAGCACTCCTCGAAAACCTTGAGCCGGGCCTTGGCGTCTTGGGTCTTAGGCGCCGCCACCGCGACGCAGTAGCTCTGGAATCCCGACCGTCCGATGCGTCCGCGAAGCTGGTGGAGCTGCGAGAGCCCGAACCGCTCGGCGTTCTCGATCGCCATCACCGTGGCGTTCGGGACGTCAAGCCCCACCTCGACCACGACGGTCGCGACGAGGACGTCGATATGCCGGTCGCGGAAGTCGCGCATGATCGCGTCCTTCTCGTCGGCGGACATCCGGCCGGTCAGGAGACCGACCTTCAGCTCCGGGAATTCGGCTTCGCTGAGCCGCTTGTGCATGGCGGTGGCGGCCTTCGCCTCGATGGTGTCACTTTCCTCGACGAGCGGATAGACGATGTAGGCCTGTCGCCCGGCGGCGGCTTCTTTGCGGATGAGGTCGAAGACCGTGTCGATCTCGCCGGGCGCGACGCGCGAGGTCTCGATGGGCTTCCGGCCGGGGGGCAGGTGCTCGATGGTCGAGACGTCGAGGTCCCCGAAGACGGTGAGCATGAGCGTGCGCGGGATCGGGGTCGCCGTCATCACCAGGCAGTGCGGGGATCGTCCCTTCTCGCGCAGCTTCGCACGCTGCACCACCCCGAACTTGTGCTGCTCGTCCACGACGAGGAGCGCCAGCCGCTTGAACTCGATGTCCTCCTCGATGAGGGCGTGCGTGCCGAAGACGATGTCGAGTGTGCCCCGGGCGATGCGCTCGCGCACGTCCCTGCGGGCGGCCGCACTCAATCCCCCGATCAGAAGCGCCATCCGCACCCGACTCTTCGCGAGATACCCCTTGAACGTCTCGTAGTGCTGCGTGGCGAGGATTTCGGTCGGGGCCATGATAGCCACCTGGAAGCGGTTGGCCACGGCGGCGAGCATCGCGTAGAGGGCGACGACGGTCTTTCCGGAGCCGACGTCGCCCTGGAGGAGCCGGTTCATGGGGTGTGTGCGTGCGAGGTCGGCGGTGATCTCGGCGATCACCTTCTCCTGGTCGTCGGTGAGGTCGAAGTCGAGGAGTGCGCGGATGCGCTCGTCGATCTTCCCGGTGAGTTTGACCTGGTAGGGGCAGGGCTCCTTCCGGACGGACGCCCGGCGCATCGCCATCGCGCATTCGAGGAGCAGGAACTCCTCGTAGACGAAGCGTCGGTGGGCGGCGTCGGCCGCGCCCGGCGTCTTCGGAAAGTGGACGTCCCCGAGCGCCTCACGGATGCCGGGCAGGCTTCTCGATTCCAGAAGCCCCGCCGGGATGACCTCCTCGACCTCACCGGCATACGTCTCGATGGCGTTCCGCATGATCCGCCGGAGCTGGAACTGTCTCAGCCCCTCGGTCAGGGGATAGACCGGCACGATGCCCAGGACGTCCGCTTCCGACGACTCCTCGTCCGCGTCGAAGGGCGAGATGACCTCGAACTCCGGGTTGGCCATCGTGAGCGTGCCCCGGCGTTCGGCCACCTTGCCGGTGAGGAA